>DATKOZ010000046.1:0-7617 GCA_035524375.1 Binataceae bacterium (SeqCode) | reverse complement strand
CGTATGCGTTCCCAGTGCCCGCAAAGCTCCACTTCTTCGCGCCCGACGAGGTCAGCGCATAGATCAGTCCGTCCACGTTCTGAAAGTAGATCGACCCGTCCGCCCGCACCGCCGGCGACGAGTAGATCGCAGCGCCCGCGTCGTACGACCACGCCATCGCGCCCGCAGATGTAGACAGCGCGTACAGGTTGCCGTCAAATGAGCCGATGTAGAGCGTCGCGCCGTCAGTGCTGAGCGCCGCGGACGATTGCACCATGCCAAGCGTCGAGAAGTTCCACTTCACCGCCGCCGCGCTGCTGGTGTCGATCAGCGCATAGACGTTCCAATCGTCGGAGCCGACATAGATGGTCCCGTCGGGACCGACTAGCGGCGAGCTTTCAACTTCGCCCGCGGTTGCAAATTTCCATTTGAGCGATCCGTCGGCCGTGTTGAGCGCATACAGGTAGTCGTCTGTCCCGCCGATATAGACCGTAGCGCCATCGTTGCTAAGCGCCGGAGAAGAATCGATCGGCTCGCCCACCGCGTATGACCATTTCTGAGTGCCGTCTGGATTGATCGCATAGATAGTACCGCTGCCGGCGGTGGCCCCATACGCGCCCAGATAGATGACGCCGTTGCCGTCGATTGCCGGCGATGACGACGTACCGCCCGACATCGCGAAGGTCCACAATTGATTGCCGTTATTAGCCGCCGTGCTGTATGCACTCAGCCCGGTATGCTGCAGATCGTGATGGAACAGCGGCCAGAGGCCACCTGGCAATGCGGTCGGAGTGGGAGTCGGCCCGGTCGGAGTCGCGGTTATCGCTGGTGTCGCGGTGAAAGTGGCGGTTGGCGAAATCGTCGCCGTCGCAGTCGACGTATAGGTCGGGCTCGCTGTAGCGGTCCGGGTCGGCGATACGGTCCACGTCGGCGTTGGTGAGGTAAACGGAAGCAGGTCGAGCTTTGCCACGAAGGCGTTTGAGGTTCCATTCAATGTGGACTGAAAAGCGCCCGGGGTAACAGGAAAGTCGAACGAATTGGATTGTCCTGCTACATATGCGGAACCTGTCGAGTCGATAGCGATGCCATCGCCGCTCTCGTCCGTGCTTCCGCCCAGATAGGTTGAATAGGCGACTGCGGAGGCATCAGCCGTGAGCTTCGTTACGAATGCGTCGCGGGCGCCGTTAAGAGTGTTCTGGACGGCGCCGGCGGTGGTTGGAAAGTCGCTCGAACCGGACTGTCCGGTCACGTACGCGGAACCTGCGGAATCGATCGCGATGCTATTGCCGGTGTCGTTGCCGGCGCCGCCGAGGTAGGTCGAATAAATCAGCGACGAGCCGGTGGCAGACAGTTTTGTAACGAAGGCGTCATAATCGCCGCCATAGGCTGTCTGGAACGCGCCGGCGGTGGTGGGAAAGTCGGCCGATCCGGATTGTCCTGTCACATAGGCGGCGCCGGATGAATCGATCGCGATGCCACCGGCATCTTCGAAATAATTGCCACCCAGATAGGTTGAATAGTCCAGCCCGGTAGCGGTCGCATTAAGCTTGGTTACGAAAGCATTGCTGCCGACATTGGCCACAGCATTATTGATGGTTTGGACGGCTCCGGCCGTAGTTGGAAAATCAGATGAGCAGGTGACCCCGGCAACATAAGCATCACCTGCGGAATCGACCGCAACGCCATAGCCGGAGTCGCAGAAGTTTCCAGATTGCATAAGGCTGGCCTGCGATCCGCTTCCGCCCAGATAAGTTGAGTAGGATAGCGCCGTGCCGGTCGCGTTAAGTTTTGTCACGAAGGCGTTCGTTTGCTGATTCGCTGCCGCCTGTTCGACGGTCTGGAATGCGCCGGCAGTGGTGGGGAAATTGGTTGCCTGCGTGAACCCGGTTACGTAGGCGACGCCTGTAGAATCGACCGCGATACCATAGCCAATCGACCAATTGGTGCTACCGCCGAGATAGGTCGAATACGACAGCGCAGAGCCATCGGGTGAAAGTTTGGTGACGAAGGCATTTACGATGTATCCCGTGTAGCCCTCAAAAGCTCCGGGGGTTACTGGAAAATTCTGTGATTCGGTATAGCCCGTCACGTACGCAGCTCCGGTCGAATCGACGGCAATCGCATTGCTGCCGTCATAATTGCCTCCCAAATAGGTCGAATAGATCAGCGCCGTTCCAGTTGCGTTAAGTTTCGTGACAAAGGCGTTCACGGTGCCGTTCAAGGTGGTCTGGAACGCACCGGAGGTGACAGGAAAGTTGGTTGAAGGGGTTTGCCCGGTCACGTAAGCGTTACCTGAAGAATCGATCGCGATCGCATTCCCTTCATTGTTGCCGCTTCCGCCCAAGTAGGTGGAATAAATTAGGCCCGGATCGATATACACCGCGCGCGTGCGATCGTATGCCGCCAACTCGAAGCCGATCGCATTCTTGCCGCGCATCACCGTCCGGCCGGTTACAAGTTCGCGTTTTCCGCCGCGCTCCTGATAGATCGCGGGAAGATGCTGGACGATTTCGCTTCCATCGGCCAGCTTCGCGACAACATCGCCCTTTGAAGTGAGCGATAACTGTTTCGTCCCGTCGAATTTGAGCTTGATTGCCCGTGGATCCGCCCCCGGTGCCAGGATGAAGTCGTACTCCAGTTGATGTTGGTTCGTCCCGTAATAGACAACGTCGATTCCGTGATAGACTTTCCGATACCGGACGCGCGCAAAGCTGGAGATATTCGTGCGCCACTTCTTCCGATCGTTGCCGATGAAGTAATTGACCTTGCCGGGAAGCGGTTCGACACCTTCGATTTGGGCATTCAGATCCGCAGCAACCAGTTTCATCCGGAGAACTTGCTGCTTCTGCTCCCTTCCGCCAGCCTCCTGCCGGTGCCTCTCGCCGATCGGGATTGGGGTATTCGCAGTGGGAGGGGAAGGAGAAGGGAAGCGCAGCGCGAGCGTCGCCCCATCGGGAGTCAAAAACAACGTGTAGCCGTCGCCGCGCGACAAAAACTTCACCCGCGTATCGGTCTGGCCGCGATTCGCCTCGAAACGCATCGGCAGCTTCGCGAAGGAAACGTGAGGAGGGGCCAGCGACGATGACTCGCTCAAAATGGGCGGGGCAAATGGCTTGGAATGGCTGTCGTTCCGAGCTGCCACTGCCAGCATCGCGAACGCAATCGCGCAGGAAATTGCGAATGCGGCGATGCTGATTTTCCCAAGGGGCTCTTTCATCGCTCCGCCTCCCGGCATGCAGCGAACCTGGAATAGTCTAGGCTCTGGCAAGCGTCATCATCAAGGGTAACATTACCCTACAACCAGTATGACTGCCTGCCGGCAGTTGCAGCTTGGGCCCGCAGGGGCTGGAGCAATCTCAAGCCAGTTTCAGACAACCGCATACGCAACAGCCATATAAGACAGCGAGGAGCATTCTTTTAGCCCAAATGATGCGCCGCGGCATCGTAACCGAAAACTTGCGGACTGGCACGCACACTCGCATGCCCAAGAAAGTGTCGCACCGGAGCAGCGCGCCAAAACTTCACCAAACACTCGTTGGCAAACTGCCGGCCTCGCCTTTACTTGGCAGGGGATTATGGCCTCCACGCAAAATGGCCGAGGGCTTGGCGGTCTTCGGCGGCGCCGCGCAAGTGGTTCGCAGACAAGTGGCCGGCGACCCAGCATACTGGCCCGATCGGCCGGCCTCCAACTGATTTGCTACAGTGAGCTGTCTCCGGCGTACTCGAACGTTTTACACAGCGGCAGCTCTCGCGAGCTTGGTCCGATCTTTACAGAATAGGTTCCGGATTCCACGCGCCATCGCTTTGAATCGACATCGTAGTACGCGAGATCGCGCGGCGTAATGGTAAAATTTGCCCGACCTGTCGCACCGGCGTCCAAGTGAATGCGCGTAAATCCGCGCAGATCCTTCGGCGCTCGTTCGACCGTAGAGTCCGCCATGCTCACATACAGCTGGACGATTTCATCGCCGGCTCGCGAGCCGGAATTGGTAACATCTACGGTAACCGTTGCGCGTCCCCCGGTTCCAAGCGGCGCACCGCTGAGCGTGATGTTGTCGTACCTGTAATGCGTATAGCTAAGTCCAAAGCCGAACGGAAATTGAGGGTCGCGATTTTCGCGATCGAAATATCTGTAGCCCTGGTAAAAGCCGTATCGTACCGCAGGTTTGCCGCTCCCAATTGGATAAAGCTGGGATTCGGAAACCGGAATCGTGAACGGCAGTTTTCCGGACGGGTTGGCGTCGCCGAAAAGCAGTTCGGCCAGCGCATTTCCGCCTTCGCAGCCCGGATACCAATTGATCATCACGGCTGGAACATCGGCGATCCAGTCGGCCATCGTCACGGCGCCGCCTGCCTGAATCACGACCACAGTGCGCGGATTGGCTGCCGCGACGGCGCGGATTAACCGGATATCATGGCGCCATAACCCCAGCCGTTCGCGGTCTCCCCCAAACGGCACCCCCGTCATGATCCATTCGCCTTCGTCGATCGGCGTGAGCGATGCGATCACGACAGCGGCATCGGTCTCGCGCGCAAGCCGTGCTGCGGTACCGATCGATCGACCACTGGCATGCAAAATCTGCACGCCCTTGGATCGCCGCTCAATTCCGTCCAACGGTGAAATCGCCCCCAGCGGCGCCATCGCACTGCTGCCCAGATCGCCCATGCGGGTAGAAGCGGAATATCGCCCGATTACTGCCATTCGCCTCAATGACCCGGAATCGAAGGGTAGGACTTGGTGCTCGTTTTTCAGCAGCACTGTACCTTTGATTGCGGCTTCTCGTGCAAGGCGCCGATTCCGGGCCGCGGCCGATACGTGGATTGCTGGTGGGCGGTCGAATAGCCCAAACTCGAACTTCTTCCGCATAATGCGCCGCATCGCATCGTCGATAACGGATTCTCGCACAATGCCTTCACGCACGGCTTTCAACAGCCGTGTGCCATAGAAGACGGGACTTGGCATCTCGATGTCGAGTCCATTGTTGGCAGCGGCGACCGTGCTGCGCGTCCCGAAAGCCCAATCGGACATGACAAACCCGTCGAATTTCCATTCGCCCTTCAATATTTCCTGGATTAGCCGGTGATGTTCGCCGCAATACTGGCCGTTGACGCGGTTGTAAGCGCTCATGATGCTGCTCGCCTTGCCCTCTTTCACAGCGGCTTCGAACGCTGGCAGATAGATTTCGCGCATTGTCCGCTCGTCAACCTGAACATCCACCTTGAAACGATCGCGCTCGATACTGTTGAGGGCATAATGCTTGGGCTGGGCAATCACGTGCTGCTGCGCGCCTTTAACCGCTGACACCGCCATCCGCGTGAGATGGTGTGTGTCCTCGCCATAGGTTTCCTGCGCTCGGCCCCATCCGGGATGTCGCAGCAGGTTGATACACGGAGCCAGCAGCACGTTTGCGCCGACGGCGGCCGCCTCGGCTCCGATCGCCTCATGCACCCGGTATTCAAGGTCGACGTCCCAACTCGCTCCGCGGGCCATAGCGCACGGGAACGCTGTGGTGAAGTACGAAGCGCCATGGGACGAGCCGGTCGATAGGAACGGCGGAATGCCAAGCCGCTTGTTTGCAGGCCCCGCCAGTGGAACCAGCACCGTGAAAAATCCCTTGATAGCACTGCCCGGAGTCGATGGCCCGGACATCTGTTCGATCTTTTCCTCCAAGGTCATGCGTCCGATTAGATCTGTGACCCGATCTTCCACTGGCCGCTCGGAATCAAGGTATGGAGGGCGATCTGGAGCGGCCATCCGAGCTTTTTGATCGTTCGCCCATCGACTGAGGAAGCGGCGCCGCCGCCGGAGGAGGAGATTCAATACTCTACGATTTATAGACATCGCATTCTGCCGGGACTTACTAAAACGCCTCAGGCTGCGATGCCCCTAGCAGGTGGCTCCGCTGCAATGCAACCGATTCGGTGCTGGCGGTCGTCTTAGCCAGGTTAGAGCTAAGACCAAGATTTCATTGGTGGGCGGTGCAGGTTTCGAACCTGCGACCCCCGGCTTGTAAGGCCGATGCTCTACCACTGAGCTAACCGCCCACAGGACGCGCTAAGCCTGCAATTTATCAAAGTTTTTTTCAAGTGGCCGCTCCACTTTCAACTTGTTCGTTTGGCCCGAAGTGCCCACTTTGTGCCCACTTTCTCTGAGTTCCGCTTGCCATGTCAGCCACTGCGAGCGTGATTCGGTCGATCGCGCCGCTCCCCGTGGCGTCCTGAAACCAATGGGAATAAACCGCCAGCGTGATCGCGGGCGAGGCGTGCCCCAGTTGATGCTGAACCTCGGTTACCGATGCGCCCGCGGCGATCAGCGCGGAGGCGCAGGAATGTCGCAGGCTATGAAAGCGGACTCGCCGGAGGCGCGCCCGCTCTAGCGCCGGGTAGAGCATCTTCCTCAATACAAATTCGCGATAAAGCGGCTTTCCGCTCCCGTCCGGTCGGGGAAAAACGAGCTGCTCCGGCGATGGCGGGGATTGGAGCTTCCAGCGTTTCAACGCCGCGACCAACTCGGCAGGGATCGTGATTCTGCGCAGTCCGGCCTCCGTCTTCGGCGCGTAGTACCTCGGGCGCGGTTCTTCTCCACGAAGATGTGCCCAACTGAGCGAGCGCCGAATGAATATGGTCCCCGGACCTTCCTTGGGTAACTCAAGGTCCGACCATCTGAGCGCAAAAAGCTCGCCCTGGCGTGCGCCACTCAAGTAGGCGACCAGAAATAGCGTTCGCTCAAAGCCCGGCGCAGCCGCTTCGAGCAGCCGAGCGATCTCAGCCGGGCTCAGGAGCCGATCCGGGATCGGGATATTCTCAAGTCCATCGTCGTCAAGCGTAATTTCACGTGCGGCCTTTCTGACCCGTTCGACCCGGGTGGTGGGATCAACCGTGGCTTGTCCATGGTTAATTGCAAGCTGGAAAATCGCCCCTGCGATTTGAAGCAGCCGGTTTATCGTGGTGTGTGCGTAGCCGGAAGAGCGAAGGTCGTCACGGAGTTTGTCTAGGTCCGCAACCGTGATTCTGTCCAAGCGTCGTGTTCCAAAGCGGGGCAGGAGATGTTTGTCCAGCCGTCCCCGAATGTCGGCGATGTGCGCCGGGCGGTAATGGGATTTGCCGCGGAACCAATCTTCGGCTGCTTCTTCAAACGTTGGCACCTTGGCAGGGTCCACGTAATCGCCGACCGCGACCTTGTGCTGCGTGCTGATTAGGAACCGCTCGGCCTCCTTGTGCGTTTCAAAGCGCAGGCGCTGGCGGGGACCGCGAACGCCCAAAGGCCGGTAATCGAGAACCCACCGGCACTCGCATTTGCCACGGGTGCAATCCGCGCTGTGGCGCTTCCAAATCTTTGCCATCGCGTCTCTCTCGCGCAGACCTCTATCGTGGTACGCGCGCCGCTCTCAACGTTTGGGCGCTAGGCAAAAGTGCGCGAAAGGTTAGGCTCATTTGCGCACCCGTTCGGCAAGAATTCGCTCGATTTCCGAGGCCCGGAAGCGGACATATTTTCCTAGCCGAACGCCGGGGATGCGCCCGCGGCGCTCTTCGTTCCTGACCCATGATTCGGGCACGCCCAAGCGGTCGGCGAGCTCGCCTGCGGTGAGCAGCCGCTCCGGCTCCGCCGCTCTGGCCCCGTTGGGCTCGTCATCGCGG
>DATKOZ010000045.1:0-53052 GCA_035524375.1 Binataceae bacterium (SeqCode) | reverse complement strand
GGCAGTCCCGAGATACGTGAGCTTTCGAATTTAAGCGCAATGTATGGGTCGGGTTCGGGCATCGCACAAAAGAAATTGGTTCGCACCGTCGCCTCGACCATCGCCAGCAACGTCCGCGCGACGCGGTCGTCGCCGATGTTTTCAATCGTGGCCAGCCGTTCCAAATAGGCGGCACGAATTTCGGCGGGCTTCTCCGCGGACGTATTGCGATCGGCTCCAAGCCGTGCGTCGAAATATTCGAACATCAGGCGTGCTAGATCTGGGTAGAGCAACAGTGCGCGCTGCAACGAGAGCCGCGAGGGCGCAAGCCGCATCTGGAACGCTGCCGCCAGGTACGCACGCAAAAGTGCGACCTCGCGCCACTCCAGCCCCGCGGTCAACGTCAGGGCATTAAGTGCATCGTCCGCCGCGATTCCGCCATGAACGGCGGTAAGCGCCTCGGCCATCAGCACTGCACCGGGGAGTTCGGAAAAGGGTTGGCCGGCCGGTCCCTGCACCGAGAAAATCTGGACGAACGCACGCGTGGCCTTGCCGCCGCCGAGCCTGAGATCGTGGGCATCCTCGGTCAAAACTTGAATAGAAAAATTCTGCAGCGTCGGCATAAGAGCGGACAACATCGGCGGCTCACCCAAACCGATCATTCTGATTTCGCTCTTTCCTGAGGCATCGGCCGCGCGCGGGTGCGCCTCGACGGAGAAATCGCGGCCCTGGGCGATCAGCGCTTCGACGGCGAGAACATCGAGCGCCGCCCGCGCCGCATCGGTTGCAGCCTGATAATCGGCGCTGAACGCCCCAACCCATCGGCCGGCCAGTGCGCGACCGCGTGCCAATCCGACCCGTTCGATCAGGCGCTCGCGCAGGCGGTCCTCCCAGCTACGCGCGAGCCGGATTACGACCGCTTCCAGCTCGCGAATTGCCGCGGCATTTGGCGGGGGCGCTGCAAAGCAGAAATGAAGCCGCGCCGTGTAACCTTCTCCCAGAGCAAGATAGTAGTAGACCACCTTGCCGCCGAGGCCCGCCGCCAGCGCGTCTTGGATGTGTACTCGCACGGCGGCGGAGAATGCCTCGCGCGGCATCACGACCAGCGCGATCACATCGCCGCGATGCGTATCCGGCACGAACATCAGCCGGACCGCGGCTTCACTCCGTACGTCGAGAATCAGCCGGAGTTGCTCGCGGAGCTCCGGAACCGATGCACGGAACAATTCGTCCTTGGGGAAGCTGTTGAATGCCGCAACGAGCTCTTTGTAATCGTGCGAACCGCTGGCGACGCCTTCCGCTTGCAGCACTTCGCCAAGTTTGGCGCGCAGTGTCGGAATATGCTCCGCTTCCTCGGCGTAGGCTTTGGACGTAAACAGGCCGACAAAGTGATCGAAGGCTGCCGTCTTGCCGGCGCGATCGCCGCGCCGGATCGACACGCTATCCATCGGCCTACGGCGATGGACGATCGATTCAGCTCGCGCCTTGCCAATTACCAGTGGTGGCCCATCAAAGAACAATTCACGGCGCTCCGGAGTCAGTTCGTCGAGCCTACCCGTGCTGCGGAAGCGCGATTCATCATGCGCGCGCATAATGCCGAACTCCGAGCCGAGGTCGACTTTGAACGTTCCGCCCCCATCGCCGCGAGCATCGATCAAATAGCGGCGATAGCCGAGAAAAACGTAGCCGCCATTTACCAGCCAGCGAATGAATTCGCGGACCTCGGCGAGATCGCGGCGCGGTGCAGTCTCCTCGCAGATTTGCAGCGCGCGGGAGGTCATTGCACGAAAGTCGTCGGTGGCCTGATGCACCTCGGTCAGCACGCCTCGCACCTCACGTTCAATTCGGCGGATCGCCTCAGCCGAAGCGGCCATTTCAAGTTCGGCATGAACCAGCGATTCGCCGCGCTCGGCGGCGTGTGCCTGTTCCATCGAGGTGATGGTTCCGTCCGCCGCACGCGCAACCATGAAAACCGGATGCAGCATCGTACGCACCCGGCCGCCGAGTGAATGGAAATACTCACGCAGACTGTCAACGATGAACGGGCAATCGGCGGTTGCTGTCTCCACGATCGTAATCGCGTCGTCGGGCGGGCCGGGTACCACCCGCACGACAATTGGCTCGATGCGGATGGCAAAGAAATCGAACGCTGAGATGGCGACCTGGAGACGGGATCGCGCGTCGGTTTGAGCCGGAAATTCCTCGCGGGCGAACAGCCGCTCGGTGAAAATTGCGATGCGCCGGGCACGATCGGCCGGAAAGCTTCGATCGATCAATTGACGCAATTCAGTATCGATCGCCAATGGCATCACCCAGCAGGTTCACGAGCGTTCGCGCGATGCCGCGCCAACATCCGGATTATAATTCGCGGGCGAACATTTGGGCTACCGCTGCGATGGCCCAATTCCAGTGCCGTCCGTACTCGTGGAGATTGGGTGCGGCAGGAATATAAACTCGTTCGTGGCAATGGCTGAGATTGAAATCGATGCGATGACGCTTGGCCCGTACGGCGTGGGGCGGCTGGACGGCAAAGCGGTGATGGTTCCCGGTGCGGTACCGGGCGATCGTGTTGACGTCGCAATCGAAGCCGAGCGCCGCGATTTCCTGCTGGCGAAGATCGTCTCGATCGTGCGACCAAGCTCCGATCGGCGCGCAGCGCCGTGTCCATTCGTCCCCAGATGCGGCGGATGCGATTGGCAGCATATCGACTATGCGGCACAGGTCCGAATCAAGGGAGAATTGATCGCGCGTGAAATCGGCCATGCGATCGGCCGTGAAATCGACCCGGCTAGTTTGGTCGAGCCGGCACCCAAAGAATTCGGATATCGCTCGCGCATCCGTCTGAAAGTGGGAGCGCACGGCTCGCTTGGATTCCACGCGTTTTCCTCCAATTCGATTGTTGAAATCGATTCCTGTCTGGTCGCGGAGCCGGGCCTGAAGATGCCGCTGCATCTGGCGCGGTCGCTCGGCAAGCGGGTGGAAGAGATCGAAGTGGTCCGTGGCGCCGGGCGCGATGTCCTGGTCGCGGACCTGAAGAAGCCGCCGGACGCGGAAGACCTTCGGCGGGCCGGAAACGTGATGGAACATGATCGTTCAATCGCGGGCATCGTAATGCGCGGGGGAGCGCGCCGCGAGGTTATTGGCGACGCAACGATCGCGATTGAACTGGAGCCCGGCCTCGCGCTCGAGGCTGAGGCCGACCTGTTCAGCCAGGTAAATCGTCCACAGAACCAGAAGCTGGTGGCCGAGGTAATGGAGATAGCCGTGCCGCACAGTGGCATGGCGCTCCTTGATCTGTTCTGCGGAGCGGGAAACTTCAGCATTCCTGCCGCGCGTCGCGGCGCGCGGGTTACCGGGGTGGACTCGGAGGCAGCGGCAATCGCGGCGGCAGCACGAAATGCGAAGCGACTCGGATTCACCGACGCGCAATTTATCGCGATGAAGGCCTCCGAAACGGCCGGATTCCTGCTTCGCGCGCGCTATCGTCCCGAAATTGCGATCCTCGATCCGCCCCGCAGCGGCGCCGCGATACTGATGACACCGCTGATGAAGCTGACGCCGCAAGCGATCGTCTATGTGTCATGCGATGCGACTACGCTCGCGCGCGATCTGCGATCATTGGCCGCGGGCGGTTATGAATTGCATCGAGTTCGAGCGTTCGATTTTTTTCCGAACACGCATCACACCGAGATTGTTGCACACCTCCTATTGACTTAGATCGTGGCGCGTTCTTAATTTAACTGAAGAGGCCGGTTCGCTGACCTTCCCGCCGGTTGGTTGAGGAAAAATGGCAAACAAGCAGGAAAAGGAAAAACTCGCGCGTCCGAAGATTACGATTATTCCGGGCCGCGGCGTCGCACAGACGATCAATTACTTGCTTGAAGATCGCGACGACCTCGAATGGATCATCGCGGTTGGCCGCACGAAGAACGGCGAACTGTTCTTCTACGATACCGGCGGCGACATAGTTGAGGATTTGGGAACCCTCGAATACCTCAAAGCGCGCATCGTGCGCGCCCATTTCGGCGACGAATACGAATAATCGCGCCAGCGATCTCAGTCTTCGAATTCCTGTTCTGGCGATCGCGCGTAGATCGTTCCCTTGACGATCTCGATCGGTACACGATAGAGAAACTTTCCGCACGCTGCCGCCGGACCCGCAACGCATTCGCCCGTGGCCGGCTCGTAGCAGGCGTTGTGCGTCTGGCACATCAGATAGCGCCCCTCGCCGGCGAAAAATTGATTCTCCACCCAGTCCATCGCCATCGGCACATGCCGGCATCGATTGAGGTAGGCGTGGTACTCTCCGTTGAAATTGATCAGAAAACACTCTTCGTCGGTGCCGCGAATCGGAAGCATAAATTTGAGCGATTCACCCGGACCGATTGCGCCGGCAGCGGCCACGCGGTAGCGCGCATGCGGCGGCGCCGCAGTGCGGCGGACTCGCGAACGCGTCAGGGGAGCGCGGCGGCGGTGTTCTGGAGGCATCGATAATGTTGTTGCTTGCCGGATTTTGGCAAAGGCCGTAGCATCTGTAAACGCGGCCCGCGCGATGCCGGTGCGCGCCGCCACCCTGAATATTACGATGGACAAGCCGAAAGTTCGCCACGTTGAAGCCTTTCCCGTCGAGCAGGACGGAGAGACGATGGTATGCCTGCGAGATCCGAGCGGCCTCGCTCCCAATCCGATTGTGCTTGGAATGGGCGCTTACTTCATCGTGACGCTATTCAACGGGGCGACCGATCTCGCCGCCATTCAGGCGGCCTTTGCCAAGCGATACGGCCAGGACGTTTCGGTCGAAACGCTGGAGCGGCTGATCGCGGCACTGGACAAGGCCTATTTTCTGGAAAGCCCCTCATTTGCCGAGCGCGAAAGGAGCGTGCGCGAGGAATTTTTTTCCAGCCCGGAGCGCCCCGCCGCACTGGCGGGACTGTGCTACGCGAGCGATCCCGCGCAATTGCGCCTTGAACTCGGTCGCTTCTTCGATCCGCCGGAGGGTCCCGGCCGCTCGCCGATGCGGCGCACAGACGCCGCGTTGGCCGGCCTTATCGCGCCGCACATCGATCCGCGCCGGGGCGCGGCCGCGTATGCCCACGCATACCACGAACTGATGGCGCACGAGCCGCCGGAATTGGTCGTGATTCTCGGCACGTCGCATTACGGCGGCGGCCCGGAACTGTTCACCGCGACGCGAAAGAATTATGCAACCCCGCTGGGCACGGTCGAGACCGACAGCGCATTCATCGATCGGCTGGCCGCGCGCTACCGGGGCGGCGACTTATTCGCCGGTGAATGGCTGCACCGCGGCGAGCATTCAATCGAGTTCCAGGCGTTGTTTCTGGCCTATGCGTTGGGAGCGCGAGGTTACCAAGTTGCGCCGATTCTCGTCAGTTCGTTTCACGAGATGGTCCAACGCAATTCGATGCCGGTAAACGATCCGCGCGTGGCGTCCTTCGTCGATGCGCTGAAGGCGGAAATATCGGCCGAAAAACGCCGCGTGCTGGTGCTGGCGGCGGTCGATTTCGCTCACGTAGGCAAGAAATTCGGCGACGATTTCGCCGTAGATCAAACGATTGCGGCCCGCGTCCAGCAGGAGGATCTGGATCTTATCGAACAGATCAAGCGCGGCGATCCCGAAGGATTTTTCAACTCGATCGCAAAGGATCGCGACGCTCGCAAAATTTGCGGCCTCTCGCCGATGTACACCCAGCTCGAAGTTCTCCGGGGCCGCACCGGCCGGCTGCTCAAGTACGGCATCGCGATGGAACCGCAGACCGAGTCGGCAGTCACCTTCGCCAGCCTGGCAATCGACTAATTCCGGTCTACTGGCAATTGCATCCCGGGCCCGCGACGGTAGTGCACGTACCGGTGTCGATCAGGCACGATTTACCCGAGAAGCCGGCACTGCTCTGCGTCGCGTCGCATGCCCCGGTCGCCGTCGTGAAGCAGTCGCCGCTCCCGGTGATGCCAAACACACCGTACCCGGTCAGATTGATAGTCTGCGGGCTGGTCGTCGCGTTTCCAGTGACCACCAGCGTTCCGGTAATCGACGCGTCCACGTGCGATGCATCCGGCGTTAGATCGATCGCCAGTATGCAGCTCCCGCCGGGTCCCAGTCCCGCCGGCGCGATTGGACAGCTCGAATCTACCGGCACCAGCGTGAACTCGTTGGCTCCCGTATAGCCCGCCGTCGTATCGGTCAGCGTCAGTGTCTGCAGTACCAGCGGATTGGTGAAGCCGGTGTTGTTCACGGTTAGGAACTGTTCGTTGGCGACTGTCACCGGCGATCCGCCGAATGCCAGCGGATTGGGCGTGATCGTATCCGTCGTCGACGGCGGCAATGTTCCCGTGCCGGTCAGCGTTACGCTTTGCGGGCTGCTGGAGGCGTTGTCGGTAATGTGCATGTGGGTCGTGAACGGCCCAGTGCTTTGTGGCGTGAAGGACACGTTGATCGAGCATCCGGACTGCGCGGGGATTCCGCCCGGCGCCTGGCAGTCGGTGAAGAACACGCCGAAGTCCAACGTGTCGTCGATCGTGATGCTGGAAATTATCGCGTGATTGGTGAATCCGGTGTTGTTTACCGTAAACACACACGAAGTCGCGGTGTTCCCTTCCACCACGCTTCCGGAACTGCATGACGCCGGTCCCACGGTAACTGACGTGGTTGGAGTCGCGGTCGGTGTAGTTGCGGTAGCGGTTCTGGTTGCGGTGGGAGATGGAGTTAGGGTCGGCGTCGCCGTGCGGGTTGCAGTCCTGGTTACAGTCGCCGTCGGCGTCACCGTCGCAGTCGGGGTTGATGTTCCAAAGGGTCCGTACAAGGTGCCAATCGCGATTCCGAACGGCTCATTGAGTCCGGTATTTCCGCCGCTGATGGTGGCATTCGGTGTCTGGTTGCCGGTGCTTCCGGGCGGATAGACGGTGATGGTGTTGGTGTTATTGGCGGCATACAGATTTTGGTGGCAATCCAAAGCAAGACCGCCGGGCCCGCTTAGTCCTGTATTGCCTCCACTGACGACCGGACTGGGCGTGGCGTTGCCGTTGCTGCCGGCTGCGAACTCGCCATAGCTTGACGAGGTGAGTTCCGCGAAGATGTCGAAGAATGAGTCTATCGCGAGGCCTCCGGGGCTGCTGAGCTGCGTGTTGACGCCATTGATATTGGCGCTGGGGAGCAAATTCCCGTGGGCGCCGGCATGGTACTTGGTAATGGCATTGCTGAGGTAGTTCGTAACATAGATGACGCCGGTCGTGTCGAGTTCCACGCCGATAGGTTGGTTGAGAGAGGTTAAGGAGCCGCAAATGGTGGCGGTGCCGCCAGCCGGGCACGACACCGCATTACTGGGCGCGACGTTTCCGTTGCTGCCGGAGGCAAATTCAAGGATGCCATTGTTGCCGAAATTCGCCACATAGATATTTCCGCTCGAATCGACCGCGATGCCAAAAGGAGAATTCAGCTGCGTGCTGGCGCCGCTGATGGTGGCGCTTGGCGTGACGTTTCCGTTGCTGCCCGCCGGATAGACCGTGACACTGGGAGTGTTGAAGTTCACTACATAAATGTTCCCGCTCGAGTCGACGGCAACGCCTTCCGGCGAGTTCAGCCCGGTGGCGGCTCCAATGATTGTTGCGTTCGGCAAGATGTTCCCGTTACCGCTGGCTGCGTAGATCGTAACGCTGTTGTTTCCGCTGTTGGCCACGTAGACCGCGGCCGGTGTGCAAACCACTGTGGCGGTCGCCGTTGCGGTGCTGGTCGGCGTCGCAGTGATCGTCATTGTCGGCGTTATGGTCGGCGTCGCGGTGACGGTCGCCGTCGCGGTGGCGGTCGCCGTTCGGGTCGCCGATCTGGTGGCCGTTGCCGTCGCCGTCATCGTTGTCGACGCGGTCGCAGTGGTTGTCGGCGAGAGCGTGGCAGTGGACGTCGGCGACACCGTGGTGGTCGTGGTCGGGGATGCCGAAGCGGTGACGGTCGCCGTCGGGGTCCTGGTCAGCGTCGCCGTCGCGGTGGCGGTCGAGGTTGGCGAGAGGGTAGAGGTCGCCGTCCGGGTGACAGACGAGGTTGCTGTTAGCGTCGCCGATGCCGTCGCGGTGGCCGTTGGCGAAACGGTCGTAGTTGCTGTTCTGGTAACAGTCGCGGTTGGGGTCAATGTCGATGTCGCCGTGGCGGTGGTTGTCGGCGAGATCGTGACGGTTGCCGTCCGTGTGATCGTGACCGTCGGCGTGACAACGACGGTGGTAGTGACCGTGACGGTCGGCGAACGTGTAGCCGTGGTTGTCACAGTCGACGTCGGTGTCAATGTCGGCGTTGGCGTGGCAGTCGTCGTCAACGTGGCCGTCGGGGTTGGGGTCCGAGTCGTCGTCGGACTTGGGGTCGCACCCCCGGTGGGAGTGGGAGTGGAAACCGTGCAGATGCCTTGCCACGCCTTCCATTGATTGGATATCTGCGTCGCCGTCAATGCGGTGCCGTTCCAAACGGCGGGTTTTTCGATCGTTCCGGCAAAGAAATTGCTCGAAGGCTGGCCCGGAAAGCTGGCATTGAACGCTCCGTACCCGACTCTCCACCATCCGCCGTAGTTAAGAGGTCCATTCGGGTTCGTGAAAGGGGTGACCAGCGCGCCGTCGACATACAAAAGGAAATGTGTGCCGTCCCACACCCCCGCAGCCATATGCCAATTGCCGTCGTTGTATGATGCCGCCGATGCGATAGTGAAGACGGTACTATTGCTGTTTTGGATATGCCCAAACTCCAGCACTCCGGTATTGGTCATATAGATCATGCGATCATTTCTGACGGGGAGGCCGGTCTTCTGGTCTGCAAATGCGATCAGCATGCCACCGCTGCCATAGCCATTGGCGGTCTTGAACGCGACTTCCACCGTGTAGGCGCCGGAGCCGGGATTTATGTATTGCGAGGTGGTGGAAACATAACCGCTGGTTCCATTCAACTGCATGGCGGTTTCCCCGTCCGCGCCGCCTCCCGTCGCTCCCAAAGTGGCGCCACCTTGAACGAATCCGGTATTGGTCCCGACGGTGGTGATATCCAGGACGTAAGATCCGAGCCCGTCATCGAGCGGCCAGAAGCTGGTGGGGCCGTCGTTGAGGGTAATCCGGTCGTATCCGCAGGGAGTTGCGGTCGGAGTCGGCGAGACCGTGGGCGTCGGGCAATTTCCGGTAGAGAAAGAGTTGTAATGGTTGGAAACCTGCGCGGCCGACAGCTTGGTTGAGTTCCAAATCGCCACCTTCTCGATAGTTCCGGCAAAAAATCCGCTCGATGGCTGATTCGGCCAACTGCCGTTGAAGGCGCCTTCCCCGATTCTCCACCAGCCGCCGTAGTTAAGTGGCGGGTCCAGGGTTCCGTAAGAAGCGACCTGCGCGCCATCAACATACAGACGCAATTTTAAGCCGTCCCAGACACCCTCCGCCAAATGCCAGTTGCCGTCGTTATACGATCCTGGCGATTGAACGGTAATGACCGCGCTGGAGATGTTGCTGACATGTCCGAAGACCAGATTTCCCGCGTCGGTCATGTAAAGCATGCGATCGAATTGAGTCCCGGTAGCGACATTTTGGTTTTCGAAGCCGATCAATTTGCCGCCGCTCGCGTATCCGTTGGCGGTCTTGAACGCGACCTCCAGCGAATAGCCGCCGGAGCCGGGGTTGATATAGGAATGACCGGGTTCGGTGGATATAAAGCCGCTCGAACCATCGAAGCTGGCCGCCGTTTCGCCATCGGCAGCTCCGCCCGTCACAAACAGCGTGACCGGACCATACGATGGTTGAATCGTGCCGGTGTTGCCGGTGTAGCAGCTCTGAGTTACGTCACAAACAATGATTCCAGGGAAATCATTAAGCGGCCAGAAGCTGGTGGGACTGTCAGCGAGGATCGTCGAATCGTATCCGCACGCTTGCGCGTGGGACGAACTGCGAATCAGTGCGCTCAAAACGCCGAATGCGACGAAGCCGATGATGGCGATTGCGCCGAGCCGTATTTTCCCCGCAGGTGCTTCCATTGCGCCATCCTCCCCGTGATGGCGGAGCCGCATCCGGCCCCAATGCGA
Organism: Binataceae bacterium (SeqCode); assembly: GCA_035524375.1. Lineage (GTDB taxonomy): Bacteria > Desulfobacterota > Binatia > Binatales > Binataceae > Binatus. The sequence continues at coordinate 43,024 of DATKOZ010000045.1, read as the reverse complement.
TGAAACTGCTGGTCAGAATAGCAAACAGCTTGTGTTGGCACAAACAGAGCATATCGGGAAATGCCAACTCTGCGGGAGATCCGAGAGCCGGGCTATTGTGCCGGTCGTATTCCACTTTCCGGGCCGGTAGGTACGGCGCGGCAAAGGGGTGCCTGACGAGGGGGGATCGCCGACATTCGGCACTGGTTCAGTTTGATTTTGCGATCGCTGGTAAACCACCATGCTCCCGCCCGGCGCCTTGGGGTCAAGGCTGAACTGGTTCAGCCTTATGGGCAGCGCCCGGAGCGCGTACAATGATGCCAGCCGCCGCATATCCCAAGTAAAAATCAAGCGGCACTGCCTTTCCTCGGTGAAAAATATTAAAGAAAAATTACGAAACGAACCCAATTTCACCACTGATTACGGGTATTTTTTCCGCGATGACCTCCTCGAAGCCCCAAACTCAATTTGCCCGCCCGCTATGACGCGACCGCAGGCCGAGCACTCGATACGCGACCGCTTCTGGAAACATCCCCGTACTCCAAACTGCACCAGTGCCCGACATTCGCGCCTGTGGCAAAAAAAAATTCGCTCGGCTAATATTTCCGGCTGCTTGTAAATAATCGATTTTGGGACTCACCGCTTTGGGAAATCCCGATACCGAAAGGATTGGAGACCCGCTTGGGACAGAACAATAAGGTAGTAGTGATCGGCGCCAACGGCACGATGGGGTCGGGCGCGGGATGCGTGTTCGCGGGGGCGGGATACGCGGTGACGATGCTAGCGCGGTCGCGCGAAAAGGCCGCAGAGGGTCTTAAAGACGCGCAAAGCGACGCGCGCGCCGAGGCGATCTCGGAGCGCATCGCAATCGGCGCCTACGACGCCGACCTGCCCAAGGCAATCAGCGAGGCGGCGATAATCTTCGAATCGCTGGCGGAGGATGCCGCGCTCAAGAAGAAATTCTTCGAGATCGTGGACCAGCATCGCCGGCCTGAATCGATCGTTGCCACGGGATCTTCTGGATTGTCGATCGCGGGAATGGCGCAAGGGCGCAGCGATTCGTTCCGCAAGAATTTCCTGGGCATCCATCTTTTCAATCCGCCGCACGTTATCGTCGGTACCGAAGTAATTCCGGGTCCGGAAACCGACCCCGCGATCGTGAAGCATGTCGTGGCGATGCTGGCCTCGCAGTTGGGCCGCAAAGTGATCGTCGCAAAAGACAAGCCCGCATTTGTCGGCAATCGGGTCGGCTTCAAGGTCCTGAACGAAATCGCCCAGCTCGCCGAAGAACACGGCATCGCGTACATGGACTATCTAATCGGCCCGCATACCGGGCGCGCGATGCCGCCGCTGGCGACTATCGATCTGGTGGGATGGGACGTGCACAAGGCGATCGTCGATAACGTCTACGCCAACTGCAAGGACGAAGCGCACGATTGCTTCAAGATGCCCGCCTACATGGACAAGGCGCTCCACGAGGGATGCTTGGGCGACAAGACCCCCGAGCGGGGCGGGTTTTACCGCCGGGCCGGCAAGAAAGAAGTCTTCGTGCTCGATCCAAAGACGGGAGAGCATCAGCCGTTGGCTAAGCCGGAGCCGATCGAGTTCGTCGAAAAGATGAAAGGACTCAATCGCGTCGGGCGTTATGCCGAGGCGTTTAAGGCGCTCGCCGATGCTCCTGGGGCGGCAGGCGAGCTATGCCGGCGCATCGTGCTGGGCTACGTGAGTTACGGGCTAAACCGCGTGGGCGAAGTGGCGGCTACACCCGCAGACGTCGATACGATCATGTCATACGGATTCAACTGGGCGCCGCCGACCGCGATCGTCGACCTGATCGGGGCCAAGAACACGATCGCGATGATGAAATCCCTCAAACTTCCGATCCCTCCGGTTCTCGACAAAGCGGCCTCAAACGGTGCTAGGATGTTTACGGGCGGCATATTGGAATATGGCCGCACCTTTGTCGGATAAAGGAGCGCACAATGTCAAAGCCGGCGCCGGTTTACGTCCTGGGCGGAGCACAGACCGACTTCGCCCGCAATTGGTCGAAAGAAGGCAAGCATTTCGTTGCGATGATGCGGGAGGCGACACTCGGTGCGCTCGAAGCCGTAAAGATCGAGCCGCGCGAGGTCGAAACCGCCCATGTCGGAAATTTTGCCGCCGAACTTTACGCAAAGCAGGGCCATATCGGTGCGTTCTTCGTCGAGATCGACCCGGCATTCTCCGGACTGCCGACCAGCCGGCATGAAGCCGCGTGCGCATCCGGTTCGATTGCGCTCTTGGCCGCATCGGCGGAAATCGAAGCGGGCCGTTACGACTTGTCAGCGGTCGCCGGCGTCGAGCAGATGAAGACGGTCGATTCCGCCACCGGCGGCGACTACCTGGGCACTGCGGCGTGGTACGAGCGCGAGGCCAAGGGCGTGGAATTCCCCTTCCCGAAGCTGTTCGGGCGCCTAGGCGACGAATATGACAAGCGCTTCGGCCTTAAGGACGAGCACCTCGCGCACATCGCCGCGGTCAATTACTCCAACGCCAAGCGCAATCCGCTCGCGCAGACCCGCAACTGGTTCATGAGCGAAAGCCACGCCCAGCGCGTGAGCAAATACAATTCGGTGATCGGCGGACGCATCAAGGTGAGCGACTGCTCGCAAGTGACCGACGGCTCCACGACGGTATTTCTCGCATCCGAAAAATTCGCGAGCGCGTGGGCCAAGCGCAACGGTATCAAGCTCGACGATATTCCGCGCATCCTCGGATGGGGCCATCACACCGCACCGCTCGAATTCGACGCCAAAGTGGCGGAGAGCAAGGACAATCCCTACGTCCTGCCGCACACGCGCCAGGCGATTGTCGATGCGTTCAAGCGCGCCGGGATTTCAGGTCCGGAGAAGCTGTCAGGAATCGAGACGCACGATTGTTTCACGACCTCGGAGTACATGGCGATCGACCACTTCGGCATCACCAAGCCGGGCCAGTCGTGGAAAGCGGTCGAAGAGGGCGTGATCGAGTTGGGCGGCAAGTTACCGATCAATCCGAGCGGCGGATTAATCGGTGCTGGACATCCGGTCGGCGCCACCGGCGTGCGCCAGATGCTCGACTGTCATCGGCAGGTGACCAACGCGGCGGGCGAATATCAGGTGGACGACGCCAAGACCTTCGCGATGCTCAACATCGGCGGCAGCGGCACGACGTCCTGCGTGTTTATTGTAGGGAAGTAGATGCGCCGGTCTGCCCACTGCAGGCCGTAGTCAGATATTGCCCAGTGATCTTGGCGGGACGGCGTCCCAAGCGCGGCGTTCCTCGTCGCGAGGGGCGTTCTGCGCGCCCGTCGCCTCTCCGAACACCATCGTCGCCCGCGAGGCTTCATCGTAGCTGCGCCATTCGCCGACGCTCTCCGCGCTCGGGTTGCCGGTACGAGCAAACGCTATCCAGGCATCCTGCATTTGCGTCGCCAGCCGCTCGGCGGCAGGTCCCGTGCCCGAGAACATCGACATTCCCTGCAAATGGTTCACGCCGAAGACGAATCCGAGCTCCAGCGCATGGCATGAGCCAAGCAACCCGCCGATTGCGGGAGACTTCCACGTGAACAGGTAGCTGTACGACCGCTGGTCGTGCCGCGACTGGGATTGGGCAAGCTTAATTCCGGGAATCCGGAATACGCGGTCGCTTTCGATTGCGGTGAACAATTCCGGCGGCGTGATCGATTCTCCGCGTCCGCCGCGCGCCTTTTCGTATGTAGCGATAATGCTGTCGGTGACCTCCGGCGCAAGCCGCCGGCCCATTCGCGCGGCCAGCCCATTGCGATCCAGCTTGGCGGCGCCGCGATCCATGATTGCGAACAGCTTCCATTCTTCCAGCGTCGAGCCGGACATTACTGCCACATTCGCCGCCGAGCCGCCCTCGACCATCTCGATTCCGGTGCGCGGCAGTATCGTTCCGTCTATAACCGGCTGATAGGCCATTCCGAATTTCGGGTCCGGCGTGACACCGTCGGCGAGCAGCACTCCCGTCAGTAGCGCGTCGGGCGTCAATGCGGCGATAGCGTTGGCGTCCGAAGGCGATGCGCCCAGCTTCGACAGGACGGCTTCGGCGACTTGTCCGGCACGCTCAATCGGTTTGGCAGTATGGCACGATCCGCTCTGAGCGATTGCCTTGTGGAACAGTCCCCGCGCCTTAGGTGACGCCAGCAACGTGCCGACACTCATACCGCCGGCCGATTCGCCGAAAATCGTGACATTGGCGGGATCGCCTCCGAACTCCGCAATATTGTCGCGCACCCATTCCAGCGCGGCGATCTGATCGAGGATTCCCTCGTTGCCGGTGGATGGAATTTTTCCGTTGGTGACTTCAGCCAGCCGCAGAAATCCCAGCGGTCCCAGCCGGTAGTTGATGGTTACGATTACGGCGTTGCCGCGCCGTGCCAGTACGCTTCCGTCATAGATGTTTTGCGATCCCGCGCCGATCGTGAAGCCGCCCCCATGAATCCAGACCATCACTGGGCGCTTTGGACCGCTCACGCCGGGCGTCCATACGTTGAGATACAGGCAATCCTCTGAGCGGGGACCCTCGATATTCAATGCGGCGAGCGGCCCCACCGTCCGATTGGATTGATGAGAGACCGGCCCGAAGCGGCGTGCGTCGCGGGCGCCGTTCCATGCGGCCGGCTTCTGCGGCGGCATCCATCGCAGTGGGCCTACCGGCGGAGCGGCAAACGGGATGCCCTTGAAGACAAAGAGCCCGTCCTGATTTTCGCCTTCGAGCCGTCCATAGCGAGTCGTTACCGTCGTGCTCATCGAATTACCTTCCAAGCGTTAGGATGATTCGATATTGGCAAAATTGCGCGCGAGTTAACAGAAGGGGAAAATGGCGGCGAGACTGGACCGGTGGCTTCTTCCGAATGGATGGACCGCGCCGTGATTGGGTGATGGAATCGTAAGATATGCCCGTTGTCGCAACTCAAGACGCTCCTCCAGCGGACAGCCAAGGGCCCACGCTCGTGCCGGAACCGCGCCGAATTCTCGTTAAAGAGGTCAACTGGCTGGGCGACCTCGTGATGAGCGGGCCTGCGCTGCGCGCGATTCGCCGCGCATGGCCACGCGCGCATCTTGCGGTCCTCATCAAGGAGGAACTGGCAAGCTTCTTCGATGGCGCGGCCTGGATTGATGAAGTCATCCCATATTCGGTCGGACATGGATTTTCGGGACTTGGCGATCGGCGGCGCATCGTCGTTGCGATTCGAATCCGCCGCTTCGATTTGGGGATCCTTTTCCCAAACAGTTTCGAATCGGCGTTTTGGCTTACGATGGCGGGAGTTCCGCGGCGCGCGGGCTTCATCGCCGATGCGCGTGGTCCGATGCTCACGCTGAAAGCCGTTGCGCCGGAGGAGGCCCGGACCAGCCATCAAGTGAATTATTGGCTTTCGATGGTCCGCGCGACGACTGGGGTGGGCGGAACCACCGATGATTTCAGGCTCGAAGCGGCGCCGCAAAATTGCGAGCGGATGGCCGCGTGGCTGACTGCGAATCGAAAGCGATCTGGCGCACCGCTCTATGCGATTGCACCTGCGGCGGCATACGGACCGGCCAAAGAATGGCGCAACTTCAGCGCGCTGATCGATCTGCTTGGGGAGCGCGGCGCAGAGTGCGTGCTCGTCGGCGCGCCCAGCGAGGTGGCGAAGTGCAGAGAGGTCGCGGACGCCAGCCGTGCCGGGGCGGCAATCGCGGCTGGGAACACAAACATCGGCGAATTGATTGCGCTGCTGTCGCTGTGCGACGGGTTCATCGGCAATGATTCAGGATGTATGCACCTCGCCGGGGCGCTGGGCATCCCGACGGTTGCGATTTTCGGCTCGACGAATCCGGCCCGAACCGGCCCGCTGGGCCCGAAAACGCGTGTCATATGTCGCAAGCTGGAATGCAGCCCGTGCCTGGAGCGGACCTGCCGCTTCGGCCACTACAATTGTTTAACCCAAATCGCCGCGGTTGAGGCCGCCGATGCCATGAGCGCGCTTAGGGCGGCGGGATGATAAAACCTTACCGATGAAGCTCAAGGAACTCGCATCGAAACTCGGGCTCGAACTGCGCGGAAGCGGCGACGCTGAAATCATGGCGCCGGCTCCCGTCGAGGCGGCGGGGCCGGGAATGATCGTCTTCGTCGCGACAGCCAAGTACGCTGCCGCATTGCAATCGAACGTATCCGCCGCGATCACGACGGCGGAGCTGGCGGCGAGCGCTAAGTGCCCGACACTTATCAGCCCCAATCCGCTGGCAGAATTCGCCCGCGTGCTGGAAATTTTCTTTCCGTCCTACCGGCCGTCGCCGGGAATCGATCCGGCGGCAAATGTCGCCCCCGATGCAAGAATTGGAGCGCGCGCATCGATAGGGCCATTCGCGGTGATTGGCGCGGGCGCGTCGATCGGCGCCGACGCCGTAATTCATCCCCACGCGGTAATTTATCCCAAGGTTACAATCGGTGATCATTTCATCTGTCACAGCCATGCGACGATTCGCGAGGGCTGCTCGATTGGGAACGATGTGACGATTCTAAGTGGGGCGGTTATCGGCGCCGACGGATTCGGCTTCGTGGAGGACAAGGGCGGCTTGGTGAAAATTCCACAGACCGGAATCGTAGTCCTGGAAGATGGCGTGGAAATTGGCGCGAACTCGACCGTGGATCGCGCGACGATTGGCGCCACGGTGCTCCATCGCGGCGTCAAACTCGACGATCAGGTGCATATCGGCCACAATTGCGAAATCGGCGAGTTCTCCCGCTTTGCCGCGCACGTAGGAATCGCGGGTTCGACCAAAATCGGCAAATGGTGCCAATTCGGCGGGCAGTCCGGATGCGCCGATCATGCGACGATCGGCGATCGGGTGCTGGTCGTGGCTCAGTCCGGGCTTCACAGCAGCGTTCCCAGCGATACCATCGTCGGCGGTACTCCCGCAGTCGAAGTGCGAAAGTACCGCCGCTACGCGGCTGTTCTGCCGCGATTGTCGGAGCTGTTCCGCCGCCTTCGCGCGGTCGAACAGAAAATTGGAATCGGCGGCGAATAATGAGATTGCAGGAGCTGTCACTGCAGTGGGGAAATTGAGCAAAACGGTGCAGGCTGCCGCGATAGCTGCGATCGCGCTTTGCTGTTCGGGATGCCCTGCGATGATGCTTTCGGGGCTGGCCTATCAGGGCTATAAGGCCACCGAGAAGAAACCCGATACAGACAAGGACAAGAAAGCGCCCACCAAGCAAACCAGCAATCCGAACCAGCCGCCTGACACGAGCATCGAGTAGGCACGGCCAAGGAGAGTATCGATTTGGTTTCGTACCTGGTAATTGCAATTGGAAGCGCTCTTGGCGGGATGGCGCGATACTTCCTCTCGGGCGCGATCATGGGCCTGTCCGGCGGAACTTTTCCGTACGGAACGATGGTTGTAAACTTGACCGGCGCGGTAATGATCGGGTTTATCGCGACTGCCACCGGCCCCGAGGGGAGGCTGATGGCAAGCGTTCATACGCGCCAATTCCTGATGGTTGGCATTTGCGGCGGGTACACGACCTTTTCCAGCTTCTCGCTTGAAACCCTCAACTTGGTGCGTGACGGCGAAATGATTCCCGCCGCCGCCAATGCAATCGGCTCGGTCGTCCTGTGCCTGATGGCCGTATGGCTAGGTCATGTCGCAGCGGCGGCGCTTAGCCGGGGAGTTTGATTTATGCAGATTCCAAAGGATGCCGTATTACTCAGAATTTTCTTTGGTGAGAATGAACGTTTCGACGGCAAGCCGCTGTACGAGGCGATTGTGCTAAAGGCGCGCGAACTTCACTTGGGCGGTGCGACGGTGCTCCGCGGTCCGCTCGGTTTCGGCCACAGCAGCCGGCTTCATTCTGCAAAGATTCTCCGATTATCTGAGGACTTGCCCGTTATCGTCGAGATCGTGGACAGCAAGGAAAACGTCGATGCGTTTTTGCCGGTACTGGACACAATGATGGGTTCAGGGCTGGTCACGGTCGAAAAAGTACAGGTTCTGCAATACGGCGACGGAAAGGCGTAGCCATCGCAAGATTGACTTAATGCGCCGTGTTTGATGATTTCGGCGGGATGGCCTTCCTGGATCCCTCCGCATATGGTGAGCGGATCGCGCCGGTTTATGATGCGATCACTCAACCTGTCAGCGACGCCGAACCCGCTGTCGCGTTCCTTGCGTCAATCGCGGGCCGCGGACGAATCCTCGAGCTCGGAATCGGGACGGGCAGAATCGCGCTTCCGCTGGCTGCGCGCGGCTTCAAGGTCTGTGGCATCGATGCGTCGCCGAAAATGGTCAAGCAGTTGCGCGCCAAGTCCGGTGGCGAGGCGATCCCGGTTGAAATCGGAAACTTCGCCGATGTTAAGATCGCCGGGAAATTTTCACTGATCTATGTCGTTTTCAATACCTTCTTTGGGCTCGCCAGCCAGGACGAGCAACTTCGATGCTTTGCGCGCGTGGCCGCTCATCTTGCGCCCGGTGGCGCCTTTGTTATCGAAGCGTTCGTCCCCGACCAGAGTTTGTTCAACCGCAGTCAGCGGGTGTCGGTCACCAAGATAGAACCCGACATGGTCAAGCTTGACGTTTCAATGCACGACCGGGTGATGCAGACCACGCGCGCGGCCCATGTCGTGATTAGGGAAAATGGCGTGAAAATCTATCCGGTTATGGTACGGTACGCGTTTCCTGCCGAGCTCGACTTGATGGCGAAGCTGGCCGGGATGCGTCTGCGCGAGCGATGGGCTGGATGGAATCGCGAGCCGTTCAACGCCAACAGCGGGCTGCATGTTTCGATATATGAAATAGCAGGCCAGCGCGGCCACTTGACTAACAGGCGCGGAATGCGTGCAAATAGGGCCTGACTTTGGGTATCTTCAGGGGATTGAGGGGCGATGGATACAATTGAGGATGTCTTCCGGGCTGCAACTGTAAAATCGGCAGAAGTAGGCAAGCGCGCCGAAGGCGTAATGCCCGGTGGCGACACTCGCACTTCCACATATTTTAGGCCTTATCCGATTACCTTCGCTCGTGGTGAAGGCCCGTATGTCTGGGACGTTGACGGCAACAAGTACATCGACCTGCTGGGCAATTACACCAGTTTGGTGCATGGTAATGCCTATCCACCGATTGTCGAAGCGGTAACCAAAGCTCTCAAAGGCGGTTCGGTATTCCCGGGGCGTACGGAGCCGCAATTGGAGTTGGCCAAGCTGATTTGCGACCGCGTGTCCTCAGTCGAGCGCGTGCGATTTTGCAATTCTGGCACTGAGGCGGGAATGCTCGCAGCGCAGGTGGCACGCCGCCTTACTGGCCGCAGAATGATCCTGATGGCCCGCTACGGCTACCACGGCTCGTATGAAGATCTCGAAGTCGGTCTGACCGGCCAGGAGGGCGAGCATACGATGCTCGCCGATTTTGGCGAGGCGACCTCATTCGAGGCACTGCTTTCCGAGCGCGGTTCCGAAATTGCCGCGGTGTTTCTTGAGCCGGTGTTGTGCTCGGCTGGGATGCTGGTTGCGCCGGAGGAATTTCTTTCGCATGTCGCCGAAGCGGCGCATCGTGCGGGCGCGATGTTCGTGCTCGATGAAGTCACTTCACTGCGCTTTGACGAAGGCGGCGCCCAGAAGGTGTTCAATGTCCGGCCGGACATCACGATGTTCGGAAAGATAATCGGCGGCGGCTTTCCGATCGGTGCTATCGGCGCAAGCGAAGACGTTATGTCGACGTTCGACCCGCGCAATCGCGGATCGCTGTCCCATTCGGGAAGCTACAACGGCAATCCGATCTCATGCACGGCGGGCACAGTCTCGCTGCGCGAACTGACTCAGGCGAAGATCGACAAGATGGAATCGCAAGCGGAGAAGCTGGCCGCCGAATTGACCAACGCCGCGAAGAAAGAGCAGCTGCCATTTTCCGTGCGCAACGTGGGCTCACTGCTCAATGTGTTTTTCCTGAAGGATCCGCCGCCGCCCTCCATTATGCGTGAGGACGAGCGGGCGCTTGAGAATTTCCACTTGGCCGCCCTCAATCATGGGCTGCTGGTATCGCCCAACGGAATGATTGCGCTGTCAACGGCGATCACCGATCAGGTGATGACCGAGATCGTTGAGAATGCCGCCAAGGCGCTTCAGGACGTTTCTCACGCGTTCGATTGAACGAGTGCCGGCTAAAATCCGAATCGGATTATCTCCGGATGGCTGGTGGCCCAGGCGCGCGCGAATTCCAATTGCGCCGAGCTAGCCGCATGAATCTCCAGCCACGGCTCGCCTTTTGCCACCACGTCGCCAGTTGATTTGAGCATCCTGACTCCCGCCGAAATATTTGCGGGCGCGCCCGCGCGCTTGGCCACGCGCGCGATTTCCCAACAGTCGATTTCACGTATTCTGCCGTCGGCAGGAGCTGCGACTGTGGCACGATACGGAGCCTCGGGCGGCATTTCGCGCGCTCCCTGCTCCTCGACGATCCGATCGAACTTCTCCAGCGCTGCTCCAGAATCAAGCACCTTCTCGGCGGCGCGATAACCACCTGCTGGTGGCGCCGCTCCGGTCATTTCGAGCAGCCGAGCCGCCAAATACAGCGACTTCTCGCGCAAATCCGCTGGCGCCGCGGAATCCCGGCGCAAGACTGCGAGGACATCGAGCGCCTCCAGTCTTGGGCCTATGCCGCGGCCGACCGGGCCTCGCGCTTCGGTGATCGCCACGTCGAGTTGCAATTCGACTTCCGATGCAACCGCGCGGAACAGGTTCGCCAGCCGTTCAGCTTCCTCCAGCGTGCGGACCTTGGCGGTCGGACCGGCGGGAATGTCGATGAGAACATGCGTTGCGCCGACGGTCTTCTTTTTTGCGAGGATCGAGGCCACCATCTGCGCCTCGGTATCGATTTCCATCGGCCGCTCGACGGTAATCAGAATGTCATCCGCTGGAGCCAGCGACAGCGCGCCGCCCCATGCGATGCACGCGCCCACGCGGTCGACCACTTCATGCAGCCGCGCGGGCGACAGTGCCACTTCCGCCAGCGTTCCCATCGTGTCTGCGGTGCCGGCGGGACTGGTTATTGCTCGCGACGAAGTTTTCGGCACTTTCAGGCCGAGCGCGGCAAGGATCGGGACGACGATCATCGTGGTGCGATTGCCCGGGATGCCGCCGATGCAATGCTTGTCGGCAATCGGACCGGAACCAAAATCCAGCCGCTCGCCGGTGCCGATCATGGCGCGTGTGTAATCAGCGAGCTCTTTCGAATCCATCTCGCGCAGCGCGCACGCAAGTACGAACATCGAAAGTTCCACGCGCGAGTAGCGCCGGCGCACGACATCGGTCAGGATTGCGTCGAAGTTCGCACGAGTCAGCCGCGCCCCGCGCAGCTTGGCGCGTACCAAATCGACGCTGCGCGGCGAAACTGCCAGCGTCGCATGTACAGGCGAACCTTCGGACAGACCCAAGTCGCGGAAGGCCTCCTCTGAGAGGCCGATTTCGTCGGGCACCAGTAATTGGTCGCCGCAGAAGTTAAGTACGCCGGTAACTTCGCGCGTGGCGCCAGTTGCTGGGTCGGTTCCGAAAACGTATGCGCGATCGAGTGGATTGAACCCGAGGTTGCCGGTCCGCACCGCCTCCTTGTGAATCACGATCACGTGCTCGCGCAGCGTGTCGAGAGGAAGATGTTTTACGCGGAACATATAGCCAATCAATCGAGCCGGACGCGTTCGAGATGGCGCGGCACGATCGCATTCCATTTTAGCTGACGCTGAATCTCATTGCGTAACGCGCTTGCCGCCGCAAGCTCGCCATGAACGACATAGCAGGCTTTCGGCGCGCGTGGCGCGGTTTTCAGCCACTGGATAATTTCCGCTTGATCGGCGTGCACGGAAAATGCCGGCACCGTCACGACTTCCGCTCGCACCGGCACGTACTGGCCGAGCATCTTCACGGCCGATGCTCCGCTTTGCAGCGTGCGGCCGCGCGTGCCCTCCGCCTGATATCCGACCAGAATGACCGTGCTGCGATTGTCCGGCAGGCGATTGGCCAGATGATGCAATACCCGGCCGCCGGTCGCCATCCCGGATGCCGATATGATGATCATCGGACCGGCTATCGCATTGAGCGCGATCGATTCCTGTACCGTGCGCACTTCGGTCAGGCGCGGCAAATCGAAAGCGCCGGCATCGACTTCGGGACGGACTTCCTCCGAATGAGCCGCAATCCGATTCTTGTAAATGGCCAGTGCGGCCAGCGCCATCGGACTGTCGACGTAAACCGGCATTTCCGGGATGCGGCCTGCAGCGAGCAATAGCTTCAGGTGATGCAACACGACTTCGGTGCGATCGACGGCGAAGGATGGAATGATTACGGCGCCGCCGCGGGCTGCGGTCCGCACGATTGCATCCTCAAAGAGCTTTAGGGATTCCACGTCGTCGTGGTGCCGGTCGCCGTAAGTCGATTCGACGACAATCACGTCGGCGTCCGGTACGGGCGCAGGCGGCCGGAGAATTGGGTGGCGCGGGCGGCCGAGATCGCCGCTGAACAATACGCGCCGCGGATGGCGGCCCCCGGCCTCGATCAGAATCGATGCGGCCCCGAGGATATGTCCGGCGTACCGGAATATCGCACGAATTCCCGGCGCCGCCTGAATGGGGGAATCGAATGGAGCCGGCGTCAGATAATCGAGCGCCTTGCGCGCATCATCCTCAGTGTAGAGCGGGCGGGCCGGGGCGTGCTTGGAATATCCCTTGCGATTTGCATATTCCGCCTCTTCTTCCTGCAGATGTCCGCTATCGGGCAAAAGTACACGGCACAAGTCCCTGGTGGATTCGGTAACGTGGATGCGGCCGGAATAACCGTCGCGGCATAGCGCGGGGATATAGCCGCTGTGGTCCAGATGCGCGTGTGTGAGTACGACCGCATCGATTGCGTGCGGCTCGATTGGAAATCGATCCCAGTTACGCAGGCGCAGTTCCTTCAGCCCCTGAAACAGTCCGCAATCGACGAGCACGTGCGAGCCGTTCGCCGAGATCAGAAAGCGGCTTCCGGTAACCGCTCCAGCCGCGCCGAAAAACGCCAGTGCCGACGGTGGATCTGATGCAGGGCGAGTCATTGTGTCCTCTCAATCGCGCCGGCAAACAGCCGGGCGCATCGGATTTCATTGGTCGGATGCGCAACCGTGTCGCATGACACGATTTGTCCGGCTCCCGCCCGGCGAATCGCGGTAATTGCACCCGGCGCGAATATGGCATGAACGACGGTGACCTCCACTCGCGCGATGCCCACTGCTCGCAGCGCTCGAATCGCGGAGGCCATCGTGGCGCCGCTGCTGGCGATATCATCGATAATCACCGCTCGCCGCATCGGTTCGATCTTATCAAAATGAACCGCCACCTTGCGGTCGCTGCTGCGATGTTTGCGTCCGACCACCCACGGCGTAGCCGCGATACGTGCGATCTCGCGTACCCATCGGCCAGACTCCTCGTCAGGGCCAGCCACCAGCGTTTCTTTCCCCAATTTGCGGACCCACGCGGCTATTGCGGGCGCGGCCGAAACCGATACCGCTTTGCAGGGAAATACTTCCGACAGCGAATGGACACGATGCAGATGCGGCTCCATCGTCAGTACCGCATCGAAATTTTGGCCGAGCAATTCCGCAACTACTCGCTGGGAAATCGGCTCGCCAGGCGCAAAGACTTTGTCCTGCCGCATGTAGGGCAGATATGGCGCGACGAGGGTAACGTGGCGCGCGCCGGCGCGTCGGAGCGCATCGGCAGCGAGGATAACCTCGATTAACTTTTCGTTCGGATTGAAAAGCGAGCGGACCACGATTGCGCGAGGCCGTACCGGCGAGGCAACTCGCACAAGCGTTTCGCGATCGGGAAAACGATGAACTCGAATCGTGCTGAATGGCGCCCCGAGCGAGCGCGCGATTTCGCGCGCGAACGGAACTCCATCGGCGAAGGCATGAACGCCGGAATTTCGCACGCCGCTATTTTAGCGCGCGATGCTTACGCGGCGGAATCGAACTCGCTAACCGGCCGGCTGTCGACGGTCGAACCGCCGTGGCGAACGTCGGTGGCCAGCCCCATCTTCTCCAGCGCGAGAATCGTCAGGTAGCCAACATCAGGTTGGCGCCAGTCCCATCCCAGACGCGCGGAGCCGGGCCGCGAATGATGATTTCGATGCCAGTTCTCGCCCTGCAGCATATGCATCAGGCCCAGCCATGCGACATTGCGGCTCGAATCCTCGCCGGGCACGATGCCCGGTTCGGTATGGCAAACGCTATTGACGAAGCATTGCGCGTGGAGCGCGAAGCACAGGCGGATTGCGCCCAGCCAGAAGAAGGCGGCCCATCCGAAATATAGCGGTCCAAGGTACGAAAGCGTGAGCATCGGAATTTGCAGGTAGCGCCAAACCGCGTATGACGGCGACTTCAAATCGCGGCCGTAGCGTTCGATCGGGGAGGGCCCGGTCTGCCACAGCCACCGCAGGTGCGCCCACCAGAATCCGCCCCAGATTGGACTCGACACGTCATCGGTGGTGTCGGCGGTCGCGTGATGATGGCGATGGCGGGTGGCCCACGAAACGGGAGCGCCCGATCCATTGAACATCGCGAAAAACGTCAGTACGCCGCGCGCCCACGGATTAAGCGTCAAGGTGCGATGCGCAATTGCCCGATGATATGCGACGGTGGTGCCGAGGCCTCCAATGAATGCCAGTGCAAGCGCGCCCAGGAAGATTGGCCAGCCGGGCAGTGGATACAATACCAAGCCGATTACCGCAGTTGCATGAATCAGCATTATCCACGCGAATACGCCGATGTCGGTTCCGGTTGCCGCGTACCACGGTTGTTCCCAAGGTCCTGTTACGGGCGCATCGATGCGCACCGCCAAGTTGGATGTCGACATTTTCCCTCCACTTGATGGTTGTCGATCCGCGCCCGCCCCAGACACCCGCCATCTTGCGCAAGTGAAGGCTGCGGCTCATCAGGCCCGCCAAGTCGTGACACACTACAGGAAGTATCGGCGATTGGGAACCCCGATTGTATTGCGATTTCGTTGCTTTCGGGCGCGCTATTTCTGCTGAATCGAGCGGATGTATCCGACGATCGCGTCGATCCGCTGCTTAACTTCGGCGTTGCTTTGGGGTGAAAATTCTTCGCCCGGCCGCTGCAGCGTCACGCCCCAGAATGGCATTTCGAGCCGCTCGTGCGAGGGAATCCGCTTGCGACCGTCGATTAGATCGGTGATAGCTTCAGTTGGGAAAACCCCACCATTGCGACGCGCCAGCACCGTCAAATCTGGCGGAGGTGTATCTGACACAAGATTTCCGGCGACACCGTTGCCTTTGCCGTTGGCGCCATGACAATCGGCGCAATAGGTCTCGAAGTCCTTTTTGCCCTGGCCGATTTTTGCCTGATCCTGCGCGATTGCCGCTCCCGCAACCGACAGTGCGAGCATCGCCGCTGCGACCGCCAAACTAAATTTGATCGTGAATGCCTGCACCGCGATTGACCTCCGCACCGATTGCTCAAAGAATGCGCCGCGAACGCTCGATCCGCAAGGGACGTGTCGGTCATCGCCGATGAATTGCTGCGGCCGCATATTGGACGATCCCAAATTGCTTCCCGCGATGATTATTGTAATTCAATTATAAATCCGACGATCACAACTGGACTGATTCTCAAGATTTTCGGCGCTATTGTGCGTGGCGCATTTATCCTATAGAGTCGAATCCAAGCCAATCGTGGCTGATGCGCGCGTCGGATTCCGCGACGCCAACCCTTTTAACAAACAGACCCATTAGTTCGGCGCTTGCGCCGGCTCGAATCCGAAGTGGTCTGGACACAGGATTACATTTGTCCTTTTCCGAATTTTCCCTATCACCAGAACTGCATCGTTCAATCAAAGACCGCGGCCATCATACGGCGACTCCAGTCCAAGCGGGCGCGGTTCCAGTTGCTCTTTCAGGGCGCGACCTGATCGTCACTGCCGAAACCGGCAGCGGCAAGACTGCGGCGTTTCTGATTCCGACTGTCGATCGGCTGCATCGAAAGCACATGCGCCATCTGGCCGCGCTCGTGATCGCGCCCACCCGCGAACTTGCCGCGCAGGTCGCGCGCGAGTTCGACCTGCTCGCACGTCATACGCATCTGCGATGCGCAACCGTCGTCGGCGGCGAATCCGAGCATCGCCAAATCGAGGCGATTCGCAAAGGCGCGCAGGTGCTGGTCGCATGCCCCGGCCGGCTCATCGACTACCTGGAGCGCGGAATCGTCAAGCTGGACCATGTCGAAGTCGTCGTCATCGACGAGGCCGACCGCCTGCTCGACATGGGCTTTCTTCCGCAGCTGCGCCGCATTATGCGGATGGCGCCCAAGCATCGGCAGACGATGATGTTCTCCGCGACCATGGACTCCGGTCCCGAAATGATCGCTCGGGAATTCCTGACCCATCCCGAACGCGTTACGATCGGCTCGCTTGCGGCGCCGCCGTCCTCCGTCAAGCAATCGATCTATCCGGTCACGATGGAGAACAAGGGGCCCGTGCTGCTTGAAATTCTAAAGCGCCCCGAGGTTGAAAGCGCGATCGTTTTTACGCGCACCAAGAGCCGCGCGGATCGGGTCGCCCGAATGCTGCAGCGCAACAATATCAAGGCGGTGCAAATCCACGGCGATCGCTCTCAAGGCCAGCGCAATGCGGCGTTGGCTGGATTTCGCGGGCGCAAGTTCCGCGTGATGGTCGCAACCGACGTGGCCGCGCGCGGGCTGGATATTCCCGGCGTTTCGCACGTGATCAATTTCGATTTGCCGGACGAAACCGACGGCTATATCCATCGCATCGGCCGCACCGCCCGGATGGGCCGCGCCGGCGAGGCGATCAGCCTGGTCACGCCCGATGAGCGCGTATCGCTGGGAAAACTGGAGCGCACGCTCGGCAATCAGCTCGACCGCGAGCATGTGGAGGGCTTCGAGAAGGTCGAAATTAGCGGAGCCAAGCCGACGACAGTCTTTCGCACCACCGGTGCACGCCATCGCTCGGCCCGCAACCGCCCCCGCTCCCGCTGGGCGTAGGGTCATCCCTTCGGCAGCGGTTTGCCTTCGGCGGGGCGCTGCGAAAGTTCTATAAAGTTGCCGTCCGGATCGCGGATGAATGAGAGCCGCGCGACCTCGCCGAGCGTAATCGGTGCCGAACCTTCGCGGACACCCATCTTCAGCAACCGCCGATGCTCCGCGTCGCAGTCCTGCACCTGGAATGTGATGTAACCGAAGCCGACCGCGCGCATTGTCGCCATCACTTCCATCGCGGTCATCGGCGCGGATGCATCGGCACGCACGGCGGCATCATCCTTCGCAAAGCTGATGATCGACTCACCGACTTTGAAGCGGTTATTTTCGATTTTCTCCGCCCCGATCAGTTCGCCGTAAAAACGCGCAAAGGCGTTCTCATCAGTGACATCGAGATGAACTTCAATCTGATTGATTTTGCGCTGTCCCGACGGCACCAGCCCGACCGGATTGCCGTCTGGATCGGCGAACACGAACGGCGCAATCACGCGGCGATCCGAGATCGTCAGCTGCCGATAACCGCCAGGGCGGTGCGGCGGAAGCGGGTCGCGCGCGTGATTGATTTTGAGCACCGAACCGAGCATCTCGTAGCGATACTGCCGGATGCCGCCCCCCAGCGGAATCATCGACTCGTACGGCATACGGATGCGCTCGCCGTAGAACGCACGCATCTCCTCCAGGTTGTTCGTGAAGAGTCCTACGTCGATGAATTGCTTTGCGAGCTCCATTGCGAATCTCCTCAGCGGCGCTGATTCATCCTTGCCGATTAGGAAGCTACAAGGCAAATCGCCGCACTGTTTCGATTGGATGCACAATCGCGATCCGCCACATGATAGGTTTCATCCGATGATTTCGCACGGCGGCCTATTTCGCGAGCTAACCGATGGACTGCCGCGGCAGGGGCCCGGCTCGACTACCGCGACGCTGCGCGCGCTTGGACTTATTCGCGATATGCCAGTGCGCCCACGAATCCTGGACGTTGGATGCGGTCCCGGCGCGCAGACAATCGATCTTGCGCGCGCAACCGGCGGCGAAATCGTGGCGGTCGATCTGCGCGAGCGTTTTCTCAAGGAACTGCGCGCTCGTGCCGAAGCGGCTGGGGTCACGCGGCAAATTGAAACGCGCAAGCAATCAATGTTCGAGATGGACTTTCCAGAAGAGTCGTTCGATCTGATTTGGTCAGAAGGCGCGATCTATATTCGTGGCTTCGCGGATGGCCTCCGAGCGTGGCGCAGATTTCTCCGTCCCAATGGATGGATCGTAGTATCGGAGCTGACGTGGCTGATCGCCGATCCACCGGCTGCAGCGCGCAAATATTGGGCGGAGCACTATCCACGCATGCAAGCGCTGGAGCAAAATCGGCGCATTGCAATGGATGCCGGTTACGAAGAGCTGCGAACCTTTGCGCTGCCCGTGCAGGACTGGTGGAACAATTACTACGGGCCCGGCCAGGCAAGGCTGCTAGAGGTTCGTGCCCGCCACGCGGACGACCCGCGTACGATCGTGCTGTTGGATGATATCCGCCGCGAGTACGATCTGTTTCGCACCCATTCTGATTCCTACGGTTACGTGTTTTACGTGATGCGCAAGCCCGCAAAGTGATCGTCCGCGTCCGCTGGCGCCGGTTCAGCTTGATGACCCAACCCTCCTCAAATCATAGCCATTGCGAAACTCATGATAGGACCTTCGCAGTGCCTCAGGAGGGCTGCTCAGACAAGCTTCGCAGCCGCTTTCATTATTTCCGCGACTGCGTTAGCTCTTGCGATGGAAACCATTTCTGACGCGAGGTTCGCAATGGACTTTTCACTCAGCCCCAAAGCCGAAGAATACAAGCGGCGCGTCGCCGCGTTCATGGATGCACACGTGTTTCCCGCGGAGGCGGAAGTCCACCGTGCGATGGGCGAGACCGGCCACGAGGAACCGCAAATTCTCAAAGACATCCGCAAGAAGGCAAAAGCCGAAGGCCTGTGGAATCTATTCCTGCCGGATGAAAAACACGGCCCCGGACTCAAAAATGCGGAGTACGCTCCGCTGTGCGAGTTGATGGGCCGCAGCACGATCGGCGCACGCGCATTCAACTGCATGGCGCCCGATACCGGCAATATGGAGATTCTGGCCGAGTTCGGCACACCGGAACAGAAGAAGAAATGGCTGGAGCCATGCCTTGCCGGCGAAATGCGCACCTGCTTTTCGATGACTGAGCCGGAAACCGCGGGCTCCGATCCTACCCAACTGAAGACGCGCGCCGTGCGGGATGGCGATTACTACGTAATCAACGGCCACAAGTGGTTCACCTCGAACGCGATCGGATCGAGCTTCGCGATCGCTATGGTGGTGACCGATCCCGATGCGGAGCCGCATCGCCGAGCCAGCCAGATCATCGTCCCGACCGACACCCCCGGCTTCAATCTCATTCGCCCGGTACCCGTGATGGGACACACGGGCGGCGGCGGCCATTGCGAGATTGTATATAAGGACTGCCGTGTACCGGCGACCAACGTGCTGGGCCGCGAGGGCGACGGCTTCGGGATCGCGCAGGCGCGACTCGGTCCCGGCCGCATCCACCACTGCATGCGGATGATTGGCGTCGCGGAACGCGCATTGGAACTGATGTGCAAGCGGGCCAAGACGCGATGGACGCACGGCAGCTATTTGGCGGAGAAGGCGAACATCCAGGAATGGATCGCCGAGTCGCGGATCGAGATCGATTCGGCGCGGCTTATGACGATGCTGGCGGCATGGAAGATGGATACCGCCGGGAAAAAAGAGGCGCGCAACGAAATATCGATGATCAAAGTGATGGTCGCGAACATGGTGATGCGCGTGACCGATCGCGCGATCCAGGTGTTCGGCGCGGCAGGCGTCAGCGATGACTTTCCGATCGCGCGGATGTGGCGCGACAGCCGCTCATTGCGAATCGCTGACGGCCCCGACGAAGTCCATCGCCAGACCATCGCGCGCCGGGAGTTGAGGAAGTATCAGTGAAACTGAAAACCTACGCTGCGGCCTCCACGTCCGTTTTTCTGAAGTCCTGACCTTTAAACAGCAGCGGCTCACCAGTAATCTTCGCTAGCGCGTAAGCAAAGCAGTCGCCGAAATTAAGTGCCGCCGCGTGGCGGCCTTTGCCGAAATCGTGAAAGGCTTGGCACGCGATGTGCGCCTGCTCGACCGTAAAAGGCTCGATGACGATGCCCGCGCGGCGAAAGAACATATCGCACTGGCGGCCGGTCTCCGGATCGGCCTGGCGTTCGATGACGATCGTAAGTTCCAGATAGCTTCCGGCGCTGATCAGACAGCGATCAGCGTCGTGGATGAGACGGGCATACAGCGAAGCTTCCGGCTCTCGGAACAAAACGGCGACAAGCGCGGAAGTGTCCAAGATCATTTCGGAAGGCCGTGTTCGTCGTAGAGCAACGCGGCGTGATCGGCGTAGGGACGCTTGACGTGGGCGGCGGCACGGTCGGCAATCGCGAGAAGCTCCTCGATGCTTGCTTTGCCACGATGCTTTTCTATTCGCTCGTAGCGTTCGCGCAGAGCTTCATTGACCACGCTCGTCATCGTCTGGCCAGTAGCTCTGGCGATCGCGTGCGCCAAGCGATGCGCTTCGGGGTCCTTAATATTTAAGCTCGCAGTTTTTCTTCTTTTCTGTAACATTTTCTGTTTTTCTTTATCTTAGGCCAAAGCGTATAATTTGCCAAGGGTCGCTGGTCGATTCCTTGAAAACAACCGCACACTGCCTAGCGGGCCGGCACGACGACGTTCAGTTCTTCGGCGGCGGAACGGCCTTGCTCGTCGACCGCGCGGACCAGAAAATTTCCAGCCCGCGCCTTCCAGTAGAGTGACTCGCCGGAGCGAGCCGTTCCCACCAGTTCGTTATCGACGAACCAATAGACCAGCCTGCTGTCTGCGTCGGTAACCGCGGCAAATGGAATCTCGCTGCTTCCTGCGCCCGGCGCCGAATAGGAAATTCCCCGCGCGGGTGATGATATCGACGGAGGAACACCCCCCGTCGCAACATGCGCACAATCGGCACCCATCGCGGGCGGAGTTCGTCTCGCGATGCCCGTGGAGCGAAATAACTTCTGCAGATCTGACGGCCAGAACTCGTAGGTGTGCGCGATCGTCGCCGACGCTTGCCCGGGACATGCGCGATGGCCGGACTTGGCATCGATCAAAACTTTCCGATGAATCTGGCAGGTTAAGATCGGCGATTTGCCGGGAATGAACCAAGTCTCCTTAAGATGATCGCAATGCGGTCCGGGCAATTGGCCGGATAGCGCGCACACCTTGACCTTTTTCAGATTGAGCGGGCCGTGGACGATCGATTCAACCAGCGGCTCGCGTGCCGCGAGCGCATCGACGATGTTGAAAAACAGCGGTCCAGCGGCTTCTCGCCCGATGAAATTCGGATTCGGCGTGCCGTCAAAATTTCCGATCCAAACGCCGAGCACGTACGGTCCCGCGATTCCCAATGCCCACGCATCGCGGAAGCCGAATGAGGTTCCGGTCTTCCACGGAATCGCCCGCATGCGCGGCGCCTGCGACAACGTAAAGCTGCTCGACGGGCGGGGATTGGATCGCAGCATGTCGAGCACGATGTACGCGGCCTCTGGGCTGAGCAGCCGTGTGGAGGGCGCCGCCGGTTGCGGCGGATCGGTTGCGGCCAGCGGCTGCCACAAGCCGCCGTTTGCAAGCATCGCATACAAACCGGCCATCTCCTCCATGCTCACCTCGGCGCCGCCGAGCGCTAGCGCCAGTCCGTAGAATCCGGGGTCGCGCAGATTCTTTACGCCGGCCTGCTTGAGAAAGCCGTAAAATCCGGGCGGCTCCAGCATGTTGGCGACCTCGATTGCAGGCACGTTGCGGCTGCGGACCAGCGCGCTTGTCGCGTCGACGGGACCAAGGAAATCGCGATCGAAATTTTCGGGATTGTACGCCGCGATGCGAAGCGGAGTGTCCTTGAGCATCGTTTGCGGATGAATTAGTCCCTCATCGATTGCGAGCGCATATATGAATGGCTTGAGCGCCGACCCGGGTGAGCGTCGCCCGCGAAGCCCATCGACTTCCCCGTTGATGGCCCGCGAGAAATAGTCCGCCGAACCAGCATAGCCCTTGATTTCCATCGTGCGGTAGTCGACGAGAATCGCCGCGCCGTTATTTATTCCAAGGCGGCGGCCTCGTTCGACGAACATGCGCAATTGACGATCAAGCAGATCCTGCAGATCGGAATCGAGCGTCGTCGCGATGCGTCCGCTCAATGCATCCGACTGAATCACCCGGTCGACCAGATGCGGCGCCTTGAAAGGAAGCTCACGGCGGCTGACTGCCGTCACGCCAAGCGTTGAATCGGGTATATCGGCGGCTGGATGCGTAGATCGCCATTGCGCGGCAAGGCGCGACCGGGCCTGCACCAGCGGAGTTATCCCCGGATCGGCGATGCGGCTGCGGCTGGCAGGATGCTGCGGTATTACGGCCAGCGTCAGTATTTCCGGGAGCGAAAGATATCTCGGCTCTTTGCCGAAATAGACCGTACTTGCGGCGGCGACGCCCTCGACATTGCCGCCGTATGGGACAGTATTCAGGTATGCCTCCAGGATCGCATCCTTGCTATAGAACCGCTCAAGCTGGAACGCGCGAAGGATCTGCTCGATTTTTCCCGGCAGCGTTCGCGAGTCGATTCCAAACCGGTTGCGCGCGAGCTGCATCGTGATGGTCGAGCCGCCCATTCGACGGCCACGCCGCACGTAGGTCGTCAGAAAGGCGCGAATGAGCGAAAAGGGATTCACTCCGGGATGCCATCGAAACCACGCGTCCTCTTGCAGCAGGGTCGCCTGGATCATCGCCGGCGGAATTTCAGTGAGCGGAACCCACAGCCGGTATTTTTCATCGGTCGACAGCGTAAGCCGCAGCAGATGGCCGTTGCGATCGTACACCGCTTGCGAAAAGCCCGACTGATTCACAAGCATCGGCTTCGGCCACCAGCCCGCCGCGACCCACCCGATCGCGCCCGTCAGGAGGATCGCGCCGGCGCATCCAACAATCGCGCGCATTTGCCGGCCAATTTTTGGAATCGCCGAGGTCATTTTGCGCCTTTCGAATCCTCTTCAATCGTGAAGTTACCGCCAAGCGAGCGCGCCTGAACCGTGCGATCGTACATCCCTTCGGCGTACAGCGGCGGAACCACGAACTTGCCCGGGTTGGTCGGTTTCAGCCGATATACGAACTTCTGCGCGTTCGGAGTGATGGTCCCATAGAAGATGACCCGGTCTTCCCGCACATCGATGTAATCGGGCCTCCACGTATCGCTGCCCTGAACCAGCGACGTTCGATTGCCCAGCCCCTCCGGGGAGATGTCGACTTCGAATCCGCCGGGCAATAGGTCCACCACCGCGACGTTTCCAACCGGGTCGTCAATCGCGCGCAATGAGACGTAAACGTCGACCTTGGATTCCAGCGGGCTGGAAGTTATTACATCGCCCTTCTCATTACGAAAGTCGCGGAAAACTTCGATATGGTTCTTTATCGCGGCAGTCGGCGGCTCGATATCGAAACCGCCTTCGACCAACTGATAGAACAAGGCAAATGGCGTATCAGCCGTGACCCCGACGCTGGTTGCCTCGGCGGGAACGTCCGCTCGAGCGAAGATTTCTCCTTGCGAGGGCAGCGGATGAACCGATTTGTCGGCGAGCGTTTCTGTGAACGCGATTTTCGCCTTGTCGGCCGAACCGGCGGTCTTGGAATACGCATCAAGGGCCAGAATCGAGTAGGCGGACGATATTGTGTTGGCGCGGCCGCTGGTGATTGAGCTTGCGAATGCCAGCAGCTCATCGCCGGTGATCTTCTTAGCCCGGTCCGGGAAGTGCTTCGAGACGAGATAAAAGTATGCTGCCCGATAAACCAGGTCGTCATAGTAGTAATCGTCATATCCGGTGGCATGCGGATGCTCGGCAGGCGCGTAGCTCATGAGTCCACCGGCTTGCGAATCCATCCGGAGCAGCTTGTAGGTCGAGGCGAGATAGAGTGCGGTTACATCGTCGGTCCAGACCTTGGGGAAGTTCTGGTCAAGCGCCTCACGAATCGTGTCGAGCTGATTGGTCACGAGGGTTCCGCTGCGGGCGAGCACATACAGCGCATATGCCTGTGCGCGCAGCTCGGGCAGCGTCGATGCGGGCGTCGCGACGAACTCGCGCAGAGAGTTAAGCGCGCGATCGAGCAGTTCTTGCGGGACGTCGAGATCATGCTCGCGCATCTCGATCAGGAAATGCACCGCGTATGCGTTGACGAAGTCTGAAACGTACGCTCCGGCCGACCACAACCCAAATGCTCCGGCGGCGTTCTGACGGCCCTCCAGAGTCGCAATCGCACGGGCCAGGCTCTTTTGCGCTTCATCGCTGTTAAGCCCAAGTTCCGGGCGCGTTCCAAGGATAACCGCCGGAAATGCCTGGCTGGTGATTTGCTCGGTGCATCCGTACGGGAATTTCACCAGGTACTGAATCAGCCCGCTGGCGAGCCCCATTGGCAGCACCGATGCTGACATCGAGACATCGCGATACTCCGGATACATTTTGCGCTGTACCGGCAGCTCCGCCTTGACGCTCTGCAGGAGGCTCTTTTTCACATACCCACCTGACAGCGTCGTCACGAACGGCGAGGCCGGCCGGATGCTCATGTCGAGACTATAGCGTGCGCTCTTGTCCGCACCCGACACTTCGACAACCATCGTCGCGGGGCCAAGCACTTTTTTCGCACGGACCTTGAATGCGACGGTCAAATCGCTCCCCGGAGCGATTTGCACCCGTTGCGATGTGTCGCCAATCACCTCCAGGCCGGCCGAAGTATCGAGCGATACCTTGACCGGCATCGCCTCTTTCGAAGCTTGGCCGGTATTGTTCGCAACCAGTGCGGTCATCTCGAATTCATCGCCGGGGGTTGAGTAATAGGGTGCCTGCGGCTGAATCGTGAAATATCCCTGCGAAACGACGTTGCGCTCGGCGGCTCCGGCGGTCCCGGGCGCCGCTGCAACCGCCATCACCCGTAGCGTGCCGTTGAAATAGTCGGGCACTTGAACCTCGAACGTGCCGGGCTTTCCGTCTGAGTCGATAATTCCCGACCAGAAGACAACCGGCGGCTGTCCTTTGCGCTTGAAGGGATTCAGAGTCTTGGCGAGCGTTTCCTCCTCACCGCC
Source organism: Binataceae bacterium (SeqCode) (assembly GCA_035524375.1). Classification (GTDB taxonomy): domain Bacteria; phylum Desulfobacterota; class Binatia; order Binatales; family Binataceae; genus Binatus. The sequence continues at coordinate 17,806 of DATKOZ010000045.1, read as the reverse complement.
ACCTGGCGCGGATGCCTGGCTCAGGAGATGCAGCTCCGGCAGGACGAGGTCCAGTATCTGCGATGTCTCCACTTCAAGCGCGCGTTTTCGAAAAAAGTAAGACAGCGGGTCCGGCGTCTTATAACGGGCGACCTGCAGGATGCCTTCATCGACGGCGTAGACAACGATCCGCGCCGGGCCTCCGGTTTGATATTTGATCGTCAGCTTGTCGCCCGGCCGCACCAAATCCGGCGTATCCAGTTTGATGCTTTCGGTATGCCGCGCGCGGCTGACGCGGAACGGTTCGGCCCCGTAGGAAAGCGGACTGGTAAATATCTCCGGCGAATCGAGCGAGCGGACGAAAGTGACGGTTATGTAGCCGTTCCCGTCTAATTCGGCGGGAATTTTGATTTTCTGTACCGACTCGGTCGTCGTGGTCTTGAACCATTTGATGTTGTAAATCTTCTCGCGCTCGACAGTAATCAGACCGGCACCGACGTATGGCGCTTGAATGGCTATTTCCGCCGTCTCACCGGGGGCGTATTCGGGCTTCGATAGCTTGATCTTGAGCTCGGCTTCGCGCTCCAGGCTTCGGCTGACATTGGCACGGCCTGCGACTTCGAAATGAATCCGGTTTAATTCCATCCCTTTCTGATTCCTGATCACAATCGCGAGCGAGCCCGGGTCAGCCGTGGGGATCCGCATCATCAGTCCGGTCGCAGGTATCGCAAGCGATTCCTTTTGTTTCGAAATCTCCTTGAGCACCGACTGGTATGCGAGTGTGCCATTGTCCTGCTTGGTCAGGACCGACACGTAACGGAATTCGATCAGCTCCGTCGAAAGGCCAGGGACGGCGGTCTTTTCAAGGTTTGGGCCGACCGCAATTAGGTTGACGGATCGGCGCGCGCCCTTGGCGATGTAGTTAAGGTCGGCATCGGGTTTGAATGCGATCAGATATGCGGCGGGTGACACAATTGCGCCGGTTTCTGTAATCACCGAGCGCCCGCCTTCCGGTTCAAAACCCTCCGCGACGAATCGCAGACTGTAGACGCCCTGCTCGAAGCGATCGAGCTTAAGGTCAAACTTCACCCTGCCGTCCGCATCGGTAGTGAGGTCGCCGAGTTGCTCTTCAAAGGATTTTTTCGTCGCGTAAGGATCGGCGAAGTGATAGTCCGGATACTTCCCGAACGATACATACGACGGCGACAGCGTAAATGACCCCTGCACGCGGCGGCCGACCGCTGGTGTGCCGAACAAATTCCGCAGCGGCACTCCGGCGCTCAAATTGTCGGGAGAGATCCAGCCGTCGCTGGCGGGTGCTGACAGCTCGGCCTTGATTGTCAGCCGATCGGGCTGGAAGTCTTCCACTCTGACCGAGGTCGAGCCGAGCAGTTCGTCCTGATGGTTGTCACGCACGATATAGAGCGAAAACTGGTAGGAGCCGGTGGGGGAATCCTCCCGCGTCGACGTTGAAAATTCCTCGAAACCGGCCGGAGAGAACTTGAGCGGCTCGCGATGGATTTCATGTCCGCGCGGATCGGTAACGACAATTTTCAGCGGCAGGCCCGCCGGAAGCGGCCGCCAATCCGCCGGCTTGACGATGATCCCAAGGTGAATCTTCTCACCGGGCCGATAAATTCCCCGATCGGAAAACAGAAAGGCCTGCAGCGCGCCGGCCGTTTCCGTCGTGTAGAGGCCGCCGGTATCGAATCGTGAGAAGTTCAGCTTCCGGTCGGCCCGATCGTAAGGGAGAAACGAAAAGTCGTTCTCCTTTTCGACGACGTAAACCGTGGGCGTTTTCTCCCGGATAAAGTCTTTGAGCGGCGGGAACCTCACCCGCCCATTGCCATCGGTCTTTTGAGTGAAAATCGGCAGGCCGTTCCTTCCCAGGATCTCAACAGCCGCGCTCGACAGCGGTTCGCCAGTTCGAATCGATTGGACGAAGACATCGTGGGTGCCGTCGGCTGAATCCTTGACCAGCAGGCCAAGATCGGTCAGCAGAATCAGGCGTTCATCGGTCGCCCCGCCTTCGACCGGCTTCTTATTCTCCGGATCCCACTCTTGAATCTTCAGGGAAAACAACCCCCGCGGTAGCGCCCCGGTCGACAAAAGCGGGGCGAAATCAAATACGGTGTATTGATTCCCGCCGCCCTGCTTGGCTCCCAGCTGGCGTACCTGGGTGAATACTTCCGAGAGATCGTTGAAATCGAAGCTGCGCGAGCCATAGCGATGTGCGAATTCCGGTTCGGAAAACGTCCCACTGGTCTGCGCTACCAAATGGCTCACACCGCCGGGCAGCACGCGGCTGACTTCGAATTGGATCGAATCCACGCTTCGCGTGAGGATGGAAATCTTCTTTTCCCCGGTCAGGCTGAGCAGGGAGCCTTTGGACATTATTTTGATGGTTTTGGGAAATTCCCGCGCCGGGATGACCGCCGAATAATCCTTATTAAGAGGATAGTCGCCGAATGACTTGAGGCCGCGTTTTATCGTAACCAGCAGAAAGCGCCCTGCATCCGCAGTGAACTTGAAGCTTTGGACCGGGCTGTATTCCCTTTCAGTTGGAATCCACTCGACAGGCAGCGGAGTGGCCAGAGCCATTACTTTTGGAACCACCTCAAGCGGATTGGTCCATTGATAGTTCAACTCCACCGGCAGATCGCCGATCGCGGGTCGATCCTTGGGCAGCAGGAACACGGAAACGCTCTTTTCCAGGTCGGCCTGTCGAAGCGGGACTGACGAAGCGATGGTCCCGATTCGGTCCATATCGTCGTGATCGTTGAGAACTTCAGCGGCGCTGATGCCGTCGATATGGAAGTAGCTGCCCAGCCCAGGGACCGACACGATGCGTGCCAAGGAGGACTCCGCAGGTGGTCCCCCGCGGGAGGAGCGAACTCCCGAATCGATGGCCAAAAGCATAAAGGCCTCGTCATTGGGTATCGGGAACGGATCGGAGTGAATGTACGCCGTCCCACCCGCATCATCGTAGGTGACTTTGAAGCCGAAGGATTTGGCATCCCGGCTGTCAAAGTCCTTCACCGGAAGGACCCGCATTCGCATCGAGACGCGCTTTTCGAAGCTCGTCTTGTCAACCGGATGAGTAAAGCTGACGGTCGCGACTACTTCCTTAATCTTTGGGTTGGTTGGATCTTCATAGAACTGTGCTTGGTCGATCGACGCCCTAAAAGCTGGTGAGCGAAGGATTACCGAATATTTTGCCAATAGTACGTGAGATGGAAACATTCTCCGGTCAAGATCGATTGTATAATCCTGACCAACTTCCCAATCATGTGCTGGAGTGAAGAGTAGTTCAGAATCAGAATCCCAGCGCCATTCGCCTGCCAATGGCGGGGTTACCGTGATTCCAGAGGTTACCGGTTTGCCAATCGCTCCCAGCGGGGCGGCTGAGCCGGAGAATTGAATCCGAAATGGCTCGGGTACGGCGCCCGGTTTAAGCGGGGTAGCATGCGGCCATATTGTAGACACTTCGAGATGGCGCGGGATCGGACGGTGCCGGTACCAATTCAATCCCGCGAAGCCGCCGGCCACAAACAACGCGATACTTACAATCGATGCCCAAAAACGTCGTGGATTCTTCGCGCGCTGTGCCGCCAGCCAAGCCGCTGACTTTTGAGTCGAGTCCCATAGGGCAGCCGCCGTCGAGCGCATCCACGCGGGAGGCGACCACCTGACCTCGCCCAACAAAGCGGTCAGGAACTGCACTAAGATGCGGCCCGCCTCCCCCAATGCTTTGGTTGCGTTTCGGAGACGATTGCTCATGACGACCCCCGTTAGACGACAGCAGCCATTTGCGAGACTCAGACGTTTTTCAACTCATCCGAAAACGAAACCCAATCGAGCATAGCAGACGCAAGTAATATGCCCATGCATTCGTGAATGTTCGCATAGACACAGCGTCGCTGCGATGTTGCGAAGATGCATATTAGAGGCTTAGTTTGATACGTTGTTGCGGAAGTGTGTTTCTAGAATCGAAGAGAGGAATGTAAAGTGTATATACCAAAAGCGGCGAAACTGGATATTCATGATACGAAAAGGGGTGGATCCCTAACCAAGTAAATTGAACGTCACCTGCACGCCGCGCTGAAAATTCTGGTCCAGTCATTCGGGCTTGTGAGCCGAATTTGCCGTTCAACTGGAAAATGGCGGGTAGTTGGAAAAAGGTGGGCGGGGCTCTGGAGCACAATCGAACCGGCGTACCCAGGCCCCGGCAGTCATCCCTTGGCAGCGGCCAAAACCCTTGAGTTTATGAGCCTCCAGCGCAACTGCGGGTTAGTCGGCGGGGGGATTGGTTCGAGCCGCGAATCGGTTGTTCAGTTTCCATTACCAACTCCTCGATTCTCCGGGGAAGCGCCGTTCGTTCATCGCAACTTGCTCACGGTAATTCTCAACTCCCTCGTAAACTTGAAGCGATCCCAGCCGGACATTATCACCCGCGATCAACTGAGCGAGATCGGTGATCCGTTGGCTGTTCAGGGGATGCGATTGCAGATACGTCTCGAACACGTCCGCCGACGCCTTGACGGCTTCCGTTACCGGCCCCGCCGGCTTTGGAGCGGCGTCTGAAGTCCCGTTGAGATGTTCAAGCGGGGTCAGCAAATCGACCATCGCGCGAGGGTCGTAGCCGGCCTTCATCGCCATCGTGACATCCTGCTCGTCGGCTTCTGACTCCTCGTACCGGGTGTAGCCGATTATGAATGGGCTCCGCGCCAAATCCGCCGCCTGCCCAATTGGCCCCGCACCAGTCTTTCCAAGCGCGAGTTGATACTGATAGCGCGAGACGCAATGGCGAAGATCGACGTGCGAGATCTCATGGCCCAGTATGCAGGCTAGTTCAGCTTCCGAGCGGGCGAATGCCAGCATTCCGGTTGTGACAAATATCTGACCGCCGGGTAATGCGAAGGCGTTTATCTCGGAAGAGTCGATGACGTGGAATTCATAGACGATGTCCTTGCGTGCGACATGGCGGGCGACAGCGTTACCGACTGCGGTAACATATCTTTCGTCCGCGAACCGGGTGGAATTGGCAGCAATCACCTCGTCGGCGGCTTGCTTGCCGAACTCCATTTCATCGCGAGTCGAGACCCGCAGCAGTTGCTCGCCCAAGCCGTCCGCGTCCCGGATTTCATCGGCCCAAATTTCCATTGCGGCCTCGAATCTCGCCTGTCGCGACGGTTCGTTCATAATCGCGATGAACAGGATCGATGCCGCAAGCAGTCCAATAATCATAGACAATTTGGTTTTCATGGCTGTTTAGAGATACCTCCTCATCTGTTCCTGATAGCGGCTGTAAACGAATGAGATGCCGATCAGCATCGCGCCGAGCACAATGAACGACGCCATTCGCGGCATCGCGGAGAGTTGCTGTAAGTCGTAAGCAAAGACCTTGAACAGGCACAGGCCGAACAGCCCCAAGCCGAAGTGACGCAGTACGCGTTCGCGGAGTGCGAAGCCGGCCACCAGAAGCGCCGCCGCCTGCACTCCCCACGCGACCGTCAGCAGATTCCCGGAGATTTCATAGAAGAGCAGCATCGAAAGAAGCGTGCTGGCCAGCAGTGAGAACATGGTGCGCGCATTGGCGTCGATGAATTGAAGCGCCGCCTCCAGCGAGCCGGATTGCGCCCGATCGGATGCCGCCACGGCACTTGGCGCGAGCAATTCGCAGGCGTAAAGGCAGGCGATCACGAAACCGCCGGTGGCGACCCGCTGCGGCATCCCGCCCAGCGAGCCGGGGATGATAAAATTGGTGGACCAACTGCGGAGAAACGCCGCGATTGCGATCGAATAGCTCTGCAGGCGAAGGTCGCGGTTCGGAAGTTGAAGGCCTGCTTCCAGCAGAATCACCGCGAACACCGCCCAGCCGATAACGGCATTCACTCGGCCTGCCTCGAACCTGATCAACGTGACAACAAGTAGCGCCGCGATGCGCAGGCACATCGGACCTACATGTGATTCGATCGCTTCCAGCGGCTTGCGCCGGTCTTCTTCGCCAAGTCGCTGCGCAAGGTAGTAGAAGGAAGCAATAATCGGAGCCACCGTCAGCAGCCGGTGCGACAGGAAACCGGTGTAGTCAGGCGCGTCGAAGTTGGCGAGGTAGAGCCGGCCACAAGTCAGGAGCGCAACGACGTATCCTTCGGCCCTCAATGCCGGCAGTTCAGTTGCGAATCCAGCCTCAACGAGAATGATGGCAAGGGCCATCCACGCGACCGCGACTGCCGTCATCGGTAGCGATTGCCAGGCCAGGAGCATTGCCAGGATCGTCCCGGCCGCAGAGGCGGCGTCGCGCAAAGTCAGGCGTTCTTTTCCGGAGATCGACTCGCCGGCGGAACGCATCATTTGATGGCTCGCGCCGTACGCCATCGCCGTGGCGGGTATCAGCGAAATCCAGGGATGAGGGTTCGCGACATCCGGGAGACCGATGCCGTTGAGTATCGCGAGAAAACCAAATCCGGCTGCACCGGCAAGGTATCCCTGATCGCGAAGATCGGAGTCGCGCGATACGAGCCCGTATTCCGCCAAGCATCCGCCGATCGCCATCCACGTAAGCCCGACGTACGCCGTATCCATCTCGAACGCGAGAACCGCGCAAAGGGCAAATAGTGCCGCCCATCCGTACAGGCGCGCGCCCTTAAAGGTGATGCGATTGATGTAGCCGACAACGACAGTCAGTACCGCCGCCGGAGTCCACGCCAAAAACGCGTGATGGAAGATGACGATCGTATCGGCACCGGCGGGGTCGTAGAGAAGGACCTTAGCGGCGGCGATCGCGAAGATCGCACCACCCAGCGCCCGGACATACGCCTGGCCCAAGCGAACGCCGAGCAGGAACAGGAATTCCGCTTCCATCAGCAGCGCCAGATTGATGGCGGTGCCGGCAAAATGGCGGAATATCGCGCCCGCCATCAGCGCCACTGCAATAGTCAGGCTGCCCTCGAAGGTCCCGGCCGCGAGCGGGTCAAGCGGCTGCGATGCCGGCGCCGGTGCTCCTTGCGGCACAAAATTCCAGCGCAGCGCTGCACTGACCGCGAATGCTGCGGCAGAATAAAAGAGAAAAATATGAAGCGAAGCTGGCGAGTACTCCAACCACTGCAGGATCGCGGCGCCGATGAATCCCAGTGCGTTTAAATCGGCCAGTGCCTGCGCCTTCCGGCCGCGCGCGCCACCTTCAATCAGCTCGGAGAGGTCGAAGCATTCGAACATCAGCCAGTAAGCGCCAAGCGCCAGCTGGCCGCTCACAAACAGCGGATGCGATAGAGCAGGGAGAGGGAAACTCCAGAGGAAGCTTGCATAAGTGAAAACGACCCCGCTCAGCGCCAGCGATTCCCACCGGTATCGACGGCTCAGATAAAGCAGCGATGCGACCAATGGTATCGACGCGAACAGCGCAAAGCTGGTCATCGGACCGAGAACAAGCGTAGTGAATCCGACGAAGTACGCCAGGCCAGTAACGGCTTCGGATCGATACCGGATCGAATGGGCGATCATCCCAGCGGCGACCAGGCACAAGAGCATCGTCGCGATGAACGGACTATCGGTAATGCGCGAACTTTGAAATCCGTAGGTTGCGTATGCGGTCGTATACAGCGCGGCCCATCCGCCCCCGATCAGTCCCCGGCCGAAGACCACGTAGCGTGACCGGCGTTCCATCGTCACGCCGCCCACCAGCATCGCAAGGCTGACGAACGCCCCGGTGGCGATGCGCGCCATCGGGCCGCGATACGACAGCGTATGAGCCAGGAAGAGCGATATTCCGATGACCAGAACGAGCACGCCAGCCTTGTTCAGCCAGCTGGCGCCAACAATCGCTTCCCATTCATCACCGGCGATCTGTTCGCGAACTTTGCGCGAAAAAGAACGGATGAATTCAGTAACCGGGTTGATTGTAGGCTGTTCAATTGCGGTGGCCGGAAATTCTTCAGCTTTCCATTGCTGCGCGTCGACAGCAGCGCGAATCGGCTCCGACGCTTCAATCGGTTCCAGAATCGCCGGCGGTTGGTCGGCGACTGCGGGCAGCTGGATTTCCACTTCCTCTGGTCCTGACGTAGATGCGGCGGCTGTATCCGACTTGGGGGTTCGCGCTTCAAGCCGGGAAATTCTCTTTTCCAGGTCGCGCATCAGATGACCGAATGCAGCGTCGAGCGACGGGAAATAATTGATTTTCCTATTGATCTCGTGGATGCGGTAAAATGCGACTATCACCGCAATCGTCAGTGCGATTATGAACATTGCCATCCTCCAGTGCCGGAGCGTTTTTCTTCGCTTCCGGCTACGGCCATGCTAAGTGGGTAACTTCGGAGCGAGGAGATGACATCCAGCGGCGAGGCCCAATTGACGCGCTTTGCCGCTCTTTGTCGCAGGGATTGGAGGACGAATCCGGCGAATGGCATTCCCCATGCCGGCCGTTTCGTCGGAACAAGGAATCGTCAGACGTGAGCGATAAGTCGCCGCCGCACAAGCCGAACGGGAACCGGCTCGATTCCTGGAAGGAAATCGCCGCCTACCTGAAGCGGGACATTCGAACGGTCCAGAGATGGGAGGCCAACGAGGGCCTGCCTGTCCATCGCAAGCATCACGCAAAGCTGGGCAGCGTTTATGCGTTCGAGCGCGAACTCGACGCCTGGTGGAGCGAGGGCAGGGCAGCGGTCGCCGAAAAGCCCGACACCCCGGTGCGCCGCCCGATGGTAGCGGTATTGCCGCTGCGGAACTTAAGCGGCGATCCTGCGCAGGAGTATTTCAGCGACGGACTTACTGAAGAGTTGATCGCGCAACTCAGCCGCGTCCAGCCAAGCCTGCTGGGTGTCATTGCGCAGTGCTCGGCAATGAAGTTCAAGCAGACCCGCCAAGGCGCCGGCCAGGTGGGCCGAGTGCTTGGTGCGACGTTCATCGTCGATGGCAGCGTCCGGCGCGATAATGAACGCGTCCGCATCTCAGTCCAGTTGGTGCGGGTGCGTGACCAATCGCTCTTATGGTCAGAGAGCTACGACCGCCACCTGCGCGACATTCTTGATCTCCAGCGGGAGGTTGCATGTGCAGTAACTGCGGCAGTGACCGCCAAGGTTTCATCCGCCGCGCAGGCGAGCGCCGGGGCGCCGCATCCAATCGATCCTGAAGCCTATAACTCCTACCTGCAGGGGCGGTTTTTCTGGAACAAACGCACGCCCGATGCGCTTCAAAAGGCGGTCGAACGTTTCGAGAGTGCGATCCGCGGCGACGCGTCATACGCGCCGGCCCACGCTGGCCTTGCCGATTGCCAAGCGCTGTTGGCGTCGATCGAATTAGGAGTCTTGCCGCCTGCCGATGCGATGCCCAAGGCCAAAGCCGCCGCGCAGCGCGCGGTCGAAATCGAGCCGGCCCTAGCCGAGGCTCACGCTTCCTTGGGATATGCCGCGCTCTGGTACGACTGGAACTGGCCGCTGGCGGAGCGCGAGCTCAAACGGGCAATCGAGCTTAACCCCGCATACCCGACCGCGCGCCAATGGTATGCCGCCTACCTTGAGACGCTTGACCGGATGAATGAGTCAATTACTGAAATAAATCAAGCACTTGCCCTCGATCCATTGTCGCCCGTGTTCCGCGGCGCATTGGGGTCATCGTTTTATTTTGAGCGCGACTACGATCGCGCGATTGTCGAATCGCGCCGCGCGCTCGAACTCGACCCGAATTTCGTGCTTGCGTACTTCAATGTCGGACGCGCACTCGTATGCAAACAACGTTACGCGCTCGCCATCGCGGAACTTAAGACGGCGCGCAAGTTGTCAGACGAAAGCGCCGCGATGACGATGGCCTTGGGCTATGCCTACGCGGCAGCCGGCAGGAAGGCGGAAGCATCAAAGATGATCGATGTGCTGAAGTCGCGCGCCCGGCGCGGCTATGTGCCGGCCTTCTATTTCTGCGCAATCTATGCGGGGCTGAGAGACTTCGAGCGAGGTATCCAATGGCTGCGCAAGGCGCACGAAGAACGCAGCGACTATCTGGTCCATCTCCCGAAGGAGCCGGCGGCGGACTCGCTACGGTCCGATCCTCGATTCGCGGAACTGGTCCCTATACCAGCGGACGTCATCAGGGGCCGATGAGTTGATTCCAAGACTCGATCGGCCACGGAGCTTCTGAATTCATCCTCAATACGGGAGCTTGGCCCGCGCGCCAGTATCGGTGCTACTTCTGGCCCAACATTTCCGCAAGCCGGCGCTGCTTCTGCTGCATCACGGCCATCAATTGCTCGAAGCCCTCCTTATCGATCTCGTGTTTGAACTGTGCCCGGTAGTTTTCGACGGTGCTGATGTCATCGACTATGAAATCATAAATTTTCCAAATACCGTTCTGGTCTTCGACCAGAAAATTCAGCGAGAAGGGCTCCTCACCTGCCTTTATGACCGTACTGTCAACCTCGGCTCGGTTCGGACCAATCATGCGCTCACTGGTCAGGGTAATTTCTTGGCCTGAATAGTCCTGAATCTTGTTTAGGTAGGCTTCCTCGATGAAGGCATCGAATGCGTCGACATACTCCGTGCGCTGTGATGCGGACAGCGAATCCCAATGGTCGCCCATCGCGCCACGCGCCATCGATGGAAGGTCGAACTGGTCCCGTGCGACCGCGTGCAACTGCCGGCGTTTCTCATCCAATGATGCATGCGGGTCGCGAAGTATTGCCAATGCACGATCGATGAGAATCTTCATCGATGCCATCGGATCCGGCGCCCCGGAGGCGTCCAACGAAAATCCCGGACGTGCGCTCATCACTAAAATCGATGCCGAGGCGAATATTATCAGCGCAAGAAGCCCTTTCTTTCGCAACAATTGAGTCATATCTTCCCCGCCTAATTGATTGCCCTCCGCGAATTTCAATTCAAGCCCACCTGCGATCGATGAACCCGCAGGCAAACCGGCGACACTACGATGGTGTCTCGCAAAATGATAAGTTCTTGAAGATTTGAGGAGCGTTTACCAGAAAAATATGGCACAGGATTTTCCAATCGCAATTGTTGGTGCGGGCTTTGCCGGGATCGGGAGCGCGATTCAGCTAAAACAGGCCGGCATCGAGTCGTTTACGATGTTCGAGCGCGCGGGCGATGTCGGCGGCACTTGGCGCGACAATACTTATCCGGGAGCGGCATGCGACGTGCCGTCTCACGCCTACTCGCTCTCCTTCGAGCAAAATCCGAACTGGAGCCGCCGGTATTCTCCGGCTTCCGAGATTCAGGCATATCTGCTCGGAATCACCGACAAATGGAACCTGCGCGACCATCTGCGACTCAATACCGCGATCACGGGCGCGAAATTCGATGAAGGCAGGGGGACTTGGACACTCACCACCAACCAGGGGGACACCTACTCCGCGCGGGTGGTAATCTCCGGCGTCGGCGGGCTGGTCGATCCAGCCACCCCGGACATCAAGGGCCTGAAGACTTTTTCCGGTCGAATGTTTCATACCGCCCGCTGGGACCATGGTTACGATCTAAGCGGCAAGCGAGTTGCTGTGATCGGCACGGGAGCCAGTGCAATTCAGGTCGTACCGTCGATCGCGCCGCAAGTAGGGCGCCTGAAGGTATTCCAGCGTACTCCCGCGTGGGTGGTCCCCAAGGGCGACTACGCGTATTCCGACAGTGCGAAGCACCGGTATGCGCATCATCCATGGACACTGAACTTGAGCCGGCTTGGCATTTATTGGCTAAGTGAAATATTCGGCCCGATGGTATTTCTCGATGCACCGCGCCTGTCGTCATTGGGCGAGCGGATGTCACTGGCGCATTTGCACAAGCAAGTGAAGAACCCGGAATTGCGCAGAAAGCTTCGCCCGACGTTCCAGTTCGGATGCAAGCGAATCCTCATTTCCGATGACTATTGGGCAACATTCGAGCGCGACAACGTCGATCTGGTCACCGAGCCAATTGCTGAGATTAAACCTGCTGGCATCCAGACCGCGGACGGTACCCTGCATGAGCTGGATGCGATCATTCTGGCAACCGGCTTTGACCTCGGCCTTACGCATGCGCCATTCCCGGTGACCGGACGCGGCGGGAAGTCGCTTGACGAGACGTGGAAGAAGGGCGCGGTTGCGTACAAGGGAATGACGGTCTCTGGATTCCCGAACTGGTTCATCCTGATGGGCCCCAACACCGGTCCCGGCCACACTTCCGTGCTGGTATACACCGAAGCGCAAATCGAACACGCCCTTGGCGCGATTCAAAAGCTGATGAGCGAGCATTTGAAATACGTCGATGTCCGCCAAGAGGTTCAGGATCAGTACAATGCCGGCATCCAGGAGCGCATGAAGTACATGGTCTGGAGCTCCGGATGTAACAGCTGGTACCTGTCGGAAGACAAGAGTAACCATTCACTGTATCCGGGTTTCGCGGCGGAGTATGCGATTCGCGCCCGCCATTTCCATCCGTCGGACTACGAGATAGCTCCGTTCTAAGGATGGGAACTATTCGAGGAACCCATACATGACATTCGAATATGATCTGTTCTGGTCGTTCCGCTCGCCTTATTCCTACCTGGTCACGCCGCGACTAATCGAATTCGAGCGCGAGTATGACGTGAAATGCAACGTACGTCCCGTGTATCCGATTGCCGTGCGAATTCCCGGGTTCTTCAAGCAGGTGAATCCGATGTGGCCGCCGTATCTCCTGCGCGACACTTCGCGCATAGCGGAGATGCTGGGGATGCCATACGCATGGCCAAGCCCCGATCCAATCGTGATGAATATGGCAACCGGCGAAGTTCCAAAGGAACAGCCGTATATTCACCGATTGACGAGACTTGGCGTAGCCGCAGCCGCTGATGGCAAGGGCTTGCCGTTTCTGGCGGAGGTGAGCCGTGTGATCTTCGGCGGAGTCAGGGATTGGCACCGTGGAGATCATCTAGCCGGAGCGGCGCAGCGGGCTGGCCTCAACCTGGCGGAACTCGATCGCGAAATTGAAGCCGATGCGGGTCGCTTTGAGGCGATAATCGCCGAAAACGAAGCGGCACAAAAACACGCTGGCCATTGGGGCGTGCCGTTGATGGTGTTCAACGGCGAGCCATTCTTCGGCCAGGACCGGTTCGAGGTATTGAAATGGCGAATGGAGCGCAGCGGGCTCAAGCACCGTCATTGACGATATCGACGAGCCAAGCCGCACAGCCCCATCATCGGTCCGATGCGAAGGAGGATTGACCTATGAATTACAAATGTTTTGCAGTGACGATTGATTCGAAAGTCGCCCACATAGTTCTGAATCGGCCTGAAAAACGCAACAGCATGATCAAGGAGTTCTGGGAAGAACTGCCGGACATCATTCGCGATATTGACGAGAATGCCCGCGCGCGCGTGATAGTAATCTCATCGACCGGACCGCATTTTTCGTCCGGGCTCGATTTGGGTATGTTTGGACAGGCCGGCAGCGCATTGGCAGGCGATCCGGCGGACCAGAAGCTCGCACGCAGGCAGCGCGCAGCGGCGTTTTACGGCACCGTGAAAACGATGCAGCAATCTTTTACCGCGCTGGAAAGCTGCCGCATTCCGGTTATCGCGGCGATTCAGGGCGGATGCATCGGCGGTGGCGTCGATCTCGTAACTGCGTGCGACATGCGCTTCGCCACCGAGGACGCGTATCTGACGATTCAGGAAATTAACATCGGCATGACTGCCGATGTCGGGACATTCCCACGTCTGGCCAAACTTATCCCCGAAGGCATCGTGCGCGAGCTTGCCTATACCGGACGAAAATTTCCGGCGAAGGAGGCGCACGCGGCGGGTCTTATCAACCGCCTGTTTCCCGATCACAAATCGATGCTCGAAGGTGTGATGGCTGTCGCAATCGAGATCGCGCGCAAAGCGCCCTTGGCCGTGTATGGAAGCAAGCGAATGATCACCTACGCCCGCGATCATTCCACCGCCGACGGCTTGGACTATATCGGGATTTGGAACGCCAGCATGCTACAGCCCGAGGAGATCATGGAAGCGATCGGCTCGAACATGGAAAAGCGCGCAGGCAACTTCGCGGAACTGCCGGTGATTTCACCCAAGCGTGAAAGCTAAGGGCAGCGCCAGATTATAAATGGCCGGCGGCTCCGGATCGGTTTGCTCATTGCACGTATTTATGCGAAGCGCTCGCCCGATTCGGGGAGCGGCGCTGGCGCAATTTCTACGGAGATCACAGTGGCAACCGGATCGACCGCGGATTCCGGAATTTCGATTTCAATTGTTCCCATCGGGTCGTGATTAAAGAGCATGTCAGCGGCGGTAATACGTTTGCGAAATTTTAGCTCACGGCCGCCCGCCGTCACCGCTCGGATCGATTTCACGCGCCGCACTTGAACCCCGCGAATCGAGACCGTTTCGTAAGGCTTCATCAATAAATGCACATAGATGCACTGGCCGTTGCGCGTCGAGGGACCGTAAAACTGCCATGGTTCCAAGCCCGACGTCGTATCGATAATCGCCGGCTTTGCGCCCCGTTGCATCCACCCGGCGATCTCATCGAGCCGCACAATCTGCTCGGGCGGCAACGAGCCGTCGGCGCGTGGCGAGACATTCAAAAGCAGGTTGCCGCGCTTTCCCGCGACCTCTGCGAGCGTGTGCGCAATCGCGATCGCCGATTTGTAATTCGAATCGGAGGGGTTGTAGCCCCAACTGTCGTTCATCGTCATGCAGGTTTCCCAAATTCGATCCGGCGGATGAGCCGGAACAGCCTGCTCCGGCGTCTCATAGTCGCCGAATCCAGGAAGACGATCGTTAATGAGAATGTTCGGCTGCAGTGAACGAATCATTTCAACCAGATCGCGGGCCCGCCATTCTTCAACGGTCCGTTCCCATCCGCCGTCAAACCAAATCAGATCGATGCTGCCGTAATTCGTAAGCAGTTCGCGGATCTGGGTGAACATGAAATGAAGGTATCGCTGCCATGCGTCCGCAGATGAGCGCCGCCATGCTCCCCATCGATAGGGCTTGTCGTCCTCGGCGAATGCTGGGTAATCGGGATGATGCCAGTCGCAGAGTGAAAAATATAAGCCGACATGCAACCCTTCGGCCCGGAACGCATCGGTAAATTCGCGGACGATGTCGCGCGGAAACGAAATACTTTCGATGCTAAAGGCGCCTTCGGCGCGGCTGCGAAAGAGCGCGAAGCCGTCATGGTGCTTCGCGGTTAGGACGGCGTATTGCATCCCCGCGCGCCTTGCCAGCCGCGCAATCTCGCGGGCATTCAGTTGTGTCGGGTTAAAGCGCGGTGCCGCCGCGTAATAGTCGGAAATCGTTACGCCTGTTCCCTGCGGAAGCGCCCCCAGCCCGCCGACCAATGGCCACGACAGTTCAAGCCCAGCGACGCTTGCGATGCCCCAATGGATGAACATTCCGAATCTGGCTGTATCAAACCAACTCATTCGAATTGTCCAAAACAGCTCGGTTCGGCAATTGTGATATAGCTATCCCCATGCGCGCATTTTCCCATCCGGAAAAAGTTGCGGTCCTTAAGCTAGACCTCATTCGCATTGCAATCCACATGTAACCTGGCAATACCGTGCCTGCCCGGAAAATATAAGCGCCTGACGTGATCGGCATCCACCGGTTTCAAATTCATCTTCAGGCGCGCACTACTCATCGTCGAACAAAGGCGCCGTAATTTAGAACCGAGAGCGTCATATCGTGACTTTCCGTGGAGCGAAGCCCCCGACTTCGTCCGAGCGCGCCATTTCTACTATATTACGCGGCGCATGACCGGAAGAAATTCGCCAGCCCAGCCCGCCGCCGCAAATCTCCGGCGCGGCCGTCCAGTTTTGATTCTAATGATTCTGCTGGTCGGTCTATTACCTCCCGCCGTGGCTCAAGCACAGGATGCGGCGTCATCGCAGCAGCAGGTGCCGACCCCACTGTCGCCGCAGGACTTGGCCAAGAGCGCGCACAATCCATTCGAGGAATTCGTGAAGATACCAATTGAACCGGAGGCAGGCTTCGGCATCGGACCCCATCACGATCCGGGTGCGAGCCTCAATATCGAGCCGACGCTCCCGCTTCAAATTACTGATGACTGGGACGTCATCACCCAGCCCAATCTAACGATTGCGTATCAGCCCAGCCCGCACGGCCAATTCGGATTGCAAGACTTCCAGACCCTTTCTTATTTGACTCCTGCGCATGCGGCTAAATGGATTTGGGGAATCGGGCCGATTTTTCAGTTTCCGACCGCTTCCTCCAAAGAGTTGGGCACCGGCCATTGGTGCGCGGGACCGACTGCAGCCGTAGTGTATTCCAACGGCCCGTGGTTCAACGGGATCCGAACCTATCAACTGATGTCATTTGCCGGTAATCGCAGCCGCGGCAGCGTCAACCTGACCTATGTCGAGCCGGACTTCAGCTACAACTTCGAGAGCGGGTGGTACATCGACACCGATCCCGCCATCACGTTTGACTGGACGGCCAATACCGCGAACGCGTGGACGCTTCCGGTGGGCGCGGATGTCGGGAAGGCGTTCAATATCGGCAAGCAGGCGATGACAATGCAGATCGGTTCGTACGATTTTGTGAAATACCCGCCCAACACACCGCAGTGGGGAATCCGTTTGAGCATAACGTTTCTATTTCCGACCGGGTTCTAGCTCAATGAGAATTATTGGGTGGGTTGTGAGAGCGTCGATTTTTTGTTCGCTAGCCCATGCTTGACGCCACTGGTGCGGCGAAACGATATGGAGTAGAAATGCCGCGCCATGAAACATTTTGAAGCGATAATAGAAGTTGATTTTGCCTGACGAAGCCAAATAAGGACGACACCGATGAAAATGACCAACGGCGTTTTCGAATCACACTCTCATTTCAGAGCATTCAAGCGGTCCGAAAAAGTTCTCGTTTCAACTTTTGTCGCGATCTGCGTGTGCACCCTGTTGTTTGGAAACGTTGTGCAGGCTTGCACCGGAATCAGGCTCAAGGCCGGTGACGGCACGGTCGTCTATGCGCGCACGCTGGAGTTCGGCGTCGATCTGCAATCTGAAGTCCTGGTGGTGCCGCGGAGATATTCACGAACGGGCAGCACACCGGACGGTAAGAATGGACTGAAATGGACATCAAAGTATGCTTCGGTCGGCACCAACGGGGAGGGGCTTCCGATCCTGCTAGACGGTGTCAATGAAAAAGGGCTAGGCGTTGGCCTGTTCTACTTTCCCACCGCCGCGAGCTACGCAAAGTACAGCCCTGCGAAGGCCGCCAAGACCATCGCGCCGTGGGAACTAGGGTCCTGGCTGTTGGAAAATTTTGCGACGGTTGACGAAGTTAAGAGGAATATCGGAAGCATCGTGGTCGCGGATGTCGTACTGAAGGAGATGGGCTACGTGCCGCCGGTTCACGTCGTGGTGCACGACGCTTCGGGTAGGAGCATCGTGATCGAATACGTGGACGGCAGGCTTCACGTGTACGACGACCTGTTGGGCGTCATTACAAATGCGCCATCGTTCGACTGGCAGATGACCAACCTGCGCAATTACGTGAACTTCTCAATTGTTAATGTTCCGCCGGTTCATCTGGGACCCATTACGCTCGTTGGCTTTGGCCAAGGAACGGGAATGCTCGGGCTGCCGGGCGACATCACGCCGCCAGCGCGTTTTGTTCGGGCAGTCGCATACACCAGCTCGGTATTGCCGTCGGCGACCGGCGATGATGCTGTGTTGCAGGCCTTTCACATTCTGAACAATTTCGACATCCCGAAAGGATCGGCGCGTGAAGATCAAAAAGATCAGTACGGCAATATCATCGCAGACTATACGCTATGGACTGCCGCGAGCAATTTGAAGGAACGGAAATACTACTTTCGGACTTATCAGAACAGCCAGATACGATCCG
>DATKOZ010000044.1:0-66532 GCA_035524375.1 Binataceae bacterium (SeqCode) | reverse complement strand
AATGAGCGGCAATATCGGCGATTACGTCAAAGCATATCTCAAGGAGGCGGAAAAGATTTGCGCGACCGTCCCACAGGAACCGATCGTGAGAATCGTCGACGGCTTGGTGCGGCTGCGCGCGGCCGGCGGCCGGCTGTTTTTTTTGGGTGTGGGAGGCAGTGCCGCGAACGCATCGCATGCGGTCAATGATTTCCGCAAAATCGCGAACATAGAAAGTTACTGCCCCACCGATAACGCCGCCGAGCTGACGGCGCGAATCAACGACGATGGATGGGACAGTTCATTTGCGCGATGGCTGCAGGTCAGCAAACTGGGCCGAATTGACGCCGTATTCATATTGTCGGTCGGCGGCGGCGATGCGGAGCGCAACGTGAGCGCGAATTTGGTCCAAGCGATGAAATTTGCGCGTGAGGCGGGCGCCAAAATTTATGGAATCGTCGGCCGCGACGGCGGATATACCGCGAAGACCGCTGACGCGTGCGTGATTGTGCCGACCGTCAACCCAGCAACGGTGACGCCCCATGCGGAGGCATTCCAGGCGGTGGTATGGCACCTGATCGTGTCGCACCCGGCCCTGATTGCCAACGAAATGAAATGGGAGTCAATTAAGTAGCTGGGAGACATCCAAGGAGGGGGGCGGGGGTCCTTTGCAATGAAAATATTTGTCGATTCTGCGAATTTGGGCGAAATCGAAGAAGCGTTGCGCCGCGGCTTCGCTTCCGGCATCACCACCAATCCTTCGATTCTGTCCAAGGAAGACCGGACCGATTTCAAGGACCACATCACCAAGATCATCCGGCTCGTCGAACGCTACAAGCTTGTGATTCCCCTCAGCGTCGAGGTCTTCACCGACGATCACAAGGAAATGGTCAAGCAGGCGCGCGAATTCGTAAAGCACTTCGGCGAATACCCGGCGCTTTACATCAAGGTGCCGATCGGATGGAACGAGCTCGGCGTAATCCATGAGCTGAAATCCGCCGGCTTGCGGGTGAATTGCACCTGCTGCATGTCGTTCAATCAGGCGGTAATGGCGGCCTCGGCGGGCGCCGACTTCGTGAGCATCTTCTACAACCGTATCAAGGACATCGGCTACGA
Source organism: Binataceae bacterium (SeqCode) (assembly GCA_035524375.1). Classification (GTDB taxonomy): domain Bacteria; phylum Desulfobacterota; class Binatia; order Binatales; family Binataceae; genus Binatus. Next base: position 65,437 of record DATKOZ010000044.1, on the reverse strand, counting down.
CGCGCGCCCGATCGTCGAAAGCGTGCATCGCGTGTTCAAGGAGTGGTCGGTGCCGTCGCAAATAATCGTCGGCAGCATCCGGCATATGAACGACGTCAACGAGGCGCTGATGGCGGGCGCGGATATTGTCACCGTACCGCCGAAGTTCTTCCCGCAATTGACCAGCCATCCCAAGACCGATGAAGCGGTGAATCAGTTCCTCACCGATTTCAAGAAATGGACCGACGGCAAATGAGGCACGGCGCGGCTGTTGTCGGACATCCCGGACGATGAAAATCGGAATACTCGGCGGCGGTCTTGCCGGCCTGGCGGTGGCGAGCCGATGCCGCCGCCATGAATGCGAAATTCTCGAACTCGACGACGTCGCGGGCGGCCACTGCCGCACCCTGATGGAGGAAGGCTACACCTTCGATCTGGGTGGCCCGCACATTATTTTTTCGCGCAACAAGGAAATTCTGGCGCTGATGATCGAACAGTTGCGCGGCAACGTCGCACAGCGCCGCCGCGACAGCAAAATCTGGTATGACGGCCGGTTCGTCAAATATCCGTTCGAGAATGGCCTGTTCGATCTGTCGCCTCAGGACCGCTTCGAATGCCTGTATCATTACATCAAGAACGACTACCCGCCGCCCACCAATTTCAAGGAGTGGATGTACCACGTCTTCGGCAAGGGAATCGCCGAGAAATATCTGATTCCTTACAACGCCAAGATTTGGAACGTATCGCCGGAAGAAATGGCGATCGACTGGGTCGACGGCCGCGTGCCGCGTCCGCCGGTCGAGGACGTGATCAAATCGGCGGTCGGCGTCGAGACCGAAGGCTACACGCATCAGTTGTATTTCAGCTATCCGAAAACCGGCGGCATCGAGATGGTGCCGCGTTCATTTCTGCGCGATTGCACGGACGTGAAGATCACCACCGGGTTTCGCGTCGAGAAGGCATGGCACGACGGCGGCAAATGGCATGTGAGTTGCGGCGCGACGGTGAAATCCTACGACAAGCTGGTTTCAACGATTCCAATCCAGGACTTGATCGATGGCCTGCCGGATGTTCCCGAAGCGATTCGCAGCGGCGTCCATTCGCTGCGGTACAATTCGCTGATTCTGGTGATGATCGGGGCGGTGTCGGCGTCGCCGTGCATGTACACCTCGCTCTACGTGCCGGAACCCTCGATTGTTTTCCACCGTCTGTCGTTTCCGCTCGCCTTTACTGATGAGGGGGCGCCCCCCGGACACACCGCAATCGCGGCGGAAATTACGACCAATCCGGGCGACGGAGTTCATGAACTTTCCGACGATGAAGTCAGCAAGCGTGTGATCGACGGGCTTGAAACGATGGGAATGATCCGGCGCGCCGACATCCGATTCCTCCGCGTAAGCCGGACCAAGCATGCCTACGTTGTTCGGACGTTCGATTACGCCGAAAAGCTGTCGACCGCCCTGAAATATCTAAATGGGCTCGGCATCGTAAGCGTCGGACGCAACTCGGAGTTCGAATACATCAACATGGATGAGGCGATTCGCCGCAGCCTCGCCGTTGCCAAGACGCTCAACGAAGAAGAGCCAGAAACGCGGCCCGCGCCTTAGCGGTTCCGCAACAGAACCACCGAACCGTCGAAGTCGAAGCTGAAGTCCATTTCGGTCAGGCCAGCTTCGGTCATCGTGGCGCGCAATCGCCGCCGATCGGCGGTTTGAAATAGCAAAAAGCCGCTGCCGCCGGCGCCCACCAGTTTGCCGCCGGTCGCACCGCCTTTCGTGCGAGCCAAATCGTACAGATGATCGATTTCCGGCGAGCTCATGCCCGCCGAGCGGATCCGCTTGCGCATCCAATGCTCATGCATCAGTTCGCCGAAGCGCTGGATTTGTCCGGCTTCGAGCGCGGCCTTGATCTGCATGCCGACCTGCTTGACGAAATGGAGATTGTCCAGCATCGCCTGGTCGCGTTTTTCGGATTTGGTCTTTTGATCCAGCAAGAGGTCCGATGCCGCCCGTGTGTGGCCGACAAAGAACAGCATCAGCGAGTCGCGAAATTCGCGCAGCGCATTTTCACCCATGTGCAACTGCGAAATGCCTACACTGTCGTTTGGCCGATACTCCTGGCAGGTCAACCCTCCGCATGCGGCGATGTAATGATCCTGCGGTCCGATCGGTTGCGCCAGCCTGCCAATCTCGATGTCCACCGCCTCGCGGGCCAATTGCTCGGCCGTGACGCGCTCCCGTTTGTAGGCATGAAGGGCGTGCAACAGACCGACCGTAAAGCTGCCCGACGATCCAAGGCCGGTACCCGCGGGAACATCAGCCACGCTTACGATTTCAAGGCGCCCGGGCATCTTATGCATCGCCAGCGCCTCGCGAATCAGCGGATGGCGGACCTTGTCGATAGACTCCACCAGTTCCGATTCTGAATATTTGAGGAAATAGCCGGGAAAGAAGGCCTCGTTGATCGTGATGTAAACGTACTTGTTGATCGCGGCAGAGATAACGAACCCGCCGAACTCCTTGTAATAAGAGGGCAGATCGGTCCCACCGCCTCCGATCGAAATTCGCAACGGGGTTCTGGTGATAATCACGTGGCTTAGCTCCGATCCTTAATGTACATGGTACGGCGAATGAATGCGTCGGTCTCGGCCAGGCCCTCCGGCGAGCCGATCTCGTAAAATCGTTCCTGCACTTCGTAGCCGGCCAGAAGTTTTCGGCGGGCTAAATCTCCAAAAGTTTCGGCCAAGTCAAAGGCGCCGGTGGCTGGCCATGAGCGAACAACTTCCGTATCGAGAACCGCAAGGCCGTAATCGATGTGGCGCATCGTCGATGTGCGATTTACCTTGTCGTAGCAAACGATTGTTCCGTTCGCGAATTCTGCGTTGCTTAAGCCCAAGCCCGCGTCGTTGAGGCACACGGTCATCAGTGCCGGTTGCCCCGACTTTTGAAACGCGACAAAAATCGCCCGAAAATTCGTGTCCAGGTAACTGTCGCCGTACATCACCATGCAGCATTTTCCGAGCATCGGCAGCGCACGCTTGAGCGCCCCGCCCGTCCCGAGCTGCTTGCCGCCGTCGGATGAATACCTGACGCGGCATCCAAAGCGCGCGCCGTCGCCGACGAATTCCTCAATCTGCTCTCCCAGATGGCCCGAGCATACGACCACCTCGATGATGCCCTCGCGGACGAGAAGACGCAGCTGATGCTCGATGAATGGGCGGCCGGCGACCTCGACCATCGATTTCGGAATCGTTTCGGTGAGCGGGCGCAACCGGGTCGCCAGCCCGCCGGCCAGGATCGCTATTGGCGGCATCCGCTCAGTCGTGGCTGGTGCGGTCATCGTTGATAAGCGCGATGAGCGCCTTGCGCATCGCCTCGCGAGTCTTGAACCGGCAGGTCCAGCCAAGATTGCGGATTCGATCGGTGTTCAGCCGGACGATCGGCACGTCGCCCTTCCATCCGCGATCGCCGCCGGAATATTCGAAACGCGGATGAATCTTCAGGCCAAGGCATTCCACCGCCAGCTCCGCGATTTCGGTGACCGTGACATAATCGCCGGTGGCGACATTGAATGCCTCGAATTGTTTCATGCAATGGCGGTTCGCATGAAGCACTGCCGCGACGACATCCGTTACGTGGATGTAGGATTTGCTCTGGCGGCCGTCGCCTAAAATCGAAAGCCGGCTCGGATCGGCGCGCAAGCGGCGGACGAAATCCAATCCGACACCGTGAGTCTGGCGCGGGCCGATTACGTTTCCGAACCGAAAGACGCATCCGCTCAAATCGAACATGAAGCAGTAGGCGCTGATCAGCGCTTCGCCCGCCAGCTTGCTCGCTCCGTACGTGGACGCCGGAATAAGCGGGCCGTAATCTTCCTGTGCTTCAAGCTCGCCCAAGTCGCCGTAGACGCCGCTGCCCGATGCGTACAGGATGCGGCGGACGCCCGCGCGGCGCATCGCCTCCACGACGTTATTGGTGAGCATCGTGCCTTGGTAAAAATCGACCTCCGGCTCGCGCGCCGCACGCGCGATATCCGGGTTGGACGCCAGATGGATCGCAATATCGTGGCCGGCCATCGCAGCGGTCAGCGCCGAAAGATCGCCAACCTCGCCGCGAACGACGCGCAGCCGCGCGTCGCCGCGATGATGCTCGAAGTGCCACTCACGTCCCGATGAAAAATTATCGTAGAGCGTAACCGCCGAGATGTTTCGATCGCCGAGCAGGGCGTCGGTGAAATGGCTGCCGAGAAAGCCGGCGCCGCCGACGATTATGTAGCGGCTCCCGAGGTCCGTCCGGGTCGATAATTCGGCCATGACTCAGGCCGCCCGCGTGGAGTGGCGGCTCACGATCTCCGACAAGGTTTTCGGCAGGTCGTATTCGAGCCGCCAGTTCGGAAAATGAGCGCGGGTCTTGGTCAGGTCGGAGATGTAACAGATGTGATCGCCGATTCGGGCTTCGTCGCGATATTTGTGCTTGAGCTTGAGTCCCATCCGGTTCAGAGCCTCGATGGTTTCGAGAATCGAGATGCTGTTGGCGCGTCCGCCGCCAAGATTATAGACCTCGCCGCATCGCGGCGCCTTGTAGAATTCGAGGAACAGCGACGCGACATCGTTGCAATGAATTTGGTCGCGGACCTGTTTCCCCTTGTAGCCGTAAATCGTGTACTCGGTTCCGCGCAGCGCGCAAATCGCGATGTATGCGAGATAGCCGTGCAGCTCCACGGCGGCATGCTGGGGGCCGGTGATGCAGCCGCATCGGAAGATTCCGACCGGCATTTTGAAATACCGGCCGAACTCCTGGCACAGCACGTCAGCCGCAAGCTTCGATGCACCGAACAGGGAATGCAGGCAATTGTCTATCGACATCGTTTCGTCGATTCCGTCGCGCCCGTCCGCATATTCGTAGCGGGTTTCCAGTTCCTTGAGCGGCAGATAATTGGGCCGGTCGCCGTAGACCTTGTTGGTGCTGGTGAAGCAGATCGGAGATTCGGCGCAGAAATCGCGCGCGGCGGTCAGGATGTTTAGGGTGCCAACCGCGTTGACGTCGAAATCCTCGTAGGGGATCGATGCCGCCTTGTCGTGCGAGGGTTGCGCGGCGGCATGAATGATGAAATCGGGCCGCTCGGACCTCATCAGCTCGCGAACCCGTTCGCGATCGCGGATATCGATCGGATGGTGCCGGTAGCACGGAAAGTTCTTGCTGAGGTCGCGGACTTCGGCGGCGGTCGATCCCGGCTCGCCGAAGAATTGGCGCCGCATATCGTTGTCGACACCGGCTACCTCCCATCCCTGCCCCGCGAGTATGCGCACGCAGGCCGAGCCTGTCAGCCCCCCCGAGCCGGTAATAAGCGCCTTCATCGGATGAAACCGCGAATCAAAAGCATCCGCAGGTTGCACAGATTAACACAGAATCTGCAAAGGCGGGGAGTTGGGTATAGTTAATATCCCGTGCAGGTAAACGCCAGCCTGCCAAAGCCATCGCCTTTACTGGCAACTACAACTCGGGCCGGCCACTGTGGTGCAGGTGCCGGAGTCGATCAGGCACGGTTGGCCGGAGAAGCCGGGGTCGCTCTGCGTCGCGTCGCAGCTTCCATCCGATGCCGTGTAGCAGTCACCGTCCGGCGTTATCCCCGACACTCCGTAGCCGGTCAGATTTATCGTCTGCGGACTCGTGGTTGCGTTGCCCGTGATTACCAGCGTCCCGGTAATCGACGCGTCGATATGCGATGCGTCCGGCGTCAGATCGATTGCGATGATACAGCTCCCGCCCGGTCCCAGCCCCGCAGGCGGTGTCGGGCAACTCGAATCGCCCGGTACCAGCGCGAACTCATCCGGTCCAGTGTAGCCCGAGGTTGTATCCGTCAGCGTCAGCGTCTGAAGCACCAGCGGATTGGTAAAGCCGGTGTTGTTCACCGTGATGAACTGCTCGTTGGCCATCGTCACCGGCGAGCCGCCGAAGTCCAGCGGATTGGGCGTGATCGTATTCGTCGTCGCCGGCGGCAATGCTCCTGTTCCGGTTATCGTCACCGTCTGCGGGCTGGAGGTCGCATTGTCGATCACGTGCAGGTGGGTTGTGTACGCGCCGATGCTCTGCGGCGTGAATGTCACGTTGATCGAGCACGATGACTGCGCGGGGATGCCGCCCGGTCCCTGACAGTCGGTGAAGAACACGCCGAAGTCGGTCGTGTCATCGATGGTGATGCTGCCGATGATCGCGTGATTCGTAAACCCGGTGTTGTTCAGCGTGTAGACGCAAGTCGTCGAGGTATTTCCTTCCACCACACTGCCCGAATCGCACGACGCCGGTCCCACCGTAATCGTCGTCGTCGCCGTTCCCTCAGGCGTCGAGGTCGCAGTCGGCGTTGCTGAGACGGTCACCGAGGGTGTCCCGGTCAACGTCGGCGATAGCGTGGCCGTGCCAGTTGTAGTTGCGGTCGGAGTAGCGGTTGTGGACGCCGTCACCGTCGAGGTTGGTGATGCGGTTGCGGTCGGTGAGCGGGTCGCGGTCGGCGTTCTCGTCGACGTGGATGTGTGAGTTGCTGTTGCGGTCGGCGAGCGGGTCGCCGTTGGAGATCTGGTGGCGGTTGGGCTTCGCGTCGCGGTGGGTGAAGCGGTTGAAGTCGTGGAACTCGTGGGCGTCGCGGTTGCCGTGGTCGTCTGAGTAAAAGTAGTCGTGACCGTCACGGTCGGCGATACCGTCGCAGTGGACGAGACTGTCACGGTCTCGGTTGCCGTTGGCGTGGCCGTCTCGGTCTCGGTTGCCGTTGGCGTGGTCGTCTCGGTCATTGTCGCGGTTGCAGTCGCCGTCGGCGTGGCGGTTGTGGTGGCAGTAGGTCTTGGTGTCGCCGAGCCGTCGGCGAAAAAAGTCACGACTGCCGAATCCCACGCCAAGTCAGTACTGGTTGCGGTCCAGCCAGTCCCTACCGCTCCGACACTTCCCAAGGCGTTATACGCATTGAACATCGTACCCGGACCAACTGAGGGTGCGTCGATAGATTCGATAAATCCGTTGATTGGGCCGGAACTGAAGGTCGTGCCGCTGGGGGGCGCCTGAATCGACACCATTGCAATCGCAAGCTCGTTTGGCGCTGTAGTCGTGGCAGTTGTGCCGGTCGTTATCCCGGGCTCATGGAAAGGGGACCCGGTACAGGTATTGGATGCCGTCCGGTCCAATGGGTTAGTCGGCGCTACTCCGCCGAATTCGCTGATCGCGGCTGTACTGTCGCAGGTTCCAGCGCCACCTGTGATGTGAATGGTAACGGTGGTGGCTCCCGCAGGGTGATTGGACGAATACCAAATCTCGGCGTCAACGAAATGCAACTGCTTTACAGCCAAATGCCACGACGCCCCCGCACTGTCCGTGATCGATGATATCGACGCATTCGCACTGGTCGCGGTTTCAGCGTATTTCACCGTAAGGAAATCGCCTTGGATAACTGTCAAGCTGGGAAAGGAAATATCGCCAGTACAGGAAGTCGAGGTCTGTGTTATCTCCTGCTGAAGAAATGCCGTCGGTGTTACTGGTGTCGGCGTCGCCGTGACAGTAGCCGAAAGGGTTGCGGTCACCGTCGGCGAAATGGTCGCGGTTGGTGATGCTGTTGCAGTCGATGATGGCGATAGGGTCGCCGTCGGCGATATGGTGGCGGTCGGTGATATGGTCGCGGTCGGCGAAGGTGTGGTAGTGAGAGTCGCAGAAATTGTTGCGGTCAACGTCGCGGTGCGAGTTACCGAGATGGTGGCTGTCGCTGTGGCGCTTGGTGTTGGCGTAGGGCCGGTCGGCGTAACTTTGATCAGGATTCCAAAGGCGGCCGCTACCGCCACACCCGGACTCATCGTTGGCGCCGCCGACGCCCACGCTCCGGAGGACGGATTGTAGACTTCCGCATCATAGCAGACGCCGTTGGTGCTGCTCGCCCCGTTGCACCATTCGCCGCCCATCGCGATCACTTCGCCCGCTTCCGAACCGGTCGTCAACAACGCATAGCTGGCGGCCGCGCGCCCGCTCTTGACCATCGAGCCGGTCGCCGTGAATCCCGGCGTCGCCCCAATCGCGTCGAACAGGTCGGAGGTCCGGTCAATCGCCAGCGTCAACCCGGTCAGGTCGCCCAAATTGTCGGTCATGTTCTCTCCGCCCGCCACCAAGACCTGCCCCAGTAGCGAGATCGCCGGCGGCGCGATTAATACCTGCAATTGCCCCGCGCGCGCCTGATTGGTGTTGTTCGCAGTTGCCGCCCAAGTCCCCGCCGCAGGGTTGTACAACTCCGCCTTCGCCAGCGTGGAGCCGGTGAACGGTGCGCTCACATTCAGCCCGCCCACCACCAGCACATCCCCCGCCAGCGTTCCGGAGGTCACCACCGCCGGGTCCAAGTAAGTCCAGTTCGCCAACTCGCGCCCGGTTACCATGTTCCCGGTCGCCACGAATGTGCCTCCCGGCGCCGCTGCCGGCGTAAATAGTTCCGCTTTGTTGGTAGTGCCCTGGAAATAAAAGGCCGTGTCGCCCGCCGCAATCAGAATCTTGCCCGACTGGTTGGGCAACGCCTGCATGATGTGATTGGTCCGCGCCGTCACCATCGAGTTGGTCGTCGCAGTAAACGAGTTCGATGACGGCACGAAAATTTCCGCCGTGTTCGTCGCCGTCCCACCTTGAATCGAGAAACCGTACGTATTGATGATCAGGTTGCCCGTATATCCGCCGGCCACCAGCACGTCCCCATCCTCATTGGTCCCCGAACCGCCGATCAACGCCGAAAGCGCAGACCCGCGCGGATGATTCATGTTGGATGTCGCGACGAACCCATTGGTGTTCGGATTGTAAACCGCCGCCGCGCTTAACGCCGCGCAGAAAAACGTCCCTGTCCCCGCACCGCTGCAATTCGTCCCACCGGAGATCAGCACCCGCCCGTCGGGCAGTGTCACCGCCCACGCGCCTTCCACCTTGTTCGTGTACACCGTGGAATCGCCCGCCACGAACCCGCCTTGGACGCCGATTGTAGGATCGAACACTTGCACCGCGTTGGTGGAATTAACAAACTGACCCTGCGGAATCTGGGTGGAGCCGATTATCACCAAGTTGCCGCCCGTATCGCCACCGATGATCAGCAACTGGCCGGCTGTCGTCGATGCGGCGTTGATGGCCGAGCCACCGCCCCACATCGCGGCTACCACCGCGACGGCAAGCGCCAACAGTACAAGTTCGGCGACTCTGATCCTTCGGCTTCGCTCAGGACAAGTTTTCCCAATCGGCTCTCGCATCGCTCCCCGCTCCCGGCGCGCGGACCTAAGACAGCATCAAGCCAACCAACACCAATCGCCATCCACTATAGCGATTGACGCGCCAAGGCTCAAAATGGCTCGTCAAACGAACTTAATGCGAGTGCAGGCGAACCCGATCATCTTCAGCAGCATCCAGCCATGGCGCCAGCGCGCGATATTGGTGCTGCCGTAGGTCCGTTCGGCATAGCGAATCGGCATGTCGACGATTTTCAGATTCAGCTTGGCGGCGCCGAAAATCAGGTCGAAATCGCCGAAGGGATCGAAATCGCCGAAGTAAGCGCGGTTACTGGCGATTAAATCGTAATGTTCGCGGCTTAAGACTTTAGTGCCGCAAAGAGTGTCCTTGATTTTCTGGCCAAGCAGCCACGAAAAGGCGGTGCTGAAAAATTTATTCCCGAACAGGTTAATGTACCGCATCGCTTCCTGTTCCATCGGATAGACTAGTCGCACGCCGTTGATAAACTCGCCCTTGCCGGATCGCCAGGCTTCATAAAAGCGCGGCAGGTCTTCGGCCGCGACGGTCAAGTCGGCGTCGAGAATCATCAAAACATCGCCGGTTGCCGCGGCAAGTCCGGCGCGCACCGCCGTACCTTTCCCTTTTTCAGTACCGGGCGAGCGCATGATACGGCATCGCTGCGACGGGAACCGCGCAGCGGTGCGCTCCATCACTTCAAAAGTATCGTCGGTCGAATGATCCTCGATCAGGATAAGCTCGGTTCCAGCCCCCATCTTGGGCAGGCGGCGGAAGATGCCTTCGATGTTTCCAGCTTCATTGCGGGCGGGAACGATTACGCTGACGATCGGTTCCGAATCCCCGGCCTTGCGATTTTGCCATGCGGGGCGAGCGATGATGAAATTGGATAGAGCAAAGGAGCGAAAAGGAGCAATTTTTGCAAAGATTTTGTTGAATAGCGAATCGATAATTGGGAACCGCATCGGCAGCAGGATCTCCCGCCACCGGCGAATCGTCTCGAATCCGCTCAAATAGAGCATATTGTCGATGTCTTCGGGCGCGAACCAGTTTTCGGTGATGAACGGGCTGACAAGATTTATGCGGCGCACAATCGACAATGGCAGTTCCCACATCCGATTGTAGCTGTTGATCACGATTCGCGTGCGCGGATTAGTCAGCGGTGCGATTCGGTGAAAGACCTGCTCGACATCCCACAGATCGTTGACCAAATCGGAAAGAATTACGTAGTCAAAGGTTCCATCCAGACTGAGCTCATGAACGTCCTGGACGACGAAATCGATTTCCGGATATTTCGCCTTGGCGCGCTCAATTCGGGACGGCGCGAAATCGACGCCAACGCCGCGTGACGGTTTGAGCGCCGCAAGCAGGTCACCGTCGCCGCAACCGAGTTCCAGTACTTGTTGGCCGGGCGGAATGATGAATTTGTAAATCTCTGCAGTTCGCCGGTGATAATAAAGGCTCGGAGAGCGGCGGACGTAATTGTTCCAGTATGCGATCCGATTGTCGCGATACAGGTCGGCCTTCTCAGTGGCCGATTTGGGTGCCGATGGTTCCGATAACGTCGGTGGCGTCTGAAAGCCAGCTCGATTCACCGCAAGGGTTGGCAAGGTTAATCCGCACCGCCATTGGAAACGTCACGGTCCACAGCGCGGCGCGCAAATCCTTTGGCCCGGCGCCGCTTGGATTTGGTCGCTTCAAGCCGCCGTTTGTTGGCGAATTCGATGAGCGCGTCCTGGCAGGCCGGAGCCGCATCGGACTCGGGACTGCGAAAATATGAACCATCGGACCGCATCGTCCATTGGCACCGGTTCGGCCGCAGTTGAACATCGATAACGGTGCGCAGTTCCTTCCGCAGCAACGGATCCTCGACCGGGGCGACGACCTCGACCCGGCTTTCAAGGTTGCGCTTCATACAATCGGCCGAGCCGATGAAATATTCCTCGTTGCCGCCGTTGCGGAAGTAATAGATTCGGCCGTGCTCGAGGAACCGCCCGACGATGCTGACCACGCGGATGTTATCCGAGAGTCCGGGCAACCCGGGACGCAAACGGCAGGTATCGCGGACAATCAGGTCGACGTGTACGCCGGCCTGCGAGGCTCGGTAGAGCGCGCGTGTGATTTCGACGTCGTCGAGCGCATTGACCTTGAACTGCAGCAGGCCGGGCGCCTCCGGCGTGCTCAGCTTTATTTCGCGGTCGATGCGCGAGAGCAGCGCGCGCTTCAGGAATGCCGGCGCAGGCTGAATCTTTCGATATTCGCGCGTGGGCATGAAGCCCGTGGTCAGGTAGTTGAATAGCTCCGTCAGATCCTCGCCAATCCCGTCGTCGCAGGTCAACAGACCGTAGTCGGAGTAAACCCTGGCTGTGCCCGCATGATAGTTGCCGGTTCCGATATGCGCATAGCGGCGCAAGCCGGTGTAATCCTGCCTTACGACCAGGATTACCTTGCTATGAGTCTTGAGGCCGACCACGCCGTAGGTGACGTGAATGCCGAACGCTTCTAGCCGTTCCGCGAATTGAATGTTCGCTGCCTCATCGAAACGGGCCTTCAGTTCAACCACTACGGCGACCTGCTTGCCATTGCGCGCCGCATCGCACAGGTAATTGATGATCTTGGAATCGCTCGAGGTCCGGTACAGCGTCATCTTGATCGCGCGAACCTTGGAATCTTCCGAAGCTTCGCGAATAAACCGCTCCACGGATGTCGAAAATGATTCGTAGGGGTGGATGAGAAGGAACGGGCCGGCATCCCGGATGACGTGAAATATGTTGCGTCCGGGAGTAAGCCGCGGATGATCAACCGGATGATGCGGCGGATCGTGGAGGGCGGGCGCATCGACCGCGGTTAGTTCCATCAGATCGCGCATCGCCAGCATTCCATCGACCTCGAACACGTCGCTGCGCTCATCCAGTCCCAGTTCGGCTGCCAGCATGCCGCGCCTGACCGGGTTCATTCCGGCGGCAACCTCCAGGCGGACGATCGGCGCAAAGCGCCGATCGCGCAGTTCGGATTCGATGAGAGCCAGCAAATCGTCAGCTTCGTCTTCGTCGCGTTCAGTGTTTGCGTTGCGAGTCACCCGGAACATCTCGCATGAATCTATCAACATCGCCGGGAACAGCAGGTCGAGGTTGTTCGCGATTACATCCTCCAGCCGAACGAAATCGTTGGAAGCGCCAACGCGCAGCAGGCGCGGGATTCCGAAACCGACCGGGACCTTGACACGTGCCATCAGGGGCGAAGAATCGTTCTGGTATCGCGTGGTGACCAGCAGATTGAGTGATAGGTTGGACACGAATGGAAACGGATGGGCCGGGTCCATCGCCTGCGGCGTCACCAAGGGGAAGATGTTCTTGTAGTAATAGTCGCGGATACTCTTGCGTTCGTCGGAACCCAGGCTGGCAAAGGTGCGCAAGCGGATGCTTGCCTTTTCTAGCAGCAGCAGGATTTCGGGCGCCAGTTCGCGCTGGCGTTGCTCGATCTCGCGAATGACGCCGTAACATTCGATGATTTGTTGCTGAGGGGTGCGTCCGTCCACCGTCAGTTCCTGCATCCCGGCGACCACTTGTTGCTTCAAGCCGCCGATGCGCTTCATGAAGAATTCGTCAAGGTTTGAGGCTGTAATTGCAAGGAACTTGAGCCGCTCGAGCAGAGGGTTGCGGGTGTCTTCGGCTTCCTGCAGTACCCGCCGGTTGAACGCCAGCCAGGTCAACTCGCGGTTGAGGAATAAGTCCGGCGAGGTGAGGTCCTTATCGATTCGAGGCGGAACGACCTTCAATATCGCCGTCGGTGCCGCGGCAGAACTGGCCATCGTGGCGCCGGTCGCCGATTCGCCGCTTGCAGGCGGATCGAGGATGGCAGCAGCAGTTCCGGGATTGTCGGCCTGATTAGCCATGCTGGTTATGGAGACCCATTCTCCGGTCAAACATTCTACCTTCTACTTTGACGAGTATCCAAATTCCTATTCCAGATGGGGCCATGACTGCAATCGCGCCAGATTGTCGCCGATATGGACATCAAGCCTGACAATTGGAATATTAATAATCCTTTACGTTTAGGTTTAAGGAGTTTTACATGCGTTTGAGCTTACTGATTGAGACCCGCGCAATTGCCCGACGCCGCCTCAGCGGTCTTTCCGCGATTATAACGCTTGCCGCCGCAATTTCGGCGATGCTCGCGATTCCTATGTCCGATGCTTGGGCGATTAAGCCCAAACCGCCGCAAGTGTTGCTGGTGGGAACCTATAATGGAATTCCCGGCGAATTTTCCGATATCCAATCCGCAGTGAACGCCGCCCATCCAGGCGACTGGATTCTGGTCGGCCCAGGCGATTACCATGAGCGCGGCGACTACACCAACGCATGGTCCAGTGAGGCTGGGGGTGGTGTTTACATCACGACGCCCGGAATTCATCTGCGCGGAATGAATCGCAACACCGTCGTCGTCGATGGCACCATTCCGGGAGCGCCACAATGCTCGTCAAACCCCTCAGATCAGGATCCGGGACCGAATGGAATCGGCCGCAATGGCGTCTTGGTTTGGAAGGCCAGCGGTGTCTCGGTGGAGAACCTGACATCGTGCAATTTCCTCGATGGGAGTGGCGGAGGAGGCAACGAAATATGGTGGAACGGCGGCGATGACTCAGGCGTCGTTGGCTTGGGGGCTTATTTTGGGCAGTATCTGTCAGCCACTACCACCTACTATCAGGACGATGCGCCAAGCGGACAGTACGGAATCTTCGTCAGCAACTCATCCGGTCCCGGTCTCATTATTCACACCTACGCGAGCAATATGGCGGATTCGTCCTATTACATCGGTGCTTGCCCGAACTGTAATGCGACCCTGAATGATGCCCATGCGGAAAATTCAGCCTTGGGCTATTCCGGCACCAATTCGGGTGGCCATCTGACAATCACGAAGTCAGAATTCGACAACAACAAAACCGGCATCTCCACCAACAGCGAATTGGGAGACTCGCCGTCGCCACAGTATGGCCATTGCCCGGCTGGCCAGGGTGGCCCAAACGGAAACGGACTCTGCACGTATTTCATCGGCAACTACATCCACGATAACAACAATCCAAACACGCCAAGGACCGGATCGGCCGACCTTGGACCAGTTGGAACCGGCATGGTTGTGGCAGGCGGGCGTTTCGACTCCATCACCCGCAACCGGGTGGAACACAATGGTTCCTGGGGGCTGCTGCTGGTGCCGTTTCCCGATACCGGTGAAGTCACCGAACTTAACAACTGCGCTGGCGGTGTCATTCCACAATTAACTGACCCATTCCCATTGAACCTGCTGGCGCAATTTGGCGTTACCTGTTTCTTCGACGACTTCGGCAACCAAGTGTCCCGCAACTCGATGCGCCACAACGGCTTTTTCGGTAACGACACCAACGGTGACTTGGGCGATATCAGCGGACTGAACGATCCGGGAAATTGCTGGTTCAAAAACACCGATCCAAACGGCCTTACGACCTCGCCCGCGAACCTGCAAGTCACCAACGGTCAATGCGGCATACCGAACCAGGGCGCCTCATTTCTCGATCCGCTGACGGAACAGGTAATCTGCGCGACCGGGGTATTCGAACCATGCAGCGGCCTGCCCGGTAACCCGGGCTATCCCCAGCCGACGGAGGTCGCTTTAATTCCGCTGCCGAAGCAAAAGACCATGCCGAATCCATGCCAGAGCGTGCCAAATAATCCTTGGTGCCCCGCACGATAGGTATGCCCGAGAAAACGCTTCTGAAGCAAAGCTGTAAACTTTAGTCGCGCCCGGCGGCCGGATGGCCGCCGCGGCGCGATGAAGGATGCGAATGTGACGCGAGCAGTTTGCCGATCAGCATTTTCTTAACCAGCTGGACGAGCGCAAGATAGGTAACCGTCACTCCTATCAGGAACGCGAAAAACGACCCGGGTAGCGGCCCAAACCCAAGTATCGCCGCCAGCGGCGTGAATGGCAGGATAATCCCGATCGCTACCATTCCAATCGCGGTTGCGGCCAGCGGACCGCTGGGCCGGTTGCTGAAGGGATTCCCGGCTGTGCGGATTACGAACAGCACCAGCGTTTGGGTTGCCAGCGATTCCACGAACCATCCCGTGTGAAACAACTCCTGCGATGCGTGAAACATGTGCAGGAGTATGTAGAACGTCAGGAAATCGTAGATCGAACTGATCGGTCCGATGACGATCATGAAATTGCGGATGATCGAGATATCCCACCGTTGCGGTTTTCGGATGTACGCTGGGTCAACGTTATCGGTCGGAATTGTCACCTGTGAAAGATCGTAAAGGAAATTGTTCAGCAGAATCTGCGTCGGCAGCATCGGCAGGAACGGAAGAAATAACGACGCACCAGCCATGCTGAACATGTTGCCAAAGTTCGAGCTGGTGCCCATCAGCAAATACTTGAGCAGGTTGCCGAACGCCTTGCGCCCCTCAATGATGCCGTCGTGCAGCACCTTCAGCCCCGGTTCCATCAGAATTATCGAAGCGGAGTCCTTGGCGACATCGACGGCGCCGGAGACCGATATGCCCACATCGGCGGTATGCAGTGACGGGGCGTCGTTGATGCCGTCGCCCAGGTAGCCGACCACGTGGCGGCGCGCCTTTAGCGCAATCATGATTCGGTCCTTTTGGCCGGGTGATACGCGCGCGAACACGTCCGTATTCTCCGCGACGTGAGCGAGCGCGGAGTCGCTCATCTTGTCCATCTGTTCGCCCAGCACGATGCGCCGGGCGTCGATTCCGACCTGCGCGCAAACATGACGTGTCACCAGTTCATTGTCGCCGGTCAGAATTTTTATCCGCACGCCGTCGCGCCGCAGGGCCACGATCGATTCGGCGGCATCCGCGCGCGGCGGATCCATGAAGGTGACCAATCCAACCAGCGTCATTTCGCATTCGTCGGCCGCCACCAGCCGATCTCCGTGTGCGATCGGCTTTATGGCGACGGCCAGCATTCGAAACCCTTCGGCGCATAGGCTGCGATACGCCTGGGTGCATCGCGCTCGCGCTGCGGCGTCCAGTGGTATGTCGCGTCCGCCGGCTTCGTATGCGCTGCACACGGCGAGCACCGATTCGGGCGCGCCCTTGGTGATCATCAGGAAGCGTCCGTCCCGGCTTACCGCGATCGAAAGCCGGCGGCGCTCGAAATCGAACGGAACTTCGTCGGTCTTCGTGAATTTGTCGGCATCGGACCGCGGCTTGGCGAGTATCGCCGCGTCCAGCGGGCTGCGAATCCCTGTTTCGAAAGCGCTGTTCACATAAGCGAGCTCGATCGTCCGGTCGTTTGGAGCGCCGAAACAATCGAGCGAGCGGTCCAGCGTTATCGCTCCGGCGGTCAGCGTCCCGGTCTTGTCGCTGCACAAAACGTCGATGCTGCCGAAGTTTTCGATTGCCTCAAGATGCTTGACGATTACCTTCTCCCGCGCCATCCGCACCGCGCCCATCGATAACGTCACCGTCGTGATCATCGGCAGGAATTCCGGCGTAAGGCCCACCGCCAGCGCGACCGCGAATAGTAGCGATTCCAGCGGATCGCGGTGCACGCTCAGGTTGACCAGCAAGATGAACAGCACGAGAAAGAACACCGTTTCCATGATGAGAATGCCGAACTTGCGCGTGCCGCGATCGAATTCGGTTTCGGGCGGTCGCGAAGCCAGGCGCATCGCGATATCGCCGAATGCGGTCCGCGGCCCGGTGTCGGCCACTGCCGCGATGGCGGTCCCGCTGACCACCGAGGTGCCGAGGAAAACCAGATTGGCACCTTCGATTGCGGCGCCGCCGGTAGCCGGTGCATCGGCAAATTTTTCTACCGGCGCGGATTCACCGGTAAGCGCCGCCTGCTGCACGTGCAAGTCGCGGCTCTCGAGCAGGCGCGAATCGGCGGGAACCAAGTCGCCCGCCGACAAGCGGATAATATCGCCCGGCACGATTTCGCGCCGCGGCAATTCGCTCCATTTTCCGTCGCGCAAAACCCTCGCCGTCGGCGCAACCTGATCGCGCAGCCGCCGCACCGCCTGTTCGGAGCGATATGCTTGAACGAAGTTGAGGACCACGCTGATTACGATCATCAGCGCGATCAGAACTGCGTCCGCGACTTGGCCGAGCATGGCCGAGATCGACGCCGCCACCAGCAGGGTCAGCACCAGTGGATTTCCGCAAAAGCGGACAAACTCGCGAAGCGGACCCGAGGCGCTTACCGGCGCAGGTTCGTTCGGCCCGGATTCGGCCAGGCGGCGGGACGCTTCGGCGGCGGAGAGGCCCGCCGGCTGGGTATTCAGCCGCTTGAGCAATTCTGGAATAGGTTCGTGAGGATCGATCATTTCCGATACGCGGGAGCCGTCTGGATTCGAACGTGATTGTCGTAGCCGCCGGGCCGAAACGCAAATCGAACTGGTAAAAATGGTGTAATATCTGACGTTTTGGCTTTTGGCTCCGCTGGCCCGGTTGAAGTAGAGTCAATTCCGCGATGCATGACTTCCTCTACGATGCCGCCCGCAAGCTGGTCGCCTTCGACACGGTCAGCGCGAAGTCCGACCGCGCTGCAATCGATTTCCTTGCGGCCACCCTCGCACCCATCGGTTTCCGGACCGCAATCCAGACCGCAGATATTCTCGGCGTTCCGCAGGCGAATTTGGCCGCATGGATCGGCCCTCCTCGCGAAGACGGCCTGATCATCTCCGGTCATGTCGATACCGTCCCGTTCGAGGGCCAGCCGGAATGGGACCGCGAGCCGCTCAAGCTTGCGGTCGAAGGCGATCGGATTTTCGGGCGCGGCACCTCCGACATGAAGGGTTTTATCGCGCAATGCCTTGACGCCGCCCGCACGCTCGATGCCGCCAAGCTCAAGCGTCCGCTCGTGTTCGCATTCACCGCCAGCGAAGAGGTTGGATGCCTGGGCGCGGCTGACCTTGCCCCAAAACTCAAATCGATGATTGGCGAAACGCCCGTGCCGCGGCTGGCATGGATCGGCGAACCGACTTCTTACGCAGTCTGCAACGTGCACAAAAGTATCGCGAGCTTCGAAGTTATCGTGCGCGGCATAGGCGGCCATAGCGGCGCGCCCGCGATGGGCGTAAACGCAATTGCCGTGATGGCCCGCGCGATCGAGGCAATTGGCCGCATTCAGGAAGAGCGACGCGCGATGCCACATCTGGAATTCACGGCGATCTTTCCCGATGCGCCCCACGACGTCCTGAATTTCGGGACAATCCAAGGCGGTCTTGCCGCCAATATTATCGCGGAGCAGTGCCGCCTTCGGGTCAGCTACCGATCGATGCCGGGCGCCGATGCGATGGAGCTTTACCGAGAGATTGTCCGCCGCCTTGGCGCGCTGGATACGCATGATTTCGCCTCGCAAAACCATCGCGCGACGATTGAGGTCGGCCCCGCGATGGTCGTGCCGCCGCTCAACTCGCCGCGCGGCACCGCGCTTGAGCGCGCGCTGTTCGAGGCGACGGGAGCGGCATCCTCCGGCGGCGCGCTGTTCTGCACCGACGGCGGATGGTTCTCCTCAGCCGGAGTTGCGTCGCTAATCTGCGGTCCCGGCGACCTCGATCAAGCTCATCAGCCCAACGAATCGATCCGGCGCGACGCATTCGAAGGCGGCACCGCGAAAATTCTGCAGGTAATCGAAAGGATTTGCTGCGCGTAGCCGTCCGGGCGCGAGGCTAGCCATTGCCGTCATCTTCGAAGTCGGTGGAAAACAGATGCCTGAAGTAGCGCTCCGGAGCAGCGAGGAACTCTTTGGTCACGCGGTAGTGTTGGGTATCCATGTATTTTACCTCGTGAATCGTATTGCCATCGAGGCTTAACAGAGTGGCGCCCGGGTACGCGAGAATTATCGGTGAATGCGTGGAGATAATGAATTGCGCGTGGCCAGCCGTCGCAAGGCGATGGATGATGCTGAGGAAACTGAGCTGCCGTTGTGGCGAGAGCGCAGCCTCGGGTTCATCGAGTATGTAGATTCCACGCTCGAAACGATTCGAAAATAGCGCCAGAAATGCTTCGCCGTGGGATTGGTCATGGAGCCGCCGGCCGCCGTACCGCGAGAACGTGGAGTTCACACTTTCCAGATAGCTGGCGAAATTGTAGAAGCTCTCCGCCCGCATGAAGAACCCTTCGATCACCTTCGGCAGCCATGAGAGGCGCAGCGCGGAGGCCAAGTCTGATCGGTCTTTATGGTTCGTGAACCCATGCTGGCGATCTCCCCCCTCAGCGTTGAAGCCGCTATTCTCCGCGATTGCCTCCAGCAGCGTGGATTTACCCGTTCCGTTTTCACCGACGAAGAAGGTGACATTCGACGTAATCGTGATATCGATGCCGTGCGAAAAGGCAGGTATGTTGAAGGGATAGCGGCCCGGACGGACACGATCCGCCAACACAGTAATTCGCCGCAGGAACGGACCTGAAAGGCAACGTGGGCCGCGTATCGATCGAGTGGCCATGCCATGACGATATTCCGCAGTATCATTGACCGCAAAGCTCGGCTGCCCTTGTCTGACGGGCCGCGCTTGGTCCAGCCCAAGCCAATCAGCGGTCTTTTGTAGGACGAAGCCAGGATTCGCGCTACAATGAAGCCGCAATGAAGGAGAACATCAAAACCAGAAATCCTGTCGTGCATAGCGACCCGGAGATTCTTGGCGGAACCCCCGTATTCGTGGGAACGCGGGTCCCCTTGCGCAACCTGATTGATTACCTGGAGGGCGGACACAGTTTGGATGAATTTTTGGACGATTTTCCCTCAGTGTCGCGCGATCAAGCGATTGCGGCGCTCGAGGCGGCCCATGAGGTTCTAGCCGCTGGTGCGCATCCTCCTCGATGAGCAGCTGCCGCGCCGGCTGGCGCTCGAGGTAAAAGGGCACCATGTCCGCACCGTACAACAAGAAGGTTGGGCGGGGTTCACCAACGGGGAGCTGTTGCGGCGCGCCGCTGACGCCGGATTCGAAGTGTTTTTGACTGGCGACCAGAATCTCAGGTTTCAGCAGAATCTCAAAAATGTGCGGTTGGGTATCATCGTTCTAGCTGCAGCGAGTAACCAGATCCAAGACTTGCTTCCTCTCGTCCCACGCATACTGAACGCAATTCCAGGAAGCCAACCCGGCAAAGTGACGCATATTCCGTAAGAACGTTTTTCAACCCGTCAATCCGCCTGCCACGGTGCCGATTGGCGCGAACGCCGCAACCCGACTAAGGTTAGACTTGAGGTTGGGAAGCGGTCATGAACCAATGGAAAATAGGCGGCGTTAAGGTTACCCGAATCGTCGAGAGCGAGGCGCCGTGGAAGGGCGAATGGCTGCTGCCCAATGCGACCTATGAAAACGTCCGAAAGGAGGCCGACTGGCTCCATCCCACCTTCACCGACGAAAAGGGCAAGCTCCGAATGAGCATCCATGCCCTCCTGATCGAATCCGAGGGCAAGCGAATCATCGTCGATACCTGCATCGGCAACGACAAGGTCCGTCCCAATCCGGTGTGGCACAATCTGAAAGGCCCGTTCTTGAACGAGCTGGGCGGGGCCGGGTTTGCGCGCGACAACGTCGATTTCGTCGTCTGCACGCATCTGCATGTGGATCACGTCGGATGGAACACGATGCTCGTGGATGGCAAATGGATGCCGACCTTTCCCAACGCGCGCTACCTGATCGGCGGCGTGGAATGGGATTTCTGGTCGCGTTTCGACGGTAAGGAGCTGCGCGACCCGGTTGAGGATTCGGTCCGCCCGGTGGTCGAGCAGGAGCGCGCCGACCTGATCGATTCGAATCATCGTGTCACAAGTGAAGTCTGGATCGAGCCGACGCCCGGCCACACCCCCGGCCATCACAGCGTGCGGATATCGTCGCGCGGAAGCGAGGCGGTCATCACCGGCGACCTGATGCATCATCCGATTCAATGCCGCTATCCGGAATGGATCGACAACTTCGATTCCGACCGCGCGCAGGCGGCCCGGACCCGCCGCGAGTTTTGCGAAAAGTATGCGAACTCGAATGTGCTGGTGTTCGGAACGCATTTCGCGACGCCGTCGGCCGGTAGGATTGTGCGCAAGGACGATTCGTTCAGGTTCGTGCTGTAGGGTCGGGTTAACCCTTTGTCGAATCGGGATGCTTTGATAGGATTTGCGTCATGAGGGACTCGATATTGGGGCGTTTCTTCAGCCGCCGCGCGATAATCGCGGGCGCGATGGCGTTGGCGATTTTCGCGGCCGGAGCGCCGGCATCCGCATTCGACCTGCTCAACTTCATTACCAACGATCCCGCTCCGCCCGACCAGTTCAAGGTCATCCACGTCAAAGACTTAGCGGCGATGATCGCGGCGAAAAATCCGCCCGTTTACATCTACGATGCCAACCATTGGAGCCTGCGTTCCAGCGTCGGAATGATTCCGGGCGCGCATCTGCTGACCAGCCCCGACCAGTATGACGTGACCGGCACCCTGCCGCCGGACAAGCATGCGGAACTGGTTTTCTATTGCGCGGAGACCCGATGCATGGCGTCGCATGAGGCCGCCCGCCGCGCGACAGACGCGGGATACACGGACGTCAGCGTGATGGCCGACGGCATCATCGGCTGGAAATCCGCCGGCCAGCCGATCGCGACACCCGGAAACCTGACCACCACCTCCAAAGACGACTAATCGTCGGCCGCGGGCGCGTTGGTTTCCTGCGCCGGCACTGCTTCAGATTGATGGACCAATGCCGCCTCTATCGTACCCGTTGCGAAACCGCGCGCGGGTTTCGGGAAGATTACAATTGAGGGCTGCGTTCGATGATCGAACTGAACTAGCGCCCTTGCGCCGAATCCAGGCTAAAGCCTGCTCTACCGCATTCGCATATAGTGGCGGCGTGTCCGCCGATTCCTCGGAAAATATTCCGCCCACGCAATCGACACCGCGCGAGTTCACGGTCCGCGCGGTCGTGCTCGGCGTCGCGCTGGCGCTGATCCTCGGCGCGGCCAACGCCTATCTGGGGATGTATGCGGGGCTGACCGTCTCCGCGAGTATCCCGGCCGCCGTAATTTCGATGGCCATCCTGCGCGTGATGGGCGGCGCGACGATTCTCGAAAATAACGTTGTGCAGACGATCGCCTCGGCCGGGGAGGCGGTTGCCGCAGGCGCGATCTTTACGTTTCCCGCGATTGTGATTATCGGCGGCGGCCGCTCGCTACATTACGCCGAGGTCACCGCATTGAGCGCCGCGGGAGCGACGATGGGCGCGCTCTTGGTGGTATTCCTCCGCCGCGCCTACATCGTTGAGGAGCGATTGCCCTACCCGGAGGGGCTCGCGTGTGCGCAGGTACTGCGCGCGGGAGCGGAGTCGGCGAATATCCGGCCGCTCGCGATAGCGGGTGCCGCATCCGCCGCGCTCAAGGCGCTTCAGGACCTGTTCGGGATTATCCCGGCGGCGATTTCCGGGGCGCGATGGATCGGCTCCGCCGCGTTTGCGGGGTCATTCGATATTTCGGCTGCGCTGGCGGGCGTCGGCTACATAATTGGCGTCAGGATCGCGGCTCTCGTATTCGCAGGCGGCGCATTCGCATGGCTGATCGCAATTCCCGTGCTGACGGCGATGCATCCGGTCGAAGGCATTCCCGATGCCGCAGCGGCCGCAATGCAATTATGGAGGGGACAGGTCCGATATCTGGGCGTCGGCGCGATGCTGACCGGCGGCGTGGTCACCTTGTGGCGGCTGCGCGCACGAATCTCGGCGGCGCTCGCCGACAGCGTGCGGGTCGTCCGCGAACGCCACGTCGAAGCCGGCGCGCGCGAGGATACGGACCTGTCGGCGCGTGCGGTGATAACCGCGGTCGCACTATGTGTGCCGGTTATCTTCATAATCTGTCTGGCGTTGAGCGGTTCGATCGTATTGAGCGCGGCCCTCGCGGCGCTGTTGGTCGTGATCGGGTTTTTTGCTTCAGCGATCGCCGGTTACCTGACCGGAATCGTTGGTGCATCGAACAACCCGGTCTCGGGCGTGACGGTAATCGTGCTGCTGGCGGTGGCATTGTTCCTGAAGCTTGCGGGTGTGCCGGCCAGCGCAGGTCCCCGGCTCGCGATTTTGGCGGGCGCGGTGGTATGCACGGCGGCGGCGATGGCGGGCGATTCAACCCACGATTTGGCGACCGGATGGCATGTCGGTGCAACGCCGCGCACGCTGGAAATCGGCGTGCTGATTGGCGCGCTGGCGTCGTCGTTTCTGATGGCGCCGATTCTGAATCTGCTGATCGCCGGCTACGGCATCGCCGGGACACCCTCCGCGCGCGCGGGAGCGCTCGCAGCGCCGCAGGCATTCCTGATGGCGAAGGTTGCCCAAGGCGTGTTTCAGGGTGGACTTCCCATCGGAACGATTGCCGCGGGGGCATTCCTTGCGGCGCTGCTTGCGCTGATCGACAGCCGCCTCGAACGTATCGGCTCGAAGTGGCGCACACCGATCATGCCGGTTGCGATCGGGTTGTATCTGCCAATGGGACTATCGGCGGTGATATTCGCCGGCGCGCTGATCCGCGCATGGATGGGCGCGGATGAGGCTGACGATAGCGGCCCCGGAATCCTGATCGCGGCGGGGCTAGTCGCGGGCGAGGCGCTGATGGGCGTGGCCAGCGGTGCATTGGTGACGGCCGGGATTCATCTGCCGATCTGATTGTGGATCGTCGCAAGCATTAGAAATCCTTCAGGACGCGCTACGCGGGCGGTTCGATCAGGGTGCGGCGAGACTCGGCGGTCACCATCGCCAGGCTGGCTACAATCAGCACCGCGCCGGCCATCGTTGCCCACGAAATCGTCTCCCCCAGCATCGCTACGCCGAGCGCCGCGCCGAGCAGCGGCTGGATGAACAGGAAGGGCGCCGCAACCGAGGCGTGCACGACGCTGAGTCCGCGAAACCACATCCAGTACGCGGCGACGGTGCCGAACGCCGCCATATATCCCACCGATGCCCATGCGGCGTTTGTCATATGCGGCATCCCGTCGCGTGCGAGCGCAATTGCGGCGGCTGGCAGCCATACAAGCAGGCATCCAGCGACTGAGATCGCAATGATCAGCAGCGGTGGGATGCGTTTGAGCGAGGCTTTTCCGGTCACTGTGTAGCCCGCCTCGAATAACAGCGATAGCACGACCATCAGATCGCCGATGATTCGGCCGGCGCCACCGGGACCGCCGAAATCGGGGACGAGCCCGCGCGCGATGACCAGCCAGGTGCCTGCGGCGCCTGCAATCAACGCCGCGACACCTCCGCCGGTTACCGGCTCGCCAAGGAGGGTCCACGAAAGTATCGCAGTGAAAATTCCCTCGGTTGCGATTAGCAGCGCGACATCGACTGCGGTGGAGAGCGAAAGTCCCGCGTACTCGAAAGCCTTGTTCAGCACGAACCCCAGCAGCACCAATCGCGCAAGGGCGTTCAGCGACGCGCGATTGCGCAGCTCGCCGGCCAAAATTCGCCGCCCCGACCAAAGTACTGGAGCAAGAAGAATCGTCGAAATCGAGAAGCGCAACGCATTCAGTTCGATGAATGAGAGGCACCTAAGCGCCTCCTTGCCGGCGACGTACGATCCGGCCCATAGCGAATTTCCGACCACGAGCAGCAGAATCGCCTGACTGCGCGACGTTCCGACGCCAACGGTGGAGCGGTCGGGAGGGGACTGCGACGGCATCGGCGTATCCTGCGGGTGGAATCGCCGCGATTCAAGCGGACGGTGGTCCGCAAAAGCGGTGGGAGATGATTATTCGCGCATGTTGCGCAATTGGCGATGTGTCAGCATCCAGCGCAGCTCGCCGCCGCCGCGTTCGAAGCGGGGTGGCAGATCGATCGCGATGCATCCGGCGGTCTTGAGCCGGATGCGGACGGCGTCGGGCGAGCCGCTGAGCACGATTGACGCGATCGCCGAGAGCTGCGGCTCGTGGCCGACAATTAGAACTTCTTCATGTTTCGAATAGGCCCGCAGCGCTGCGAGTGCGGCGGCCGGCGCAATTCCGGTCGCGAGAGCCGGCATCACTTGGGGCGTGGGATGGTTGTCGTATTCCGAAGCTACAATTTCGGCGGTCTGCGCGGCCCGTACCAGCGGGCTGGTCAAAATCGCGCCGAACTCAAGGCCCATTGCGCGCATGCCTTCGGCTGCACCGATCATTTTTGCCTTCGATCGTTCGGTAAGTTGCCGCGCGCCATCATCGCCTCCGGCAGTCGCCTCCTCCGCAGTGGCATGGCGCAAAATATAGAGCATCATAGTGTGAACTCCGCGACGCTATGGCCGTTGGATTCCACGGGTGTGGATTGCGAGCGATCGGCTGCATTATCCGGTGTGGCGTTCGGTTGTGCGGCTTTGGCCGATTCGGACGCTTCGACCGCCGCGCCTGCTGCTAGTGCCGCCTTCCCGGACTTCCGGATTTCGGCGAGCGCACCACCAATGAGGTCTGATCGTTCCAGCCGCCGCCACTTTCTAATCGACCGGCGGCGCAATTTCCGTTCCCGGCTGCCCAATGATTGAATTAACGCTCCCGCCGCGAGAATTGTATCGGGCGCGGCGCCGGAGGACGCGGCGTAGGAGCGCAGCCACGCAATCGCGACATCGGCGTCGTTACACAGCCCGAGGGTCTCCTGCAGATCCTCCAGCCGTGAAAGCGTTTTGCGATGGCGCTTTCCTCCCAGATCCGCCACCAGCTCGAGCGCATAGCGCAGACGTTTGATGCGGACGCGCAGTTTGTGAAAGACGCTGGCCGGCGCATCTTGATCTAGTTTCGCGGCCATTCGCGCCGCAGCGCGGGCGATCTGGCCGGCGGCCGGCGCGGCGGTGGCGCCGAGCCTGCGGACGGTCGAGAGCTTGCGAATCGACGGCTGTAAGAGTTTCGCGATCAGATTGCGGTACTTTTTGGACTCGAGCAGTTCGCAGAATTCCCGATGAGCGGCTGCGCGCCGCACCGCGAGTGCGTCAAGCATGGGAGTAACCGCTTTCCCAAGGGCCGGGCCGATTTTGACGGCCCGGGTTTCAATCAGCGCCGCAATCACGTCGCACTCCCGGGCTGCGCCGGCCTGTGCCGATGCCCACGGCAGATCGCGCCGGAAGACCTTCAATTGCGGAGCGTACAGCGCTTCTGAGAACATCTCGATCGACGCGCGGATGCGCCGGGTTGCCACGCGCAGCCGATGCAATCCCTCGATGTCGCCCGCGCGCGCGGCGGCATGATTTCCGGAAAGTGTTTCGGCGCCGAATGCCAGCGCTTTACGCGCGCATTCACCGACCGTGTCAGCCGGCAAGAGGGATAATTTTCGCGCGGGCGCACCGCTGTTGGATGTCCGGTCCATTTTCGTGATTCGCCGGGGCGATCCGGGAGCGTCTAACGCTGCAGGACCACCTGCCGATCCAGCAAGCGCGATAGCAAATCGGTTCGCCGCTCACAGGTCCATAGCTCAAGATCGGCCCGCTCGCGCCTTGAATCGACGCCGACGATCACGCGCCCCGGCGAGTAACTCACCTCGACATTCTTAACCACACCGAAGTGGCTCCGGTCCAGCGCGTCGGCAATCCGAAGAATCGCCGCCAGGCCCCTGACCAGCCGGCGCTTGCCGGGACTGAGCGCCTTTAGTTCGGGTGAATCGAGCTTGGGCGCCTGTTTGCGATGGCCCCGCGCGGCCAGTGCAATCACCTCGATCTCGATCGGATCGAACCCGAACAACTCGGCGTTCTTGATCAAGTAATAGGAATGCCGGTTGTGGCGATCGTGGTCGATTGCGTGGCCGATATCGTGAAGCAACGCGGCGAATTCCAGCAGCTCGCGCGCGGATTTGGGCAGCCCCAACACGGGCGCTGTGGCATCGAACAGCTTGAGCGAAAGCTTTGCCACCTGCCTGCCGTGCTCGTTGTGCCCGGCAAATCGTGCCGCAAGCGCATTGACGGAACGGCGGCGTGCGTCGCTGGCTGAGCGTGCTCCGATCGTACGAGCCAGGCTCAGCAGGACGCCTTCGCGCAGGGCCCAAGTGCATGCGACAAGTTCCGGCGCGCCGGATTTCTTCAATATGTAATTGACGAGAGTGGCCGCCGCCGGCATCAAATCGGCGCGCTTGGCATCGATTCCCGGCAACTCGACGCGCAGCGCCGCATTTGCCTCGACGAGGTCGCGCGTGAGATCGGCGACTTCCTCGGCGGAGGCACTTGCACCATGCAGGCGGCCCAAGTCCTCCATCCGCTCCGATGCCCGCGCCATCGCGACGAGAGTGTTGATGGTTCCCGAGGTGCCGATTGCGCGGACCACGCCGGCGCGCCGCGCCTTGCGCATCAGCGGTCCGATTTGGCGCTCCAAGTGGGCTTGCAATTGTTCCAATTGCCCACGCGAGGGAGGGTCATCGGTCAGGTACTTCTCCGTCAGCCGTGCCGCGCCGAGCTTGACGCTCCGCATCCAGAGCGGACGTCCGTCGCGCACCAGCACCAATTCGACGCTGCCGCCGCCGACATCGATCAGCAGATGCGGGCCGCCATCGAGGCCAAGTGCATGCCGAGCGGCCAGAAAGATCAGTCGCGCTTCGTCGAGCCCGGAGATCACTTCGACCGCGACCCCCGTCTCGCGTTTGATCCTGCGAATAAATTCAGCGCGATTGCGCGCCTCGCGAACTGCGCTGGTCGCCACCGCCCTCATCTTGTCCACGCGGCGCACGCGCGCCAGCCGCTTGAAGGTCGCCATCGTGCGCACCGCCAGATCCATCGCCTGATTCGGCAACCGGCCAGTGGTAAAGGTGCGGCGACCCAGTCGCACCATCTCCTTGACGCGATCGACAACCTCGAACTGGCCCTGACGATCCACCTCCGCAACAATCATGTGCATCGAATTGGAACCGACGTCGATTGCGGCAAGGCGCATGTGAAAAAGGTATCCTGACTCAAGCTAAATGTCATCTGCATCCGCATATGCGGGCGCCGTCCCGATGGAGCAGGCTTCCCGCCACAAATGGCTCATCGCGTTCGCGGTGATGCTCGGGACCGCGCTGGAGGTGCTCGACGTATCGATCGTCAACGTCGCCTTGCCGCATATGCAAGGGACCTTCTCCGCAAGCATCGACGAGATTGCGTGGGTGGTGACCAGCTATCTGGTGGCCAATGGAATCATGATTCCGATGACCGCCTGGATTTCGGGACGCTTCGGCCGCAAGCGTTATTTTCTGACATCGGTTGCCGTATTCGTGGTTGCCTCGGGACTGTGTGGCGCGGCCCGATCGCTTAACCAAATGGTAATATTCCGGCTGATCCAGGGTGCGGCCGGTGCCGCGATGATCCCGTCGTCGCAAGCGATCCTGATGGAAACCTTTCCGCCGGTCGAACAGCAGATGGCGATGGCGATGTGGGGGGTGGGCCTGATGGTCGCGCCAATAATGGGGCCGACGCTGGGCGGGTGGATCACCGACAACTGGAATTGGCGGTGGAATTTCTACATCAATCTGCCGATTGGCGCGGCGGCCTTTCTGATGGTGTCGACATTCGTGCACGATCCGACGCATCTGCGCGAAAGCCGGGCGCGCGGAGGGCGCGTCGATTGGGCGGGAATTATATTGCTGGCCGTCTCGCTTGGCGTGGGCGGCCTGGTCCTCGATCGCGGTCAGCGCGCCGACTGGTTCAGTTCACCGTGGATCGTATGGGGGTCGATTATTTCAATCGTGGCCACGATTGCGCTTATAATCAATGAATTGCGGTTTCCCGAACCGATCCTCGATCTGTCCATTTTCAAAATCCCGGTGTTTTCCATGTCGGTGGTGTTGATGGTCGCGATGAGCTTCGCGCTGTTCGGAACCGGACTGTTAAATCCGATTTTTTTGCAGGAACTGTTGGGCTACTCGGCATGGAAAGCAGGCCTGGTGCTGGCGCCACGCGGTCTGGGCACAATGGCTGCGATGCTGATGATCGGCCAACTGGCGCGCCATCAATTTGACACGCGCCCGCTCGTCGGCATCGGGTTCGTCCTGATGGCGATTGCCTTGTGGTCGATGTCGAATTGGGACCTGCAAGCGAGCATGTGGGTGGTGACCTGGCCCAGCATCGTGATGGGAGTTGGAATGGGGTTGATATTTCCCACCCTGTCAGCGACGACTCTTTCTTGCGTCGAGCATGAGCGAATCGGCCACGCCGCCAGCCTTTACAATATGGTGCGCAACACCGGGGCAGCCATCGGAATTTCCTACATGACGACTACGCTGGTGACCCGGGAACAGACTCATCAGGCGTATTTGTCCAGCCATTTTTCGATCTTCGACGCATGGCGAATCAGCCATGCCGGTACGTCGATTCCCGGACGGCATGGATTCGAGTACATGCCGCAAATTATCAGCGGCCAGCATCAGGGAATTGGGCAGGTCTACGGGATGATTCAGGCGCAGGCGGCGATGCTGTCGTTCAACGATATCTATCGCACGCTTGCGATCGTGATGGTGTTGCTGATCCCGAGTTTCATTTTCCTGCGCCGTGGAGCGCCGGGCGCAACTGCGGATGCACACTACGAATGATGCGCGCTAGCGCTCAATTCTGACTGCCGATTCGACTGCCGGCCCCAAAAATCGCCGTCCCACACGCACGAAGCGATCCGGCGTCTCGGTCACAAAAAAGCTCTGGCTGCCATGACCGCCGCGCCGTGCCAGCCTAAGCTCGTGCAACCGATCGCGCACGGCGGCGGCGGTTGCAGTGGCGGAATCGACGATCTTTACCCCCGGCCCCAGTATCCGCGCGAACATCCCGCGCAACAGCGGATAGTGCGTGCAG
Source organism: Binataceae bacterium (SeqCode) (assembly GCA_035524375.1). Lineage (GTDB taxonomy): Bacteria > Desulfobacterota > Binatia > Binatales > Binataceae > Binatus. Next base: position 35,485 of record DATKOZ010000044.1, on the reverse strand, counting down.
CCCAACAGCAGCGTGTCGATTCCGCTCTGTTTCAGGCTTTCCAAGTAGTGGCTGACAGTGCGCTCGGCCACGTCATTGTCGGTCCATCCTTCCTCGGCCAGTGGCACCAAAAGCGGACAGGCGCGGGTGTAAATTTCAGCGGCGGGGCGAATCCGCTGAATCGCGCGAGTATAGGCGCCTGATGCGATCGTCGCCTCGGTTCCAATGACGCCAATCTTGCCGCGCCGTGAGGCTTTTGCAGCCGCACGCGCGCCGGGCTCGATAACGCCGATGACCGGGACCATGGTTCGAGCTGCGATCGCATCGAGCGCAACCGCGCTCGAGGTGTTACATGCGACGACCAGCAGCTTAATTCCCTTCGCAAGCAGAAATTCGGTGTTCTCGGTGGAGTAGCGGACGATTATCTCACTCGATTTCGTTCCGTAGGGAAGCCGCGCGGTATCGCCAAGGTAAATGAAATCTTCGTTCGGTAGCGCGGAAACCAGATCCTTCAGCACTGTGAGTCCGCCGATACCCGAATCAAAGACGCCGATCGGCCGATCGCCTGCGCCGTGTGCGCCGCGTAAATTTCCGTTGGCGGCCGCAATCGCGGATGCTCCGCGCACAGATTTTTTTCGCAATGCCATAAATTGTTCAGGCTTCCGCCAGCCGCTGGCCGATAATAGCCGGTTTTGCCGGGGTATCGCCAAATACACGCTCATGGATGCTGGCCGGCTCCATGCACAGATAGGCGGGAATTTCCGCACCTGCTCTTTTGAATCGCTCCGCCAGCGCGCGATACAGGCGGATTCTTAGCGGCGCAAATGCGCGCAACCGGCCGTCCCGGCCAAGCACCTCTTCACCGCACAGCATCGGATCGCCGGGGAAGCGCCGGCGCGCCGCCGCGCGCAGCCCCGGCGTCATTCGCAGCGTTCCCATACTCACGAACGAGGTTTTTTCCGGCGGGATCGAATCAGTGAGCCGATCGATCAGCTCCAAATAGTCGCGCTCCGCGCCTTCATATGCGATCAACGGATCGAAGTGGAATGCGATTCGGTAACCAGCATCGAGGACTGCACGCGCGGCGGCGATTCGCGAGGCGGGCGGCGCGGTTCGATGCTCACATGCGCGAAAAACGGCGTCAGGCGACAGCGTCCACGATACCATCACGCGGCCGCGCGGGTCGGCGTTGAGAAGATTTTCGATTTCTGAGGTTTTGGTTTTGAGCTCAAGCGTAAGGTTTTCGCGAGCCGAGAAAAATTCGACCAGATCACGGCTCATTGCCGTCATCGAATCGAATGCCAGCGAATCCGCAAGCTCGCCGGTTCCGACGCGAAAGCTCCGCTCGGGCGATCCTGCCGCGAGTTTGTCCAGTTCGCCGAAAGCGTCGGTGTAGTTTGCATAAACCTGAAACGCCGGATTATCGGCGAGGTACTCTTGAAGAAAGCAGTAGCTGCAATCCATCGGACAGTTGGAGGCCAGCGCCAGGACAAGGTAGCCGCAGCATGCGAACTTCGCGGAGCCGGCGGGACAGGCCATCAAGAATGGCGATTTGCGTCGGCAGACGACCATCCGGCGCTTGCCCACGCCGAACGGATCGCTCGCATGACGGGCCGGCAGCACCGCCTCGCGCGCATCATCGATCTCGCGCACGAGAACTCCGGACGGGATCGCGCCGACGATTCGGCGTGCCAGCACCGTCTCAGCGCATCTCCGTTCGATTATCACTTCGTCCAGTTCGAACATTGTCGTCGTCAAGTTTAGCCACGACCACCAAGCAGATCGAATATTCTGGCAAGCCCGCCTATCTTTTCCGTCAGCGCTGCGACCGCACGTTCCAGTTGCGCGGGGTTACCGGCCTGAATTGAAATGGTCAATTCGTCCGAGCCAAGCTCCTTGGGCAATTTCAGCGATACTCCGCGCGGGAGCCTCAACGCCGAAATTTCCGCGCGCAACTCTTCCGTCGCGGCGGCAAGACGCGGGTAGCGGATCGAGCGAAGGGATATGAGAAAGGCGCTCGCTCGCGCGGGCCCCGAGCCGCTTCCTCCGATGATTCGCCGCAATTCTTCACGGCTTAGTATTGCGGCAGGTGGGACACGTTCGCGCACGGCGATCTCATCCAGCAGATCAAGCGCAGTGACGATTTGTCCCGTGCGCAATCGCAAATCCTCCGCTACGGACAGGAGAGCATCGCGCGAGCCCTCGTCCATTGAGAGCCACCGATCTAAGCATGCCTTGGGCAATCGCTTCGATTCCGCCAGTATGCGAATCGATCCTGCGGAATCGGCTTGAGCGCGTGTCATCGCTGGTAAGCCTCGCGCCGAGAGTCCGAATCGGCGACCGCAAGAATCCTCCGGCGCAACTCTTCGATTCCTTCGCCGGATACGGACGAGCACAGGATTGGCTCCGCGTCCATCGGCGCAAAGCGGGCAACCGCCGCGGCACGCTCGGAGCGTTTGAGTTTATCGCATTTGGTCGCGGCCACGATTACTTCAACGCCCCGGCTGGAGGCGCTTGCGGCGAGGTCGAGTTCCTCGCGCTCCGGCCCGCGCCGCGCATCGGTAAGAATAATGATCGCCGACAAATGCGTGCGCCGCTCCAGATAATCGCGCATCATCGCCGAGAGCCTGCGCGCGTCTTCGTGCGCCATTTTCGCATAGCCGTAACCCGGCAAATCGCATAGCGCAGTCGTTTCCCCGATGGTGAAAAAGTTCAGCGCTCGCGTGCGGCCGGGAGTCTTTCCGGTATGCGCAAGCCCCTTGATCCCGACGATCGCGTTGAGCAGCGAGCTTTTGCCGACATTCGATCGGCCGGCGAGCGCGATTTCGATCCGATCCCAATCCGGACATCCCCAAAGCGAAGCCGCCGATACGGCAAACTGCGCCTGCGGGCGGTTCATTGTGAAATATCGGCGGCAGCCGGTCGGGCCGGTTCTATTTGCGGCGGCAATTCTATTGGCTGCGAGGATTCCAGCCGCGCAAGCTGTACCGCCAGCGCAGCTCGGAACTCGCGCAGTTTGATCGCGCGATGGCGATCCGGATATGGCGCAAGAAATTTCAGCGCCGCACGCAAGTGAAGCATCGCGCTTGAGACTTCCCCGTCGGCCAATTTGTGATTTGCCACCGCCGCGCGCAACAGCCCCAGGTAGAAGTCCCAATCGCTGGTGTCGTCTTCGAGCAGGTTCATCGCCTCTTCCATTTCCTCGTGCGCCTCGAAGAACTCGCCGCGATTGAAGAGTTCAACGCCCTGATGAAAATGCGCGTCGATTTCGTCCATCGCGTATGCGCCGCGCCGCCCGCGCGGCCTCCGGTCAATTTGACTGCGGGAAGACAGGTTCTTCGTCGCCGGCATCCGCTTCATCAGTGGAGGCGATATTGAGCGACTTCTTGAGCGACTCGAGCTGGGCAACGAATAGTCCACGGATTACCTGTTTCACGACATTATCCGGCGCGGGAACTTCCGCAAGCATCTTCGCGGTTTCGTGGCACTGAATATTAGTGCCGCCCGGAATTTCGCTAAGGTCATATTCCGCGTGCGTATCGACCATCGGATTATCAACCGTTCGATAGACGATCTTGTGTTCGGCAGGCAGGTACTTGAACTCCAATTGGAGCGTTTGGGTCTGGCCGCCGAATCCTGCGAAATCCATCTGGACCGTCTTGGTGTTTTCGGTTTGCGATACGATGCGCACCGCTTTCAGTCGATCGTTGTGAGTCTTTTCAACATCGCGGATCGCATTGAAAACGGTTTCTTCGGGGGCGGGGATGCTCGCGGTGAAGTCCGCCTTCCAAGTACTGCCGTCGTGGGTGATATCCTCGGAAATCAGGCCGGCATTTTTCGCGCGGCGCATCTGCTGATACTGCCATCCGGCAAATGCGAGGACCGCGACGACGACCACCGCGCCAACTATTTTGAGGAGAGTTTTCATTTTTCAGTTCCCAGTTTCTACCGGCTAAACGTACCGACCAGCTCGGCGCTTGCCACAATATGGCCGGCCGCTGCTGCTTGCACCGCCGCGGCATCCGCTTCGCCATCCAGCTTCAATCGCATATCCAGCGCCAGCAGGCGGAAGTGGTAATGGTGGACCCTTCCCGGCGGCGGGCATGGTCCATCGTATCCGATCCGGCCGAAACTATTTACTCCCTGCATGCCTCCGCCTGCAATCTTGGGCAGCTTTGGAATCCCCGCAGAAAGCGAAGTTACCGAGCCCGGAACTTCGTATGCGACCCAATGAATGAACGTGCCACCGGGAGCATCCGGGTCTTCGACAATCAGGGCGAAGCTGACTGCGTTGGCTGGTGCGTTGTTCCACTCGAGCTTCGGCGAGCGATTTTCACCTGTGCAGGCATTGGCATCGGGAATCGTCGCACCGGCGGAGAAAGCATCGCTTGAAAGCGCGAATTGGGCGCGCGCCTGCGGAGGTGAGACTAGGGTCATGGCAAATAAACCGGCAGCGATTGCTGACCATTGAATTACACGATTCATTGTAACGTTCCCAATCGATTTGAGTCGTATTTCAAAATCATTATGCGCCTTAGATGCATCCGCTGACCATAAATTGCTCGCGGATTTGCAGCGGTAATTACACAGTTTCCGTCGTTGAGGGGCCAACCGGGTAATAAGTCCTGAAAAATTCGCTAAGCATCCCTTGACCGCGAACGCCCGTTTTGAGACATTTATAGACATCATTAGTGGGTGAAGGGAGCGGATAATCGACTCGGAGAGATGCGAAGTAAAGCGCCCAGCATTAGCCGCAAACGGCGGAATGAACCCGCTTTGGCAGGAGAAAACATGGCTAGTGAAAGCAAGTATAACTTACCTCGGGTGATGACCGTTAAGGAACTCTCGGAGTATCTACGTGTTCATCCCTCGACGATTTACAAGTTGTTGCGCCGTGGCGAGTTGCCGGGCTTCCGGATTGGCACTGATTGGCGTTTCAACGCCGAAGTGATCGATCGCTGGTGCTTGGAACGGAACCTGAAGATTTCCGATACCGGGTCGTCCAGCCGCAACTGATTGGCCGCGTCTGAGTCGTTGCCGCGCGATGGTCTATCCCGAGCGGACGATCGCGCGGGTCATCCGGTCACTATAAATCCCGCAATTGCACCGGCCCCTATCAGCCACGCCGAATTGATTCGATAGCGAAACAGGATAGCCGCGCTCATCGCGGCTATCCCAGCCGTTACTGGATCGACGATTGCGGCGCGGCCGAGTTGCCACGTCACAGCGATCATGAGTGCGACCGCGCCGGCATTTACACCGTCAAGGAATGCCCCGGCGACCTTCGAGTTGCGGATGCGCGGAATGAGCGGGCGGCTGGCGGCTACAAACAAAAAACCCGGCAGGAAAATTCCGACCGTCGCGCCAATTGCGCCCGGGATTCCGCCCAGCAAGTAGCCGATGAAAGTTGCGGTTGTGAAGACCGGTCCCGGTGTCACCTGGCCCACCGCGACCGCGTCGAGCAGTTGCGCCTGGGTCAGCCAGTGCAGGCGGGTCACGAGGTCCGCTTGAAGAAACGCCAGCAGAACATATCCGCTGCCGAAGATTACCGCCCCGAACTTCAGGAATACTAAAAATAGCCCCGTAAGGCCGATTGGAACTGATACAGCCGCCAACACGCCGGGCGCCAACATCGATTTGCCAGCTAGAACCGCCGATGCGGTCCGCGAAGCGCCGCGCTCATCAGCGGAGGCCTTGATTGCGGCTGCAATGCCAGCGGCGAGCAAGATCGCCAGCACGTTTGTACCGGTGAGCGCGCCAATCGCCGCCAGCAGGACAATTCCGCCAAGGAATCGATTCTTAATCGCGGTCTTAGCGAGGCCCCACAATGCTTGGAGAACGACCGCTATGATTACGGGTTTCACGCCGTACAGGGTGCCTTGAATCTGAGGAAGCGCGCCGAACGTCACATAGAGCCACGCGCAGGCCGTAACGAGAATCATCGCCGGCAGTATGAAGCAGGCGCCCGCGACGATCAGGCCGCGCCACCCGGCGCGCTGATGGCCGATATGGATCGCCATCTCGGTTGAACTGGGGCCGGGCACGAGGTTGGACGCTCCCAGCATGTCCAAGAATTCCTCGCGCGTGAGCCACTGGCGCCGCCGTACGAACTCCTCGTCCATCATCGCGATGTGTGCGGCAGGTCCCCCAAATGCCGTTAGTCCCAACCGTAGGAACGGCGGGGCAAGCTCGGCGAGCGCGCTGCGCCCGGAATTCATCTTCCGCCTCAGCGGCGGGAGCCAGGGGCCGGGCGCGGGTCCACGATTCGGCGGCCCGATGGGCGAACTTCGATTGAGCAGCCGGCGACCGAGTCGTCGCTTGCGATCCATGCAACGGCGTCGGCGATATCTTCGGGCTTGAGCATCTTGCCGGGTTTCCAACTGCTCAACCCATGCTGTGCATCCTGAGCCAACAGGCCGCTCACCATCGGCGTGTCAGTTACTCCGGGGCAGACACAATTGACGCGAATTTTTCGTTCCGTCGCCCAGTTTGCCAGCGAATGGGTGAAATTGACCACGCCGGCCTTGGCGGCGCCGTAAACCGGATCGAGCGGGTGTGGATACAGGCCGGCCATCGAGGCGGTATTAACGATGACGCCGCCGTTCTTTTTCATCAACGGCGCAGCAAGGCCACACCCAAGGATTACCGCTTGCAGATCGATCTCGACCACTCGATGCCATTTTTCAGGCGGTGCATCGGGAAAGGGGGGCGCTCCCAATCCTATGCCGGCATTGTTGTGCAAAATATCGAGCCGGCCGAATTTCGAGACCGCCGTATCCAGCATCCGGCGCGAATCTTCGAGCTTTGTAACGTCGGTGCGGACGAAGAGCGCGCGCCCGCCGTTACTTTCGATTCGGCGGACGGTTTCCGCACCGCCCGTTTCGTCAAGATCGGCGGCGACGATTGCCGCGCCCTCATGTGCAAGGCGCTCAGCGGTCGCGCGGCCGATTCCGGACCCCCCGCCGGTAATAACGGCAACTTTTCCCTTGATGTCCATGGTCTAACCCCCGAGCGATTTCAGCCGATTCCACCCAGCACGATTCCGACGATCAAGCCCGCCAGGACATATGCGGTGAACGCGACGTACGTGTAGTCGCGCTCGCGGATGAACAGAACGAAACAAAAGGCGACGCGCGCCAGCGGTACCAAGGTCAGCACAAAGAGCCCGACCATAAGAACCGTATGCGGATCGCCAGCCGCCGACCGGGTGACCATCTCGGCGAATTTCTCGCGCCCGATCAAATGCCCCTGCTGGACGGCGTGATAGCGATTGACGTAATAGCCGGGCGTGACGGTTACGGCCAGTACGAGTCCAATCACGATGACGATCATCGCCACGATCAGGATCGTCCGCAGCAATAGCGGCGTCCACAACCGCAAAATTCGATCTTCGTCAGCCTTTCCCATGAGTCAAATTCCCGACAGCGCGCGCCATCCCATCTCGACGGCAATCAACACCAATATCACGACGAAAACCATTCGAAGCGATCGGACCGGCAAATGCGGCAGCATCCGGCTGCCGATAAGCGCTCCTCCGGTCACTCCCAGCGCCACCGGCGCGGCGATCGTGGTCGCGACATCGCCGCGCGAAAGGAACACGAGTGCGCCGGCGCCCGCTGTTACGCCAATCATGAAGTTGCTGGTTGCGCTGGAGACCTTGAGCGGCAAATGCATGATGTAGTCCATCGCGATTACCTTGAGCGCACCCGAGCCGATTCCGAGCAGCCCCGACATGAGGCCCGCGACAACCATCAGTGCGCCGCCCTGTGGCACCTTAATGACTTCATAGTGGATCATGTTCCCGGTGTCGTCCGGAATTTCGCCGCCCAATTCCAGCCGCTCGGCCAGCGGATCGCCCTTGGTGAGAATGTCGTCGCCCCGCTTGCGAATGGTGAAATACGCGGATTGGAGCATCATCGCGGCAAACAGTAATTCAAGAACCGCCGTCGGCACGACTCCGGCCATATAGGCGCCCGCGACCGCGCCGGTGACTGTCGCGCACTCGAGCACCATCGCGACTTTGAGGTTGGTCCATCCGTCGCGCACAAACGCGACACTGGCGCCGGCACTAGTCGCGACCACAGATATCAGGCTTGCGCCGACTGCCACACGCATCGGCATGTGCGCGACGATCACCAGCGCGGGAACAATAAATACACCCCCGCCAAGACCGGAGATCGCGCCCACGAACCCGGCGCCGATCGACAGCGCAAGTAAGCTTCCCAGTATTTCCAGCACGAATCCGTCCAGCTTAGCGGAATTTCGCGCTGAGGGAATGGGTGGCCGCCATGCAGTCCGCCTACTGCATTAGTGCGGCTGCGCTACTATCATAAGCGATGCTTGGGCATGAGCCGAAATCCTCGCAAATGCTACAATTTGTCCATACAGCGGGTCGGCATCGCATTTGCTCCTTCCAAGGACAGGAACTCAGATGCGCGGCGATTGTCAGGGTTCGGTCCAATACGATAGGTCAATTGATGGAACCGATATCCACGCCGCCGGGTGACGAAAGATGTACGCCCTCTTAATCATCGCTGTTATCGTTTACGCCTCGATTCAGTATCGAAAGCACAACCGCGTCCGATGGCTCAAATGGCACGAGGCGCATTGGGATCACAACCATCACTTTGACGCTGCCGCTACCCGGGCGCGGGAATTCGAGGCAAAATTGGCACAAAAATTCGAGCGCAAGGCACAGCGGTTCGAGCGCAAATTGCGCAGCAAATTGGACCGTGAGGCACGAAAATACGGCGGCAGCGGCGTCGATCCCGGCCCCGAAGAGCGGCGCCCGGAGTTTAAAACCGACGCCGAGCGCAAATCCTACGAACGGGCCCGCGCGCGGGCTTCCGCCGAAACGGCATTCTTCGTGCACCTGATGTGGTACGGCATCGTGGTCGGCTTCCTGTTCCTTATCAACCTGATGACCACCTCATATCCATGGTTTTTGTGGCCGGCGTTGTTCTGGGGATTTGGCATCGTAAGTCATTTTTCCGCGGTGTTCGGCTGGCGATGGATTCATCAATTGGTGTTCGAACCAGCCATTAAACGCGAGGTTCAGCGCGAGGTGATGCAGGAAAAGGAACAGTTGCGCACCGAGAAGCAAGCCTCGCTAGATGAATTGACGGCGACCTTCGCCCACGAAATTCGCAATCCAATTGCGGCGGCCAAGAGCCTCGTGCAGCAGATGGGCGAGGATCCTGCCGCGCACGAGAACGTCGAGTATGCAAAGGTCGCCCTCGAAGAACTCGCGCGCGTCGAGCGCAGCGTGTCGCACCTGCTGAAATACGCAAAGGAAGAGGACTACAACTTCGGCAGCGTAAATCTGGCCGCGGTCGTCGATGGCGCGCTCACGCAAATGCGCGCGAAGCTGGATGCGAATTCGGTGGCGGTATCGCGCGGATACCTGAGCGGTCCGTTTGTGCGCGCCGACGGTGACAAATTGCGCCAGGTCTTCACGAACATCATCGACAACGCGATAGATGCGATGGAATCGACCAAGAGTGGCCGGCGGCTGGAGTTTCTTATCCAAAATAACGGCGAGGGGCTGGCCGTCGTACGGATTCGCGACAACGGATGCGGTATCCCGGACGACAAAATTGCCAAGATTTTCAATCCCTTCTATACCTCCAAGGAAAATGGAACCGGGCTTGGACTGGGAGTCGCGAAGAAGGTTATCGACGCCCACGATGGCACGATCGAAGTACACAGCGCCGTCGGAACGGGCACCGAGTTCGTGATTTCTATTCCGCTGCCGGGCGCTCCGCGCGAAGCGGCGATGCCCGAAGGCGATGCCGAAGCGGATCCGCCGATCAACGGCGCTGTCCATGCAAATGGCTCGGCTGCGGCGGCTCCGAATGAACCGATCGCACCGCAGGCCGCGAGGGCGCGCAATTGAAAGGCCGCATTCTCATCGTCGATGACGAGCGCGGCATCGTCGTCGCCCTCAAGGGCCTTTTCACCAAGGAAGGCTACGAAGTCGAAACGGCGGAATCCGGCGAGGAGGCTCTCGAACGCGTCAAGGCGGGGCTGTTCCACGTAATCATCACCGACCTCAGCATGAAGGGAATGAGCGGTCTCGATCTGCTTAAAAAGGTGCGCGAGATCGATCCAGCCTGCGCCGTTCTGATGATCACCGCATACGGCACCCAACGCATCGCGGTTGAGGCGATGAAGGCCGGCGCCGAGGATTACCTGCCCAAGCCGTTTGACAACGACGAGTTGCGGCTCAAGGTCCGCAAGGTGATGGAGACGCAACTGCTCAAGCGAGCGCACAGCCAATTGCTCGAGCAGGTCCGGCTGGACACGGGCTCATTCGAAAATATGGTCGGACGCTCGCGGCCGATGACACGGGTATTCGAGACGATCGAAAAGGTCGCTCCAACCGACGTGACCGTGCTGGTGCGCGGCGAATCCGGCACCGGCAAGGAATTGGTCGCGCGTGCAATCCATTTTCGCAGCCCGCGCGCGCGTCGTCCCTTCATCGCGGTGAATTGCGCCGCATTCTCGCGCGAGCTCGTCGAGAGCGAGCTGTTCGGCCATGAAAAGGGCGCGTTCACGGGTGCCGCCGCGCGCCGCGAAGGCAAGTTCGAGGCCGCCGATGGCGGCACGTTATTTCTTGACGAAATCGGCGACATGGCGCTGGAAACGCAGGCCAAGCTCCTACGCGTCCTGCAGGAAAAACAATTCGAGAGAATCGGCGGAAACCAGGCGCTAACCGTCGACGTCAGGATAATCGCGGCCACCAATCAGGACCTTGAAACGATGATCGCGCAGGGCCGCTTCCGCGAAGACCTTTACTATCGTTTGAAAGTCGTCGAAATCAGGATTCCACCCTTGCGCGAGCGGCGCGAGGACATTCCGCTGATGATTCAGAGATTCATCGCGGAGGCATGCAGCCGCTTCGGAACTCCCGCCAAGCAATTGTCGGCCGATGCGATGCGCGCGTGCGTAGAGGCGCCGTGGAAGGGCAATGCTCGCTCGCTCAAGGCGGCGATCGAGCAGGCCGTGATTCTGTCGGCGGGAAATGAAATCTCGCGTGACGATCTGTTTTCCGGCGCCGAACCTCAGGGCGAGCGGGTGTCACCGCCCTCCGCCCTTGCACCAGCGGCCAATCACGATCCTGTGGTTACGGATGGCGGCGAGCCATCGATGACGTTTCGAGAAGCAAAAGAGAAATTCGTCGGCGATTGGGAGCGCGATTTTTTCATTCGGGCACTGCGCGCCACCGGCGGAAACATTTCACGCGCCGCGGAGCGCACCGGTATGTACCGGCAGAGTTTCCAGCAGAAGATGCGCGAGCTTGGAATCACTGCCGCGGATGCCGGCCAGATTGCGAAGGAAGACGAAAGTTAAGGGGAGCCCCGCACACGTATGGCGACGGATCAATTTCAGACTCAGACTCCGACCGGTGAGGTCGCGGGAATTAAGATTATCCCGCCCTGGCTTGCGCTTGCGCTGCTCGGCGTCACGCTGGTGCTGCACTTCATGCTGCCCGAAAGCCGAAACGTTGGATTGTTCCAGTATGTGGGCGTGATTTTGATTGCCGCAGGATTCGCATGCTCGTTCTTCGGCTCGGGTCTGTTTCACGGCCGCGAAACGACAGTCAACCCGTTCGGCGAGCCGGGTAAAATCGTGACGGAGCTGCCGTTCAGCTTCACGCGCAATCCGATGTATCTCGGATTCACCACCGCGCTGCTCGGCTTCGCGCTGTTTTTCGAGTCCTTCGTGATGCTGCTGGCGCCGGCGATTTTTTTTGCCGTAATCGATAAGACCGTGATCCCGCGTGAAGAGGCGGCAATGGAGCGCATCTTTGGCCAGCAATATCTCGATTACAAGGCCAAAGTGCCGCGCTGGATTTATAAATATTGACGGACGCGGCCGCCCGCATTGTAGATGCAGGCGGCCGAAGGAGGAACGCCATGCTTTTTTCAAGACTGTTCAATCTGATCGGCGGCAAGTTCAGCCGATGGGTGAAATCGCGGGAGGAAAGCGATCCGGAAGCGGTGTACGAAGCCGCGATATCGGATCGCATCCGCCGCTATCATCAGTTGAAAGCCGCCGCCGCTGGAGTCATCTACATGCGCAGCAAGCTCGAACGCGAGTTGCGCGAAAAAGTTGCCGAGTTAAAAGAGGTAGCGGAGGAAGCCGGACAAGCCGCCGATATGAACGAGGACGGCTGCGCACTGGTGTTGATCCAGCGCAAGCACGTTTTGGAGGCCGATAGCGCGCGCCTGCGCGAGGATCTGGCGGAGCTGACGCGCGAGGCCGAGGATGCGAAGAAGAACCTGGTCGCGTTCAAGGGCGAAATCGACCAGCTCAAGGCCGAGAAGGTCAAGATGATGGCGCGGCTGCGCAATGCGCAGGCGCGGGTGCGAATCCAGCGTGCACTCGAACAACTCTCCTATGACGACGATGTGCGCGCGCTAGAAGAGGTGCGCGAATCGATTCAGCGGACGCTCGCTCAGGCCGGAGTCAGCCGCGAAATTGCCGGCTCCGAGCTCGACGACAAGCTCGAGGACATTCGCCGCCGCAATGCTGAAACAAAGGCACAAGTGGAACTGGCAGAACTCAAGCGTTCTCGCCGCCCGCCGCTTGCCCCGATGGACATCTTCACCACGGCGGCGTCCGCCGCCGCGATAGACGGTGAATTCAAGGCAGCGGGCCGATAATTCCGCGGTACCGTGCGATGCGCAGGTTGATGGCAATTGCAACGCTCGTGGCTGTCGCCGCGAGCGGCTGCTATGCCTCTTTCCCAGCCCCCCAGCCGCCTCCGCCTACGACAATGACGACATGGGGACCGATGGGCGGGATGACGATCAGCACCGGAATGTGCGCGGGACAGGTTGCGCTGACCGGCGGCACCGCCGCGCTCAGCGATCCGTGTTTCACCGGCAACGCGAACGTCGTGCTATGTACCGATACGACCGCGCCCAATCCGGTCCGATGCGCCGCATCACCGGGCATCCTTGGCGTTACGGGTACCGGCGGGGACGTAATCGCCTACGCGCGCATGAAGTGAATCTCGTGCATATTCGCTTATCGGCGGAATGAGGCGGATTCCTCTACCGGAAGTCCCAGCACGAAGCGGCGCAGCCAGTCCAGTGCGATTTGAGAGGCGAGCAGTTTGATCCAGTCGCGTGTCCCGCGCAGCGGATAGCGGCGCGCGGCGCTTTTGCCTTCGGCAGATAGTGCAACCCAGACCGTGCCGACGGGTTTATCGGCGGTTCCGCCGTCGGGTCCGGCGATCCCGGAGGTTGCGATCGCAACCGACGCGCCCGTGCGTGACCGTGCGCCCGCGGCCATCTCGCGCACGCATTCCTCGCTCACTGCACCGTGATCTTTCAGGGTGCGCTCGGATACGCCAAGAACGCTCGCCTTGACATCGTTGGAATAAGTCACGAAGTCGCCGAGCAGGAATCGCGACGCGCCGGGAACGTTGGTGATGCGATGGCCGATCAGTCCACCGGTGCACGATTCCGCGACCGCAAGCGTAAGGGTCTTTTCCGTAAACAGCCGGAAAACGACTTCTTCCATCGAAGTCTCACCCTGCGCGAATACATAATCGGAAATCTTCGACAGTACACGGGCTGCCAGTTCGTCGGCTTTGCGCGCAGCCTCGTCCGGCTTTCCCTCAACGCGAATGCGCATCGAAATCTGTGGGAAGCTCGCGCGGAACGATACCTTTGCTTCATGCGGCGAAATCAGCCCGGCGACTTCCTGGTCCAGTGCCGATTCGGAGAGTCCAAACGTCTGAAAAATCCGGGTTACGTATGTGGTGTCGGCGCCGCGGTGGGCGACGATCCACGGCATCACCGTATTTTCGACCATCGGTTTCATCTCGCGCGGCACTCCGGGGAGTACGACCAGAGTCGAGATGTGGCCGTCGAGTGTAACCGGCATCCGGAATCCCGGCGCTGTGCCGAGCGGATTGAGAATTACCGTGGCGCCTTCGGGAAAGAGCGCCTGACGAAGATTATTTTCCGGCATCGGTCGCCCGATCGCTTGAAACAGCCGCGTCATGTAATCGACGGTTGCCTCGTCGCGCCACAGCTTTACCCCGGCGATCCGCGCGATCGTTTCGGTTGTCAAATCGTCGGCGGTCGGCCCAAGCCCGCCGGTGGAGATGACGATATCGCTCATCGCGATCGCCGTTCGCCACGCCCATTCAAGCCGATCGGCTACGTCGCCGACGGTGATCACGGCGACCAAATCGATGCCGATCTCGGCGAGTTTGTCGGCGAGGTAATTGGCGTTGGTATCGACCACCTTGCCGGTGGTGATTTCATCGCCGGTTGATAGGATTACTGCTTTGCCGATCATCGTTGGCTTTCCGCTCGCATTTTTCGCGTTCAGAGGATCCGCCAAAGTACTTGCAGGGCGATATTGGCATAGACAGCTGACGCCAAATCGTCGAGCATTACGCCGGCTCCATTCTGCAATTGGCGATCGAAGAAACTCGCAGGCCACGGCTTGATAACATCGGAAATTCGAAACAGCACAAATCCCACTATCAACCATGCCGCGGTGAGCGGATTTCCGAACATCGTCACCGCCATGCCAAGTACTTCGTCAAGCACGATTTTCGGGCTGTCATGTTCGTCGAATATTTTTTCTGCGCGATCTGCGATCCAACAGGAAATTGCAAATACGATTGCAAAGATCGCAAGGCATTTCGCGGGCGAATGCGTCCACATTGGACCGGTAACGAAGTAAACCAGTACGAGCCCGACAACCGAGCCCGCAGTTCCCGGCGCAACGGGTGAATAGCCGGAGTACAGTCCCGAAGCGAGAAGGATTATCAGTGCGCGCATAGAATTCTCGACGGTTGCGACGATAGCATGGCGCCGCGCCGCGATTAAACGCGAGAGCGGCGCTAGTTGGATTAATGCGACGCCGCTGTTCCGCGCTTGATTGCGTCCATCAATGCGCGCGTCTTGGGGTCGTTCGGTGCCTCTGCAAGCGCGATTGCACATTCGGTGTGCGCCTCATTCTCGCGGCCCTGAATGTGGAGTGTCAACGCAATCAGGTAGTGGAAAGCCGGCGCCTGCGGCCTTAACGATGCTGCGCGGTGCAGAGCCAAAAGCGCCTCGTCGAGACGATGTTCAGCCGCCAGAGCCATTCCGAGGCTGGCAAGTGCCTCGGCATTGTCGGGGTCATGGCGAAGCAATTCATCCAGGAGTTCGCCTGCACCTTTATTGTCACCATGTATCAGCCGGAGTTGCGCGCGAGCCATCATCGCGGTTTCAGCGCCGTCCGGCAGCTCCGCGGTCCGTTTGAGAGCCTCCTCGGCGCCGTTGGTATCCCCGGCGGCATCGGCGACGAGCGCCAACTGCGCATACCCGCTCGCGGGCGGATATGCGATTCGCCGCAGCCCCTCCGCCATCGTGTCCGCCGCCTCTTTTTTCTCGCCGAGCGCCTCGTACACCAGTGCTAGATCATACAGAACGCTGCCGCTCGCATTCGGATTCAATTTAACGGCGGTCTCGAATTCATTGCGCGCTCCGGGCAAATTCCCCTTAGACTTCAGCGCCATTCCCAATCGATTGTGAAACAACTCGACATCGGGAGTTTCGGCCGCGCACCTCGAGAACAAAGTGATATCGTCGTGCCAGTTGTATTGCACAGGGACAAGAAACGCAGCGTAGCAAACCGCGATTGCAACCGCTGCGATTGCGACCGCGCGCGCATTGCGGTCGCCTCGGTGCGCATACCCGGCAGCCAAATCGGCGGCCATCACGCAGAATCCAAATGCTGGAAGGTAGAGATACCGATCGTGGAGAAGCGTTCCTTCGAACAGTGCGCTCAGGTTGAGCGTGGGGGCAAGCGCGATTAGCGTCCACGCGACACAAAATTTGTAAAGACGCCGATGCGGATGCTGTCGGAGCAAAATCCATGCTGCGGCTGACAACGCCGCCAACGCAGCCACCGGCAGAAAAAAATTCGCCGAAGCGAAACTTTCCACTGGGTCGAGGCGATGCTGCGGGCCGGCCATCCACGGCACCACCAGCAGCATCGCGTAGTCGCACAGTGCACGCGGAATCGTCAGGACCGTTTCCATCGCCGTGAGATGGCGATTCGGAAACGGGCGGCTGAGGAACCCCAGCACGACATATCGCACGGTCAGGAAGGCCGCCGTTTCGATCGCATACGGCCACGCGGCGGCAATCGCACCGCTCATGCGATTCGAAGCGCCGTTATCAATTTCGGTCGTATCGCTTTGCAGAGGGAATATCGCGCCATAGATGGCGAACAGAAAGACGTAAATTGGCGCGCCGTCATGACTCATCAAAGCGCCGCCGTACAGCAGCATCGAGAGCACCAGCGACAGCGGTTGCCATCCGGTCTCACGGTTCCGCAAATAGAAGTCAAATGCGGCCAACTGAAGTGCTGCGCTGAGCAAATATGGCGCGGCGGCGATCCATGTTACCGATTCGCCATGCGCAGGCATCAGCGCAAATAGCATTGCGGCAAGCAGCGATGCCCATCCGTCGCGGGTGAGCAGCAATGTGACGCGAAAGGCCAGCCACACCGCGATCAGGTGGAGCACAATCATCGCGGCATGCCAGCCAATCTGATTTAGTCCGAATAACTGAAAATTGATTCCGAACCAGACCGGCTGGAGGGGGCGATAGTACGAGCTTTGCGGCAGGTGACCGGGATCGAGAAACCACCATTCGTCTTTGAACAACGAGCGAGCGATGAACGGCCAATTGCCGACCATCGGATTGCTGACGATCAAGTTGCCGTCGTCATAGACGAAGCCGTTACCAAGGCTGCGCGCAAATACCAATGCGGTTGCTATCAGCAGCGCCGTGAGGCCCGTTCCGACGCGCCAGTCACCGCCACCGGCTCGGGCCAAAATCGGCTCGAACCGGGTTCGAAAGCCTTCTGAATCATCGGCGGCCATAAGTCACTCGCTAATGCGACGCGCCGTTTTGATTGTTGCCATACCGTGACCGCAAATGCTCGCGGGCGGCGAGAGCAGCGCGGCTTGCGCCCGGAAGGGCGGCCGCACGAGCGAACGCATCCTCGGCCTTGGCCGGCTCTCCAAGATGCTCGTATACGACGCCGAGATTGTACAGGACATCAGCGCTGGGGCTTGGCGCAAATGGTTTTCCGGTTTCGAGCGAGTTGGCAGCCTCTAGCTTATCGCGTGCGTTGATATAATCGCCGCGCGCGGCATACTCCGCGCCCAGCCGGCTCAGGCAGCCAACTGCATCGGGAACTTCTTCGACGCAGCGCGACAGCAGGGCGATTTCATCGCGCCAGTAAATCTCGACAGAGCTGAGCGCCACGACATAGATCACTGCCACGGCTGTTGCACCGATCCACACCACCTTCGCTTGGACATCGCCACGCCCCGCAAATGATGTTGCAATGTCTGCAATCATCACGCAAAGCGCAATCGATGGAAAATAGAGATAGCGATCCTGGATGAGGCCCAAGACGAAAAGACCGTTGAGGTTGAGCATCGGAGTGAGCGCGATCGCGAACCAGGCGGCGCAAAACAGATAGACGCGGCGGTGCGAATGGTTCCTTAATGCTGCGAATCCGACCGCACAGAGAGCAATTAGGGCTGCGGCCGGCAAATAGAATTCCGGCCATCCAAAGCCGAATGCGAAGCGCATCGGGTGTGCCGGCCCGGCTTGCCACGGCATCAGGAGCAGCATCAAATCCCGGCCAATGACGCCGGGAATCTGCGGTAGGATCTCGCCCAATGTATACGGGCGGGGGTTGAACGCGTTCGGCCGGCTGATGAATCCGAGCACCTGAAGTCGAACACCAAGGTAAATTATCGCTTCGAGCGCATACGGCCATACCGCGATTATGGCGTCGCGCATGCGGTCGAAAATTGCGGTGCCAGTTCCGTTTGCCGAATATTCGCGATGCTCGCTCTCCTCTCCGGAGAAAATGAACGCATAGGCCGCGATCAGAACCGGGAATGCGATTGCGCTTTCATGGCTCAGCAGCGCACCGGCGTACAAACCGAGCGAGAGAGCCGACAGTCGATGTTGTTTAGGCGACTCCGAATCTTCACGGGTTCGCAGGAAAGCGCTGAGTGCGCCCAACTCGAACGCGGCGTTCAGCAGGTATGCGATCGCGGCGGGCCATACGACCGCCTCGGCATTTAGCGGCATCAACGCGAACAGAGCGGCAGCCAGCACTCCAGTCCACTTATCACGCGCCAGCAACGAGGCGACTTGAAAGACCAGCCACGTAACCAGCAAATGCAGCGCGATCATCGCCAAGTGCCATCCCGCCGGATGCAGTCCGAATAGATGGAAGTTGAACCACAACCACAGGTCGAGCAGCGGCCGGTAATCGGGACTTTGCGGCAGAAAATTCGGGTTGTTGAACCAAGCCGAGTCGTAAATCAGCGACTTCCAAATGTACGACCAGTCGCCGAGATAACGATTGTGAACGATCAGGTCGAGATCGTCATCGACGAACTGATTGCCCAAGCATCGAAGGTATACGGCCGCGGTAACGATCAGAATCGCGGCAACACATCGGTATGGGCCCGATTCGCTGCCAATCCATGAGGACACCCGGGAATCGGCTTCGTGCCCGGGTTGGCTGGAGGTAGGGATTTTTTCCGCCGCCATGGGTGCGACCGCAATCTTATCAGCGGCGATGGATTCCTGCGCGGGGGAGCATTAGGATTGCGCGGTGCGAAACGAATTCGAACGCGAATTGGAGCTGGCCAAAAAGGCTGCGCGCGCGGCCGGCCAAATTCTTCGCCGCCATTATCGCTGCGGCGGCTACCATATCGGGTCCAAGGGGCACGACAACCCGGTTACTTCCGTCGATTTGGAGGCCGATCGCACGCTCAAGAAAATTCTTAGCGAGCCGTTCCCGGACTATGGATGGCTGTCCGAGGAGACCGTGGATCACCCGGCGCGCCTCGGCCGGCACCGCACGTGGATTGTCGATCCGCTGGACGGCACCAAGGAGTTTATCACCGGCATTCCGGAATTTGCGGTGGCGATCGCTCTTATTGAGAACGGTGAGCCGGTGGTTGGAGTGACTTACAATCCAATCAGGCGCGAATTGTTCTGGGGGGCGCGCGGAGCTGGTTGCCATCTGAATACCCGGAGCGTCCGCGTTACCCGCACTCGCACGCTTGCCAAATCAACGGTTCTGGCCAGCCGCAGCGAGACCAAGCGCGGCGAATGGGAAAAATACCGCGGGATGTTCAAGGTTCGCCCCACCGGATCGGTCGCCTACAAGCTGGCGCTGGTGGCAGCAGGGCGCGCCGATGCGACATTTACGTGCTCGCCGAAGAGCGAATGGGACGTCGCTTCAGGGGCGGCATTGGTGATGATTGCGGGCGGCGCGGTGACCGATCTTGCGGGCCGCCCGGTGCGTTTCAATCAGCGCAATGTGAAGCTCAAGGGGCTGGTATCGGACAATCGCCTCCTGCACGCCGCGTTAATCAAGGCTGCCACCGGGAAACGATCCCGCTCATAGCTTGCGCTCGCCGCTTCCCCATGCGATGTACACGATCATACCGGCGCAATAAACTGCGGCGATCATCCGAAACACCGCCGAAAATGATCCGGTCGATTGCGCGATAAAGCCCGCTGCTGCCACACCGATCGTCCCAGCCAGAGTCGCGATCGAATTTGATATGCCCATCAAGATACCGGCGTAGGTCGGGCCCACGTCGAGATGGTTCACGCCGTAGGCTGCCAGGCCGATCCCGTTGGCCGCGGCGGAAATAGTCAGCATCGCAACCGCCGCTCCCGGACTGCTTGCGAGCGGTAGCGCTATGAGCGGCGCCGCGCCCAGAGCGAATGCCGTGCCCTGCATAGCCTTGCGCAAATTGCCAACTCCGGCGCCGTTTGCGCGCATCCAATCGGAGAACCATCCAGCGCAATTCACTGTGGCAAAAGTCGCAATCCATGGGATCAACGCGTACGAGCCTACGTGCTCAAGCGGCACATGGAAGGTGTGATTCAAGTAGGTCGGCATCCAAAGTAGCAGGATGTTGAAGCCGAAATTACTGCAAAAATGCGCTGCAACAATAGCCCAGACCGCTTTCTCGCGCACGATTGCGTTCCATGGCACGGACTCGGCGTGTGGTTGGGCGGCGCGCCTTGCAACGATCATTTCCAGTTCGGCCGCTGAGATTCGGTGCGAATCCTCGGGCCGGCTCGCCGTAGTCATCCACCAAGCGACAACCCACAACGCGCCAATTCCCCCGGAAATGTAGAACAGCGCAGGCCATCCGAACGCCGCGATAATGATCGGGCTTAGCGCCAGCGCGACCGTCGTCCCCAGGGACATCGCACTGAAGTTGAGCGCGAGAACGCGCGCATGCTCGCTGGGCGGCATCCATCGCGCGGTGAGACTATGGACGGCCGGGAAATTGACGCCCTCGCCCAATCCGAGCGCTACTCGCGCGGCCAGCAGCGCGGCAAATGAAGTGGCGGCGGCAGGCGGGGTCATAATCGTAGCGATCGACCATAGCGCGACGCCGGCAGCGAGCACGCGATGTCCGCCAAAACGATCGGCCATCCATCCGCCACCCATCTGCAGCCACACGTATCCCCAGAAAAAAGCGGACAGTACCAGCCCCTGCGCGGCTGAATTGTAGCCGTACTGATGCGCAAGCGGGATTATCGCGACCGAGATGCTGACGCGATCGATGTAGCAAAGCGCGGTGCCGAGGAAGAACATCCCCGCCACCGCGTATCGGCGCGGAAAGCGAGAGCCTGCGGAGCCCGGCAATGTCGCGGATTGCGCGGATTTCACCGCCGGGGCTGCCGCGATTCCGCGGTCAACTTATTGATTGTGAACCAGGCTTAGCGGCCGACCGCGTGACGAACCGTGGTCAGGATGTAGATGAAATCGCGCGGAGAGCGGACCTCACCGAGCATCGCCACACTGCCGAGCATTTCCATCTCCTGGTCGGTGATGTTGTGTGCGCGGCGGAGCTGTTCGCTGGTACGGAATTCTTCCCACGCCGAGTCAGCCTCACTCTCGGAGTCAGTGCGGAGCAGTTCCTTCGCATGCGGATTGGCCAGCAGGAACATCTCACGCTGGTCAAGCGCCAGAACTTCTGCAATGCGGGTCAGCACTTTGTCCGACGGATGGCGCTTGCCGGCTTCGAGATGGCCGACATACGGCGTCGAGGTCTTGATGCGCCGGGCGACTTCTTCCTGGGTTAGGTCGAGCTGGCGGCGCCGGTCGCGTATCACATTACCAAAAGTCCGTTCTTTAAAGCGTGCCATCGAAGCCTCCCAATTTCTAGATTCGCCACGGAAGAAACCTTCCCGCAGCACTAATCGTTTGGACGAAATTCGCGCCTATTTTGTACCAATAATGCGCAGGCAAGGCAACTCAAATTCCGACAAAATGTCGACCGTTCATCAACACGTAATCAAACGCAATTGGCAACGTCTCGTCATTTGTTGCCCTCACATGCTGTCAGTCCCTAATGCAATCTTTAGTGCTCACGAAGTGAATCTGTTCAGCGACCGAACATGCGCGATATCATGTTGGTGGTTCAAACGATGTCTGACCGGCCAAGGACGCATTCGCGGTGTCGAAGCGGAGCGAAGCTCTCAATGCGTAAGGCTGCCGCTATGTGCCTTGCTGTCTTATCCACTTTCGCAGTTGCTGAGGCGCCCGCATTTTCTCAAACGGTCGTGCCGGGTTCGACAAAAAAGGTTTGCCAGTTGAACGGAGAAATCGATCGCGAACGCGGAATTCCCACCGTCAATCAGACCGAAACGAACTATGGCCTGTATGGATCGGGGCTTGGCGCTACCTTCGAGTTCGACGGCGGGATGGAGGTGCTGTTTGGCGATACCGTGCCTGACGCCACGTTCCGTGGCATGGACAATCTGAGCTTCCGCGATCCGAACTACAACGACAGCATCGCATGGACTAGCACTCGCGACCCTAGCGATTGTATCCGCTTGCAGTACATGACCGGACCCACGGGTGCATTCGCAAGCCCGGTAATTCATTCGAACGGAGAACCGGTAACGCTCAGGAATTTCGAGATTCCAGTCGCCGGCATCGAATTGCGCCGCGCGATGTACGTGTTTTTCGCGACCGGCCGCGACGATACGGCTCATTACACAAAGTCGGTTGTGGGGGTATCTCACGATCGGGGCGCGAATTTCGATTATCTCTACACGTTTTCGCCGCAAAAATTCACGAGCCTTCAGATTGCCACCACTGGTTGGAATGGCACACCGGCGGTTGCTGATTCTCCGGTACGCGACAAGGCGCTGTGGGTTTGGGGAACCCCGGGCGGCGCGTTGTACCGGCAGAGCAATCCCTATCTTGCCGTGATGCCGCTTCGGAACCTGCCCGATGGCAAAGGGATTCGCTATTACACGGGAACCGATTCAAAGACCGGAAAACCAATCTTCAGCCGCAGCGAATCCGACGCGGCCGAGTTGTTTCAGGATGACCCGCCATGCATGGGCGAACTCGGCATCGAATGGAATCCGTTCATCGACCGCTGGCTCATGCTCTACAATTGTCATACAGCCGGCGGAGTCCTGATGCGGTCGGCGCCGAATCCATGGGGGCCGTGGTCACCGGCACAGTCGATATTCAATTTGACGACCGACGGAGGCTATTGCCATTTCATCCATCGCGCGTGGACCGCCGATCCGGCAAGCCACTGCGATAATGTCAGCGATCCGGGCCGGGAGGGGACGAATGGCGGAGGATTCTGGCCCGTATTTGTGCGGCCATTTACCCGCGGCAGTCACGGAGAGACGACGATCTATTACGTTTTGTCGACGTGGAATCCCTATTACGTGGTCCTGATGAAGTCGCGGATAGAATCGGACCAGCGATGAACGCCCGGGGCGGCTGAGCTTGCGCGGCACCGCGCGGACGGACTTAATCTCTTCGTGGCTTCGCTGTACAATTTCGCACTGATTTGCCAGGCGCTCAGCCAGACGCAGAGCCGCCTCCAGATCGCGGAGGCGGTCGCCACGTTTCTGGCCAGCCTCGATCCCGCCGAGGCGGCGATCTCTGCGCGCTTCTTGATTGGCCGCGCCACCGAGCAGGGCGACGAAAAGCGGCTTCAAATCAGCGGCCGCGCGGTCTGGAAGATCGTAGCCGAGATCGCGGGAGCGGAGGACCAGGGCGAGGAGATTTTTGCCACCGCGGAGGATTTCGGCGACGCCATCGAGATTGCCCTTAAAAATCGCTCGCCCGATCCGACTCCAAGCCTGACCATCACCGAACTCGACGCGAAGTTTCGAGAAATTGCGGAGATCGAGGGACGCCATGCGCGCGGCCGCAAGCTGGAGGCGCTACGCGAATTGTTTATTCGCGCCAGCGCTATGGAAGCGAAATACATCGCGAAGATTCTAATCGGCGAGATGCGCCACGGGATGAGCGAGGGCGTTCTGATCGAAGCGATCGCAAAGATGGCCTCGCGGCCGGTCGCCGAAGTGCGCCGGCTGCACATGCTCGAGAGCGACGTCGGACGTGTGGTCGCCACCTTACGATCGTCTGGAGCCGACAAAGCGATTGCGAGTGCGCTGTCAGGCGTGGCTCCTGTGGCGGCAGAGCGCGCGCCCAAACCGCTAAAGCCGATGCTCGCGCAGCCGGCTGGGGACGTTGCCGAAGCATTCGCCGTGCTCGGTCCCGACCTTGCGCTGGAGCATAAGCTCGACGGTGCGCGTGTACAGGTTCATTGTGCTGTCGGCGAGTCGGTGCGGATATTCTCGCGCCGCTTGAATGAAATCACACCCAGCCTCCCCGAAGTCGTGGAGCAGATGCGGGCGCTGTCGGGCCGCCGCGCGATCATCGATGGCGAAGTGATCGCAATCGATTCCGCAGGCCGGCCGCAGGCCTTTCAGGAGTTGATGCGCCGGTTCGGCCGCACGCGTGAGGTCGACGATGCGCGCGTCGAGCAGCCGATTCGCTTGTACGCATTCGATTTGTTAGCCCTCGACGGCAAGCTGCTAATCGACCGGCCCTACGCCGAGCGGATCGAGGCGCTGGATTCGCTCACAACGACGGCGGAAATCGCCACAGTGGGGCGCGTAGTCCGGCCGCGCCTGCCGGAGGCGGAGAAGTTCTACTCGGAAGCGGTCGCGGCGGGATTTGAAGGCGTGATGGCCAAGTCGATCGCCAGCAAATATACGCCGGGTGTGCGCGGCCGCGGATGGCTCAAAATCAAATATTCGCGGACGCTCGATCTGGTGATCGTCGCAGCCGAATGGGGTTATGGGCGGCGGAAGGGATGGCTCTCGAATTATCATCTCGCGGCTCGAGGCGAGCGCGCGGACGAGTTCGTTACGATTGGAAAGACCTTCAAGGGTTTTACCGACGATCAGTTCCGCGAGATGACCGAGCGGCTGCTCGCGCTCAAAATCGCCGAAGAGCACGGCGTTGTCACCGTGCGTCCGGCGGTGGTTGCGGAGGTCGCATTCAACGGCATCCAGCGCAGCCCCAGCTACGAAAGCGGCATGGCGTTGCGATTCGCCCGGATTGTGCGTATTCGCGACGACAGGACTGCGGAAGGGGCCGACACGATCGCCACTGTTACGCGAGAATACGAGCGTCAGGCGCTAAAGCCGCTGGCGGAAAAACTGTAGGGGAACTCATCTCATTTTCCAATGCAGGTGAATGTCACCTGCTGCGGCGCGTTGGCCGCATTGTCCTCGATCAGCATCGTGCCCTTAGGAACGGCTCCCTTGCCGGGCGGGATGCACGCTACCATCGCCACGCACGAGTGTTGGTACGCCAATTCGTTCGGCGGCGCGGGGCAGTCGGTCGATATAACCGGATAGTTCGTGGCCGCCTCGATAGCTTCGATCGCCACCGGCAGCTTGTGATGGCGGTTGCTAATGCTCTGCGCCGTGTTCGAAATCATAATCTTGACCGGCTTGCTTTGGATGCCAGCGGGCACCGCCCTGAAGTTGTGGCTCGCGGGTGACACAATTAGTACTTCCGGTACCGGCGTCACGGCCGAAGTCGGCGTGGCGGTCAAAGTCGCCGTCGTAGTTGGGGTTGCGATCTCGCTGGGCGTCGCGGTTTCAGTTTGAGTTGACGTTGCACTGGTGGTGAGAGTCGGGGTCCCGGTATCCGTCAGTGTTGCCGTGACCGTGGTGGTTTCAGTCGCAGTGGCGGTGAGGGTGAGCGTCGGGGTAGCCGTCCCGGTTTCAGTGAAGGTAGGCGTCGTCGTGACAGTTGCAGTCGCAGTCAAACTTGGCGTTGCCGTAGAAGCTGGCGTGCCGCTTTGAGTGGGGGTGGCCGTCGTGGTCAACGTCGCCGCCACCGTGCCGGTGGGCGACGGGGTTATCGTCGGTGTAGGGGTGATGGTGGTGGTCGCGGTCGCCGTCAGGCTTGCTGTTTTAGTTGGGCTGATCGTAGCCGTGCGAGTCGGCGTCATTGTTCTTGTCGGCGATCGCGAGGTGTTGGTTGCCGTCGCGGTCGCGGTCGGCAAGGGACTGCTGCTGCCGGGGCCGATCGCGATACTAACCGGACCGGCAAGCCCCGTATTGGAGCCGCTGATTACGGCGGCGGGCGCCTCGTTGAGGTTGCCAACACGCTCTCCGATTGGGGGATAGACGGTGATCCTGTCGACGCCACCGTAACCAGCGGCGTTGTTCGCCACATAGATGTTCCCGCTGCCATCCACAGCGACGTCCCAAGGGTCAAAGAGTTCAGTATTGGAGCCGATGATGGTGGAGCCGCCTTCATTCACCGTGATGGACCCGGCTTGATTCGCGACGTAGCTTATCCCGCCGGAATCCAACGCTACACCCCGTGGGTAATCGATCCCGGCGTCAAAGGCGAAGCTGCCAAGAGGCGGCACGTTGCCGGTGCTCCCGGCTGCAAAGATAAGAACCTCACCGTAGAATTCGGCGACGCCATTGACTGTCACATAGATGTTTCCGCCCCCATCGACGGCAAGACCGCACTGGAACGCGAGAGTCGTCGGGAGCTCGGTCTGGGAACCGACGATAGTGGCGCTGGGTGTCACAGTGCCATTGCTGCCGGCGGGAAAGACTTCGATGCTATAGCAGTCTGTCGCATAGATGTTCCCGCTGGAATCTACCGCGACGCCTTTAGCAAAATAGGGCGAGCTGATGATGGCACCGGGCGTCACGTTGCCGTTGCTGCCGGCGGGATAGACATTGACGCTGCCACTTAGGGAGTTCGCCACGTAGATGTTCCCGCTGGAATCCAACGCGATGCCTTGGGGATCAGAAAGGCCTGTGTTGCCGCCGCTAATAATCGTAAAGGGCTGCGCGTTGCCGTTAGCGTTGATCGCATAAGCGGTCACAGTGTTGCTGTCGGCATTGCTAACATAAATTGCGGCTTGACCTGACACTGCAGTCGGCGTCGGACTACTTGTGGCCGTAGGAGTATCGGCCAACTGCGCGCGCGGGGCGCGCGGAGCTGTGAGAGTTAAAATCGCTGACGCAACCGCCGCGATCCAAACTTTTCCAAAGAGGTGCCGCATCGATCCACCTTCCCGGAATAAAGTCAGTCAGCCGTCCAGAGCCGATTGAAACAGTGCTAGACTATTTTCCCACCCTAGCTAAATCAAAGATTATCAACTGGGTAAAGAAAGCGAATTAAGGCTTCACGCATTTTGACATCGAAGCCCAGCCGACAGCTCAGTGATGATGGTGCTCGATTTGGTTGCATTCGTGCGCGTCACTGAGGGCCATTGCGATCGCCTCGTTTTCCGACTCGCCGAAATCCTCAAGCAGAAACAGTTCATTTTCAGCTGAGATTTCGTCCCGCTCGTACAGATCGCAGCACCAGCAGTTAGGACCGAGTTGCTTGGTCCTGAGTACGAACACGTTCCCGCAAACGACTTCCACCCGCTCCATGAATGCCACCTCCAATTACCGGAATGGCCATCAGGATGCCACTAGGATTAAAAATCTAGCACAAAATGGCGATCAATACTAATGCCACACCGTGCGGAAATACCCAATAAATCTGGAATTACCTCTATTATGCTGTCAGCCGACGAACCATTGCCTCGCCGATGAGGACGAGCATCGCCAAAATTATCAGGTATGACGCGACAGATTCGCGCCGCTGGACTATCGGCCTGGCTGTGGCGACTTCTGCCACCGGAGGATTCAAGCGCCCGCCGGTAGCAGATGCGAGCTGTTCCAGGAGTTCGTAATTCGGCGCCGGGCGCGGCAGTTCGGCGTTGACGGCTGGGCTTACGGTGTAGGCAAGCGGCGGAAACTTTCGCTCCGGACCAGAGGCCGATCGGACTTCGAAATAGTAATCGCCCGGCGCCGGAGCATCGATTGAGCCCGACAATTCGCCAGGTGCATCCTCGACCAGCGCAGTCTCCGCGCGCCCGCCTCCCGGTCGTGTGACGGTCACTGCCACCGGATGAGCCGACTCGGCGGTCTGAGCCCCATAGTCAGTCAGTTTGATCGTGATTCTGCCGCCGGCGTACCCCAACGCCACATCGATTTTCGGCTCCGCGGCAGTTTCCGGGGTCATCCACGCCAGCAATCGATCCCACAGCGGCTGAAAGACGCCGTTTGTCACCCACGCCCCCGACCATCGCCCGCTTGCGTCGGTGGTGATCGCCATCGCGCGCCCGGAACCGTATTTCCAACTGGCGATTATCGGTTCGCGAGTCCCACCCCGATCGACAAACATGCTCAAGTCGGCGTGCGGTTTCATCGTTGTTGAGACGTAGCCTTTCAGCGGCGGCATCGGCCGTCCGGCGAGATCCTTCAGAATCGGATCGGGGGCGACGGTGTGCGGAATAAACTGCGACTCGACCATCGTAGTTTCGCCGCCATGAGCGCGGAAATCTTCAACGAAAAGTTGGGGCAAATTGCGCGCGCTGTCGGTTTGATAATAAGCGCCGCCGCCATATCGGCTGATCGCCTGCAGCAACTCGACATTGGCCTCCTGCCCGATCGCAATTGTCGAGATTGTCGTGCCCGATCCATGATGCATCCGCGAGACCAGATCGTAGTACATGTCGGCGGTGCCGCCCGTCTCGCCGTCGGTAAGGATGACTACGTGCTGAATTTGCGCGCCGCTTGCGCCAAGTGTGCGTTCAGCCTCGCGCAGCGCAGGCATCAGGTAGGTTGTCCCATGCGCGGTTAACCGGTTAATCATCTGATTGAAATAGGGCCGGCTCTGCGAAAGCGGCTCAAGCGGGACGACCTCGAACGGCTGCGAATCGAAGCCGATAACGCCGACCAGATCGGTATCCTCGAGCGATGCTGTGACGGTTTCGGCTGCAGCCTTCGCGTAAGTAAGTTTATCGTTGCGGCCCATTGAGCCGGATTTGTCGATCACCAGCACCAGTGCGCGCTTGCGCTCCTTATGCTCGGGCGGCTTCATCACCACCGGCATCGCCGCCGCGATCGGACTTGAGGCGTATCCGCCCAGCCCGAAGCTCGAGTCGCCGCCGATCATCGCAAGCGACCCGCCGCCATTGACGTATGCCGCAATGGCGTTTTGCGCGGACGGAGCGATTCGATTGCTGGCAAGGTTGTCGAGCAGCACGGCGGAGTATCCCGCAAGGCTCCCGCTCCATGCACCCGATTCCATCGGAACAACGGACGGCTCCAAACCTATCCGCTGTACAACCGTTCGAAGATATTCGGCGTCTTTGGCGGTATCGGTAAGAATCAGCACCTTGCGCCGCGCGCCGACTCCCACCCATCCCTGAAGCGAATCGTCCTCCAAGTAGGCATCCTGGGTTGGATTATCCGGTTTGAATTCCGCGCGGTAGGAGGCAAGGCCGGGAGATTCGCCGCCGGCCGGAAAGTCAAAACGCTCGGAGCCGGGTGCAATCATGACGTGCCGGGTCTCGACGCTTGCACCGTCGCGATAGACCGTAATCGATCCGGCGACCGGTGCGTCGCTGAAATTCGACATCGAAACGCCGACTGCGAATGGCTGTGCCTTGGCCAGAGCCCTTGGCAATTCCAGGCCGGTCATCGCGACGTTTGAAATCGAATTCGCAGGCGGTGGCGTGAAAATATCGAGGCTGATTTGCGCCGCCAGCACCTGGCTGATCGCATGTTCGGCGCTTCCGCGGGTTTCCCATCCGTCGGTGACCAGCACCGCCGGACCGCCCCGCTCGCCGCCCGCGCGCGCATCCGGGTCGGCGGCAATGCGATCCAGCGCGGCTTCAATATTCGTCGCGCCGCTCTGGCATTGAGGGCATTGCGTTCCCGTTTCGAAAGACTGCTCGATAGCGCCAATCGTCTGCTGAACCGGAACGGTTGCGAAGAGCAATGCTGGGTCCGCCGGCCGCAAATGGAGATCCTCGCGGAGGAGTTTCGCGGCCCAAGCGCGCATCGCCGGTGTGATGCTGGCGCTGGCATCCACAATCGCGGGGCGCGCTGCGCCCTCGAAGCTGGCGACGCGCTCTGGATTCGCCATCGCCAGTACGAACAGCACAATCGCAATAGCGCGCATTATCGGTGCAATCGCGCCAACGCGTTCGCGCGCACAGACGATTCCCCACAACGCTACGATCCCAGCAACTGCAAGCATTGCCAGCGTTCCCGGATGCCCCAGGACGAGATTATGCGGGGTAAGGCCCGGATTCATGACGCAGTCTCAAGCGGGATGCGCCGACGACGGTATACGATGAGTGCTTCCAGTGCGCACAACGCGATTATCGCGGCAATCAGATAATTATCGAGCGCGTGCCGCTCCATCACTGGTTCGGGTATGCCGGAGCCGCCTTCGACCCGCAGCGCGGGGGTATTCTCCAAGTCCGAGACCGCGAGATTCGACAGATTCACGGCGCGCGGCGACGTTTCTCCGTGCGACCCAATCAATTCGTAGACGCCCTGTTGTGATACCTCCGTGAACAGCGTGCCCGGCACCACAGCTATTTTCCTGCCTGAGGGCGGAACGATGGCTTCCACGCCGGCGGGGACCAGCCACGGCTCCCCAGTCCGGAAGCCGGCGCCGCTCATGCCCAACCCGGCGAGATAGCCCATCGCATTGAGCGTGAGAATCGACATCGGCAAATTGCGCCGGCCAAGATAAGGAAATGGGTTGAACCCAACTGCAACGAAGCGATGGCCGCCGCGCTCGCCCTTGAGCATCAGCGCGCCGTCGTCGCCGCCGATCGCCGAGCTCATCCACGAATGCGTGCCAAAGTATTCGCCGGCGCGCAGGTTGAGCAGGCGAAAATTCACCGAGTCGGTCAGTGGATCGGTTTCGCTCCATCCCGCGATCTTGATCATCGGCGCTGCGGTTGCAGCGAAGTCGAAAACCGGATCGCCCGGCGGCGGCATCACCAGCATCGTGTTGGCATTGGGCAGTTCCTTGGGCGCCGCATACTCGAAGATTGCGAGGTCTGCGCCGCCCAAATCGGACGGCGTGAAGTCGCCGGGCGTGCGTGTTTTGATCTCGACGCCGGGGATTGTTTCCAGTCCGGCAGCGTCGGCGGGCGAGGGGCTGACAAACAGAACTGATACGGTTTTGATCGCGCCCGCAGTAGCGTAAGCGATATTGTCCAAAGCAAGCGCATCATCCGGCTTGAGCTCCGCCTTGTACACGTGGGCGGATGCGAGCGCAGGAAATTCCAGGGCAGCGGTCTCGCTGGGGCCGAGCGCTGCAGGAGCGTGCGCAAGCTCGCGGCCGTCTCCGGTGATGGTCACCGTGAAATTTTTTCTCTCCGGACTGAAATTGGCAAGTGTCAGTCGTGCGTGGAGCGCGTCAGCGCCGAATGCTTCGCGCCGAAGCGAGAAGGAGCCAATCGCCGCATTTGCAACGGAGTCGCCCACGGCGATCGCGTGGATTTTGGCGGGCACCGGAGCCGCGATTGCGCTGGCTCCCGCAAAGATTACCTTGGCGAAGCGAGTCTCAGATGCGAGTTCCGACAGAAAACTTGAAATGGTAGCTTGATCGTTCGGCGCGTCCGCGGGCGAAAGCTCTGCAATAGCGCGGCGTGCCGCGCCAAGAGAGGCGTACGGCGGCGCCGCAAGCGACGGATGCGGCGCTGTCAGGTAAATGGAAATTTCGCCACTGGCATCCTCAGCGGCGAGCATTGCATCCAGTTTGGCGCGTGCAGCTTCAAATCGCGTTTGGCCCGTGGGCGTCAGCGCCTGCATCGCGGCCGAATTGTCGATCACAATTGCAATCGGATTCGATTTGCGCCAAGTGAACGGCCCCGCCATCGCAAGCGCGGCAAGCGCGAGAATCGCGGCCTCAATAAAAAATTTCCAGTCCAGCCGTGGCCATCCGCCGAAACGCTCGCGCCGGAAGCCGCGCAGCGCACGGAAGGCTAGCACGCTGGATACCGTCGCACGGGCTGGCCGCTCCCGCGCGAGATAGGCGAGAACCAGCGCCGGAATCAGGGCTAGATACGCAAGCGCACCAGGATGAAGCAGGCCCATTATCGGATTCGCGAAATTCCGCTAATGCGCCAGACCCAAATCGGTCGCGGCGCGGATGAAAAATTGAGCGAAGTCATGATCGGTGGTGTAGCGCGCGTAATGTAGCCCGCGCTTCTGGCAGAACGACTGAATTTCGCGGCCCAGGCGCTCGAGAGTTTCACGATATTGGCGGCGCTCACGGTCTCCGACCGAAACGCGCACGCGCTCACCGGATTCGGAATCGACCACCTCGATGTCGCCGCCCAAGCCCTGCGCATCGAGCTCGCGGCCGCCGACGATTTGTACCGCCGTCACGTCCATTGAAGCGGCCATAAACAGTCCCAGCCCTCGTGTAATCGAATTAAGCAACATCAGGAAGTCCGAAATGATAAACACCTTTCCGGCGCGGCGGATCGCGAGAAGTTCGTGAGCAAGCGCGTTTGCGAAATCGAATTGTCCGCCCGGCTGGAGCGATCCAAGCCGGCGCGCCAACTCGACGATGCGATGACGCCCATGGACAAACGACGGGTCGACGCGGCCGCCGGCTCCGCCGAGTACGCGCAGCATCACGCGATCGCCGCTGGCCAGAGCGACATAGGCCAGCGAGAGTGCGCATGCGACGGCGGACTCGAACTTTCGATCGGCGGCGGGATGAGCCATCGAGGCGCTGGCGTCGATGAAAATATAGGTCAGCAAATCCTCCTCTTCCTTAAACAGCTTAATGTAGAGCTTGTCGCTGCGGCCGTAGAGGCCCCAGTCGATGTACCGGAAATCGTCACCGGCCGAGTAATGACGAAAGTCGTGAAATTCGAGCGAAGATCCGCGCTTGGGCGACAGATGGATACCCTTCCCCATGCCGGCGTACTGCTGGCGAGTCCTGATCCTGAGCTTTTCGAGCTGGGCAAGAAAGCCCGGCGTAAATTCGGCGGGCAGTCCGAACATCGGTCTAGTGCGGCCGCTTGAGCCGCTTTACCACCTGGCCGAGTATCGCCTCGGAACTGACGTTTTCGGCCTCCGCTTGAAAATTGAGCAGCAGACGATGGCGCAAACAGGGGAAGACTGCATCGTCGATATCTTCGTAAGCGACACTGACCCGTCCTGCCAATAAAGCGTTGACCTTGGCGCACATCATTAGCGCTTGAGCGCCGCGTGGGCTCGGCCCAAAGCGCAAATATTGCGAGACCTCCGGAATCGCGCCGGGCCCGCCGGGTGTGCAGGCGCCGACGATCGCGATGATGTACCGCTGCAGCGGTTCGGCCACCAACACCTCGCGCACCAGCACCTTCAAGTTCTCGATCGCTTGGGGCGCCTCGGCGGGCGGAAAGACCGGCTGAATCGCATTGCTCGCGGTTCCAGTCGTGCGCTCGATAATCTCGCGCAATTCATCGGGCTTGGGCGGTCCCATGATGACCTTGAACAGGAACCGGTCCATCTGCGCTTCCGGCAGCGGATAAGTGCCTTCCAATTCAATCGGATTTTGGGTCGCGAGCACGATATAGGGAGGCGCCAGCTTGTAGGTCACGCCGAACACCGTCACCTGATGCTCTTCCATCGCCTCCAGGACGGCAGATTGTGTTTTGGGTGTGGCGCGATTGATCTCGTCGCCAAGCACGATGTGCGCGAAAATCGGGCCGGGCTTGAATTGAAACTCGCGCCGACCGTCCTGCTCGGTTAGCACCTGCGTGCCAATGATGTCCGAGGGCATCAAGTCGGGCGTGAACTGAATTCGCTTGAAGCTTAGCCCAAGTGCCTCGCTGGCGGCCTTGACCATCAGCGTTTTGCCGAGGCCGGGCACACCCTCGATCAGCACATGACCGCCGCTGAACAAAGCCGTCAGCAGCTTTTTGATAACCGGCTGATGGCCGACGATTACGCGCGCGACCTCGTTTTCCGCACGCGAAAATACATTGCGAAATCCAGCGACCCGCTGATCGGGCGAAACTTTGGCAGCCGCTCCCATCCTTTTCCCTTCGTCTGAGATTTCTATTCCAGTGACGGCTCTATTATGCCTTTGCCGGCGTCCGGCGGCTACGCTCCCGGACGGCATTACAGGACCCTTGTCGCGATGTGAATGATGCATTTCTCGGGCGTGATTTCCGCGCATTTCCTGTGGACGATCTCGCATACGAAACACTTTCCAGGTTGACCGTAACACTGCGGCGCACGGTGGTAACCGCAATTTGATCGCCTCGAAAGCGTCGGCTCATCGCACCGTCATTTTGCCGCGATAGGTTCACCTCGATTTGGGCGAAACCCGCCCGCGAATGTTCAAAACGAAAAGAGGAGGGAGTTTTTATGCGAGCAATCAAGTCGCTTGCGAGCGCAACCGGCGCGCTCGCGACAATAGCGCTGGCCGCCGGGATGGCTGTGGCGGGATCGACGCCAAAGACGCCGATTCAACACGTCGTGGTGATCTTCCAGGAAAATGTGTCGTTCGATCATTACTTCGCAACCTATCCAATCGCGAAAAACACCGACGGTACGTCATTTGCCGCGATGCCCGGCACGCCGACCGTCAACAATCTGGCCAGTGCCGGACTGCTGACCAACAATCCCAATGGGTCGAATCCGTTCCGGCTATCCAACTCGCAATCCGCCACCTGCGATCAGGATCACAATTACACCGACGAACAGGGAATGTTCGATCTCGGCCTGATGGACAACTTTCTTGCGTATAACTCGGGATGTTCTCCAAACCAAGGTCATCCCAACGATCTCATCATGGGCTATTTCGACGGTAACACCGTTACCGCGATCTGGAATTATGCTCAGCACTTCGCGATGAATGACAACGAGTACGGCACGACATTTGGACCTTCGGCGCCCGGTGTCATTAATCTCATATCCGGCAACACCAACGGCGCGATCGACATCAGCACCAGCCCCAGCGCCGCAAGCGATGTGGTTGCGGACGGAAACGGTGGATTCTCCGTGATCAACGACGCGCAGCCCGCGGGCGATACATGCACCTCACGCGACAACCTTGCGATGAGCGGAAAAAACATCGGCGATGAACTCAATACCGCTGGTGTCTCTTGGGGATTCTTCCAAGGCGGTTTCGACCTGACCATCACGAATCCCAACGGCACTACCGGATGCCACCGGACGCATACCTCCGCTACTGGCGAGTTCCCGGCCAAGGTTGATTACATTCCGCACCATCAGGGGTTCCAGTACTACTCTTCAACCGCCAACCCGACCCACGTCCGCCCCACCTCGTCATCAACAGTCGGCCAGGCCTCCGACCCGGGCAACCACCAGTACGATATCCACGACTTCTTCGACGCGGTCAAAGCCGGCAACTTCCCCGCAGTTTCGTTCCTCAAAGCGTCGGGGTATCAGGACGGCCATGCCGGCTATTCAAGCCCTCTCGACGAACAGACGTTTCTCGCGGAAACGATTAACTTTCTCATGACTCAGAAGGAATGGGCCAACACGCTCATCATCATCAACTGGGACGACTCGGATGGCTGGTATGACCACCAGATGAGCCCGATTGTCAGTCAATCGAACACGTCCGCCGATGTCGGCACCAAGGGCGTCAACGACGGCAAAGCCCTGTGCGGCTCGACCAACACGAATAACATAGGTGGACGATGCGGCTACGGCCCTCGCATTCCGTATTTGGTGATTTCACCGTACGCAAAGCCGAACTTTGTGGACCACACGATAATCGACCAGTCATCGACGATTCGATTCATCGAGGATAACTGGAGCCTGCCGCGAATTGCCAATTCGTTCGATGCGATCGCGGGATCGATCGACAACATGCTGGACTTTTCGGCAAAGAAGGTGGACGCGAAGAAGCGGGAGCTTTGCGTCGCGCCCGACACCGGTGCCGTGACCAAGTGCACGAAGTCGGAAACACCACCATCGAACTGACTTACTCTGACTAAGACCCCTCGTGCGGCGTCGCGCGCGTCGGCAGCGCGCGGCGCCGCATCCTGCTAGCCGCTCATCTTTGCAAGTGCACGTTCAAACGCGGCAAGCGCGGCCGAGTCGTATAGTACGAACTCGATCCGCTCAAGCGGAGAGGCCGCTCGCAGGTGGTCGCGCAGCTCTTCCAGCATCACTTGCGCGCATCGCTCGATGGGAAATCCGGCGATACCCGTCCCAATTGCCGGGAACGCGATCGACCGAAGCGAGTTTTCCGCCGCCCGTTTGAGTGAATTGCG
>DATKOZ010000043.1:0-3601 GCA_035524375.1 Binataceae bacterium (SeqCode) | reverse complement strand
GCAGCGAGCCGGATGGCGGATTCATCGAAAAGGAACCACGCCTCCTGCATCCGGACAGGAATCACAGCGACCCAGACGGGCATTGGGAGTATCGCCGCTGCCTGGACCGCCGCTTGTATCTCACTTAAGCGGCTCTCGCGTGGTTCCCCCTCCGCGTCCCGATGGACGAATAATAATTCGCATGGATATAATTCGACTGCTTGGCTGACGCGATTTTCCAGTCTGTGCGGAGGGTTCGGGAGGCGCCGCAGGTCTGCCCATTCGCCCTGTATCGCGCACGCAACGCCGTTGACCCTCAAAAGCCATTCGGCAACAGCCTTTAGGCTTGCGTCGGAGCTGCCATCCGTAACCAGTGTGTATGTCAGTTCATTCACGCGCGTTGGCGAAGGGAAGGAGTGGCTGCAAGTCCAGCCGATCGGCCACACGCTTCCGTGGGTGGCGGGTTACATCCGAGACCGAAAACTGTGGCGCGACCGGGTTCAGATAACTCAGCAAATTGCCGCGCGAGACGGTGCGCGCGTGAGCTTGGTCCGTGCGCCACGTGTCCGGCAGACTCGCGAATGAGAGCGCCTTGAAGCGTTCTCCGTTCCGAACGATCTCGCGTAACTCCGCGACCAGCAGGCTATCATCCGGGACCTGAGTGACGACCGCCGGCGAGTGTGTATTCACGATGACTTGCCGAAGCGGATTGCCGTCGTCAATGGCTGCTTCGACATCCGTCACGATATCCCGCAGAAGATTCAGCATGGCCGGGATACGTTCTGGGTGGATGCCGTTTTCGGGTTCTTCCAAGCAGATAACGCCTCGGGCCTCCAGGTCTTGCGCGATCACGGCCAGAGCGAGAAAACGGAGCGTGCCATCGGAAAGAGCGCGAGCTGGATGCCTGGTATGGTCCGCGCCCGTCACCATTAGCGTCAACAATTCGCGCTTCTCATCCCGGTCTACGGAAACCTCTCGCACATCGTCTATCAACTCGGCGAGGCGATTGGCAAGTTGCGTGTAAACCTGCTGGCTAACGTCCTCCCGTTTGTACTCATGGCCATTCGGGACCCCTACCGCCGCCCGTTCGCGGTAATCGGCCGACCGCGCAAGATGATACAGGGTGGAGGGCAGATTGGCGCCGTCAGACGCTAATTTCGTTGGGGCCGTAAAAGGGTCGGGTTGGCGGAGCGCGGAAGGTTCAAGCTGCAGCAGCTTCCAAGACTGCATTTCGCGCTTCGCGACGGTTGCCGTGGGACTCTCGGCAGCGTTCGCGGCAGACAAAGCCGTGCGGGGAAGATTGGCGGCCAACAGCGATTGAGGCTTTCCGCTGCTGCCGCCATCCTGGTGGATCTTGATCACCCTGCCTTCAGGTTCGTCGTCAGTAGAAATGAACGGTGATCGCCGTTTACCGATGATCGCCGACCGGCGCCACGACGGCTTGTTGGGGAACATTAGATGGCGCTGGGTTTCGCCGCGCTGGATGTACCTCAGGTCCTCGGTCAGAATCTCGAGGCGTCCCAGAGCGGACGGCGTGGTTTCATTCTTATACCTTAACGACAGTTGGTAGCGAAGAAATGTGATGGCGGCTTTCGCCTGCTGGCCGAGATCGTCGACGCCGGTTGGCGGGACAATCATCTCGACCTCGAAGTCCATTGTGTCGTCGTAACGCTCGCCGACGCGGTGAAAGAGATTTTGAACATCGCCGCTACGGGTTCCCTGCTCGCGCACGGACATCGCAGCGTCCAAAAGTTGGTGATCGACTAGGGCGCTGAGAAAGCGTATGGCGTCAAACAGATTTGATTTGCCGACCCCATTCGCGCCCGCGATACAAGTGAAGGGACCAAAATGTACATCGACATCCACCAGGTTCTTAAATCCCGAAACTTTGAGACGTGTGAGCACAGAGCTTTCGCCGGCAAACCCATCGCGGACGTGGTAGCAGGCTAGACACTGTTATATCATTACGCGGCGCGGTCAAACGCACCTCTTCCATAACTGTGTCTTCAGCCTTCAAGGCGCCGATCGTAGAGCACCCGCCCTCCCACAATCGTCATGTCCACCTTCAAATCGAGCAACTTCGCCGGCGCGATAGTTAGCGGGTCCTCCGGCAGCACGATGATATCGGCCAGCTTGCCTGCTTCAAGTGTCCCTTTCAGCTTCTCCTCGCGCGTCAGAAATGCGCCGTTGCGCGTGTACATGGTGATGGCATCCTTGACGCTGACCGCTTCGTCCGGCCCGTATACCTTGCCGCTCTCGCCTTTGCGCGTGACCGCCGCGTAGAGTCCCACCGTCGGCCCGATTGGCAAATTGTCGCTGCCGAATGCCATGTAGATCCCATGCCGGATGGGCGTCTGAATCGCATTGTTCGTCGCCAAGCGCCGGCCGTCCAGATTTTCCGTGTAGCGGCCCTCCAGGTTGTAAGTAAAGTTAGGTTGCTGCGCGATCAGGATGTGGATGTGCTCCATCTGTTGCATCGTGCGGTCGGGCGGCAGGACCGTGAAATGGCAAAGGTAATGCCGGTGATCGTGACGCGGCTCGGCGCGCAGCACGCTGTCGAGCGCATCCACGGTCATGGCGATGGCGGCATCGCCGATAGCGTGAATGCCGAACTGCCAGCCGAGCCGGTGGCCTTCCAGGATATTCGCGTGGATCTGCTCCGGCGTGAAAAACGCGCGCCCGCGGAAGCCCGGCTGGCCCTTGTAGTCGGCCAGCAGCCAGGCCGTCGGCCCGGTAAAACCGCCGTCGGCGGGCATTTCGCCAATCGAACCCAGGCGCAGGCGCTCGTTGCCTTCGCCGGTCTTGCGGCCGAACTCGCGTAGCTTCGCGGCCCCTTCTTTCGCATGCCCGGCGTCGGATGGATACGCGATCTGGATGGACGCCCGCGGCAGCTCCGCGCCGTGCTTCTCGTAAAGCATCTCCCACTCCGCGTACGATCCCACCACGTCCGGGCGGATCGTGGCGCCGGCCTCAATGAAGCTGGTGATGCCCAGCTTGAGCTGCTCGTGCACGTTTCGGAACAGGCTCTCGCGCACCTCCGCCGGTTTGTCCGGCGGGACCAGCCGCAGGTACAGATCCGACCGCTCGCGGATGACGCCGTTCGGCTGCCCGCTGTCGTCTTTTTCAATGATGCCGCGCGGCGGATTCGGCGTGGCCGCGTCGATGTTCGCCAATGCGAGCGCTTTGCTGTTCCCCACCGCGCTGTGCCCGCCCGCGCGGACGAGCAGCACTGGATTACCCGGCGCGGCTTTGTCCAGGTCCGCGCGCACGGGTTTTCGTTGCTCTGTGAAATGATATTCGTCCCAGTCGCCGCCCGTGATCCATTCGCCGGGCCCCAGTTCTTTGGCCTTGTCGCGCACCTGCTGTTGCAGTTCGGTGAGCGATTTCGTGTGGCGAAAATCGATGTAGCGGTGCGAGTGTCCGCCGAGGTGGATGTGCGTGTCGCAGAAACCGGGCAGCACGGTGCGGCCGCCGAGATCGATGACGCGCGCGGATCGATAGCGCCGCCGCAGTTCGTTATCGCCCACAGCCACAATGCGGCCATCGCGGATCACGATTGCCTGGCGGATGGAGAATGCGTCGTCGACGGTTAGGATCCGGCCGTTGAATAGAATCAAATCGG
>DATKOZ010000042.1:0-13622 GCA_035524375.1 Binataceae bacterium (SeqCode) | reverse complement strand
GTTGGCGATCGCCACCTCCACCTGCCGCAAGACCGTTACGATCTCTTCCGCCTGGTACCTTCGTTTTGCCATTCCCTGGCTCCTCCTGTTCCAGCTTTCCTAACACGTTCGCTGGTACAAAATTTCCAGGGCAGGCCAATGGTGCCTTCAGTAAAAATGGGGCACTCGAACAACTCGGAATAAAGTACTTCCATGAACTCTATTTTGAGCAGATTTTCTCAGAGGAATATCGCGATGTCCTCAGATACATGTCTCAGCATTCGACGGAATGGGTTACAAAAGAGGACATACGAAAAACGCTAAAGATTAAAGACTCTACGCTCACCAATGCGATTGCCGCGTTAAAGAAGAAGCATATTATCATCGCAAAAGACGGGCATAAGGGAGTTTATCGATTGCCGACGAAATCGTTTGCGGTGTGGATTCGAGCATATACCCAAGGGAGTGACTTGGTTACGCCGCCTTCGTGATTTGCTCCATGAAGTGGCGGAACATTTGGCTGTGCCTCCGCCCCGATTGTTGCGGATGCTATTTCGCGTGGAGCCGAGGATCGTCGGCGGGGTTGACATAAATGATCGCCCACGGGCCGATGCTGCTTAATTGAAGGATCGACTCGCCGGTCATGTAGGCAAAATGAGTCATCTTCGGCGGCATCGAGCTGTAGGTTCCCGCGGCAAGCGGCTTGGTCGCTTTGGGATCGAAATTATCGCCCATGCCCAGGTTCACCGTGCCGGAGATGACGGTCAGCCGCTCGGTCATCGGATGCCAGTGCGGATAGACCTTGTAACCGTCGGGCATCTTAAGGCGCATCGTGAAGAAGCCGGGCTTGGACGGATCGCCTTCAAGAATCGCCATCTTTGCGCCCGGCAACAGCGACGGCGGCCCGTCCTGCCATACGATCTGATCGGGCTGATACAAAATCCATTTCGGCTGCGAAGCGGCAGCACCCGCGGCTTGCGGCATATCCTGCGCACGCACCGGCAACGAGATCGCGACCAGACACAGCATCGCTGCGACGACAATTTTACGTCTCATCAAGATTCATTGCCTCCCCGGCCAGTCGAACGCTCCATAATCAATATCAATGCCGACACGCTTGATTGCAACCGAATCTGGATGTAGCGGCGCTGGTTCAAATTGATGGCCCCCCTGTCACTAATCGCCATTGCGAAACCACTTGAGATCGAGTGGAGCCTGCCCCGAGCATTTCCCGGAGGCGCTTCCTGTTTGACCCGGAGCCGCCCGAAAACGGCGTCCTGCCGTTTTCGGCACTGCGGGAAGTCTGAAACCCGTTAGGGGTTTCAGAAAGGTTATGATTAAGGGCCGCGTTCGATGATCAAACCGAACCAATGCTAGTGCCGCTTCAATCAGCCTGGCTGGCGACCGGCGATGCAACGCTGACCCGGCGGCGCGCCATCCAATAGATCGGCGCGGCGCACAGGGAGATCAGGCCCGCGATCTGCCATTCGAACGGAATACCGGCGCTGTCCGCAATCCTGCCGGCGAACATCAGTCCGATCGCCCCGCCCATCGTCGAGAAGGTGCTGTTGAACGAAAGCAGCGTCGCGCGATTCTCCGGGTCGATTTGCTCGTTAAACCAGCTCTGGGTCAGCGGCTGCATTGCGCCGGTGCAGAAATTCATCACAAACAGCATCGCCAGCGCGGCCGCCGGACGATCGCCAAGAACGCCCGCCGCGAACAGCATCACGCTCGCACCGGCGACCAACATCGCCACGTGCGCGGCGCGCCGCTCGTCATCGAGCGCCAGCCGCGCGCTTATTTCCGCGCCGATCATTCTGGCCAGCGCCAGCGCGCAGTAGATCCATCCGATGATCCACACTCCGACGCTGAAGCTTGCGTTGAACATGATCGGCCATTCCAGCCAGTATGGCGCCCATGCCGCGAATGTGATCGCGCTTGCCGCGCTCAACATCAGGACCGTGCGGGCATTCAATCCGCTCCGGATGCCGCCGGTCACCCGCGAGGCGATCTGCCGAGCGATCGCGCTGAATTGCGGCAGCGATGCGCGCGGCCGTTCGTCGTGCATGAGGATAGCGCCGACCACCATGCTGATTAGGTAGCCGCTGGCGCCCAGCAGCCACGGATATGCAATGTCCATATCGGCGACATACGCGCCGATCATCGCCGAGCCCATGAACCCGACCGTGGTCAACTGCGAGATTCGCGAGAACAGGCGATCTTTCACGCCGTCGTATCCGGCGTCATCGAGTGCGTCCACGCCCCAGGCGTCGATCGCGCCGTTGCCGAAGGTCGTGCCGATACCGTCGATGCTCTCGGCGATCAGAAAAACGAAATATCGGTGCGCGAAGAAATAAAGCATGAACGCGCACACGCGCAGCATCGCGCCCAGCACGAACGAGCGCCGCCGCCCGAGCAGATCGGCAAAGGCGCCGGTCGGGACGTCGGTCAGGAACAGGACGATGAAATAGGCCGCGAGGACTCCGTTGATTTGAAACTGATTAAGCCCGCGCGAATGCAGGAATATCGGGTAGACGCCGAACAGGAATCCGCCCGCAAACGAATACATCCCCCACACCGTGTAATAGCGGCGGATGATATCCCGAATCGTGGGCGGGTGCGGACGTGTATTTTTCTCGAACATTGGACATTCCGTCAGCCGGCGCCATAAGCACAAAAAAAAGCCCCGGGCTTTTCAGCTCCGGGGCTTTTAAGCCAGATATCGATCTCCGTCTCAATTCGGGAGGACTTTCCCGCGCCTTGGGCGCATTGAATTGGGGACTAGACGTACACCGTTACCCAGCATGGTTCTAGAGGTACGCCTTTGCCAGGATTCAGTCAAGCGCCAATTTGAAAAGATTCCCATACGCGCGGGATTGCAGGTTTCGCAACATCGCGTAGGATTAGGTTGAGTTTATCAGAGGTTTATTC
Source organism: Binataceae bacterium (SeqCode) (assembly GCA_035524375.1). Lineage (GTDB taxonomy): Bacteria > Desulfobacterota > Binatia > Binatales > Binataceae > Binatus. Next base: position 10,712 of record DATKOZ010000042.1, on the reverse strand, counting down.
CACTTCTTATGACCGCCTCCAATTCTGCCGCCGCCATCGGATTCAGCTCCGATGTGACCGATCCCAACCTTCCCACCCGCGTATGGCGGTTCGTGAATGTCGCGCGGCTCGCCGCCGACGCTTACGTCGGTTACAAGAGCATCCAGTTGTGGACGCGATGGGTCAGCGATCGGAACAGCGCCGAGTTGTACCGGCGTCAGGACCTCCGCGCCGCCCGCGCCCTGCATAAGACCGCCGTCCGGCTCGAGGGGCTGTTAATCAAGGCCTCCCAATTCCTGGGCTCGCGGGCGGATATCCTCCCCGACGAATGGGTGATGACGCTGGCCGGATTGCACGATCGCGTCCCGCCGCGGCCCTTCCCGATGATTCGCGAACAGATCGAGCGCGAGCTGCGCCGTCCGCTGGAGCAGGCTTATTCCGAATTCGATCCCACCCCCATCGCCTCCGCCTCGCTCGCGCAGGTGCATCGCGCCCGCCTGCGCGACGGCCGCCCGTGCGCGGTGAAAGTCCAATACCCGGGCATCGACGGAATCGTGCGCGCCGATCTGCGCAATCTGATGGCGGTGCTGAAGATCGTCGGCCTGATCGAAAAAGACTTCGACTTCCAGGTGCTGATGCGCGAGGCGCTCAAGTACATCCCGATGGAACTCGACTTCGAGCATGAGGCGCACAACTCCGAGACGATGCGCCGCAACTTCGCCGGAACCCCCGGCGTACTCATCCCGGAAGTGTACCGCGAGCTAACCACGCGCCGCGTGCTCACGATGGAACTCGTCGATGGCATCAAAGTCAGCGACATACAGGCGCTGGAGCGCGCCGGCATCGACAAGCACAAGGTCGCGCAACTGCTGATCGAAACATTTTGCAATCAGGTGCTGCGCGACGGCTTTTTCCATGCCGACCCGCATCCGGGAAATATTCTGGTGCAGCCCGGCCCGCGCCTGGTGCTCCTCGACTTCGGCCTGGCAAAGGACTTCCCGCCCGCGATCCGCGACGGATTCGTCCGCTTGACCTATGCGGTCCTGATGGGCGATCGCGACGCCATCGTGCAGGCATTCAACGATCTCGGCTTCCGCACGCGCACCGGCTCGCCGGATACTGTGCTGGCGCTGGCCGATCTGTTTCTGGGCGAGACGATCAAGGCGCGGAAATCCTACGCGGACAAGGAATTGATCGAGAAATTCAACGAGGCGCTTCCGCGCGTGATGAAGGATAATCCCGTCGTCGAGGTGCCCGCCGATGTGCTGCTGGTGGGCCGGATGCTGGGTCTGCTGAGCGGCCTTGGCAAGACGCTCGATTCTCAAGTCGATCTGTTCGCGACGATTATGCCGCATGCGCAGCGCCTGATGATGGCGCAGCAGGGCGCCGCACCCTCCGCGCCGTAAAGACGGAAAATGCGAAACCCCTCACGGGTTTCGCGCTTCCCGCCTCACCGACAGCCGTCCGCAAACGGCGCCGATCGCCGTTTGCGGAAACACTCTAAGCGAAACGCGAAGTGCGAAGCCTGCATGAGGTGTCGCAAAGGGCTATGATTAAATGGCTGCGGCCAGCTTGAAAGACGGTTCAAAGTGAGCCAAGGCCACTTGGTATGTCAGCCACTAAACAAGCTCAGGAGTCCGTGGCGCCGAGACGCGAATCGAAGCATGTCGAATTCAAAGACTCTTTCGATCCTGCACAGCTTGGAGAGTGGTGCGAGTTGATTAAAGATATCGTCGCAATTGCCAATTCAGGCGGCGGAAGAATCTTCGTGGGGCTGCGAAATGACGGACAACCGTCGAATTCAGATATCAGCGGCCTTCTTCAAACCGATCCTGCACAGTTTGTCGATAAGTTAGACAAATACACGGGTGAGCAATTCTCTGAGATCGAAGTTTCAACTGAAACGCGCGACGGCGCTCAAGTTGCTGTAATCAGGGTTGGGCCAACGCCAATTCCGCTTGTGTTTCTCCGCCCCGGCACCTACGAGACAGAACCAAGCAAGCAAAAGACAGCATTCTCTCGGGGAACCGTCTACTTTAGGCACGGGGCGAAAAGTGAACCAGGGACCACCAAGGATCTCCGACAGACCGTTGAGAGAGAATTGAACCGTGTCCGAAAACAATGGCTGGGCGGCATTCGCAAAATAACGACTGCTCCAACAGGGCACCGAATTGCAGTACTTCCACCCGAGATCAAGGAATCTTCGTCACCGATTGCCACACCGATCCGTATCGTGGAGGACCCGAGCGCTCCTACATATCGCCGGTTAAATCCAGATGAGACACATCCCTATCGGCAAAAGGACGTCGCTCGGCGCTTTAACGAAATCTCCGATGGAGGAAAAACGATTATCCCATACGCGGTCCAGTGTATTAGGAAGGTGTACAACATCGACCAGAAGGAGAAATTCTTTTATCGATCAAAGTTTTCCAGTCTACAATATTCGGATGAATTCGTGGTGTGGCTGATCGAACAGTCCAAGAAGAATCCAAAGTTTTTCGAGGATGCCCGTGCTTTGTGTTTATCGCGGTCTCAACCAAACGAACAGGCGCGCGGAATTCGTGGATAAGGTATGTTATTCGCGTTACCTCTCAATTCATTCTCCCGGGATGCCACGCGCGCCGGACACACGCGCGCGGGCATGACACGGAGGGGGGCGGCGTAGCCAACGATCGGCACCCTCATCTGCGCGTCACGCTCGCCCTCTCCCGTGAAAATAACGGGCGAGAGACTTTAGGAGCGAGCGCCGCCGGCATTGCTTTCACGCGCTTAGGCGGATTCGTTCCCGGCGTTTCAGTGTCGGAAGGCGCTTGATGGCTCTGCCCATTTTCCGCTCCGCGATGCGCAGGTCGTAGAGCGCTTGCAGATTCAGCCAAAACTGCGCGCTGGTGCCGAAAAAATGCGCCAAGCGGAGCGCCGTGTCGCCGGTGACGGCGCGCTGGCCGTTGATAATGCCCGTGATGCGGTTGGTTGGCACGCGGAGGCGGCGCGCAAGTTCGGCCGCGCTCATCGCGAGCGCCCGCAGCTCCTCGGCAAGATGCTCTCCGGGGTGAATTGGAATCGATGGCATTTCGCTTCTTCTCCTCAATGATAATCAGCAATCTCGACGTTTACCGGACCCGGCGATCCTTTGGGCCATTCGAAGCAAATCCGCCACTGATCGTTGATGCGTATGCTGTACTGGCCTTTGCGGTCTCCGCGCAGCGCCTCAAACCGGTTGCCGGGCAAGGCGGCAAGATCTGAAAGCCCCGCCGCGCATTCCAGCCGGTCAAGCTTCATCCTGGCCGGGCGTTCGATTCCGCCGAACCCCCTTTTGCCTGCGGCGAAGTCCCTCGTCCGCTTGTCCCGGTAGCTGACGATCACTCGCCAGATATAACGCGATTTACGCGTTACGTAAAGGATACTGAAATTGAATTCAAGAGCGGGCCGGCCGGCGGACCTTTTCAGTCGCGTTCGCTGATTGTCCCGCGAGGCTTCCCATCAGCGCAAAAAGTTTCCAGCCGCAGATCAAATCGAACGGGGCGCGCCCCTTTTTCTCGCTTGCGCCCAACGCTTCTTTCCGTATCATTCCCGCGCGTGGCCGGAGCCTGCCCTCGCAGAGGGCGCGAGGAATTCCTATGATTTTCCCTTCCCCGGTTCCGTAGGCGCGCAAAGCCTGCCCTGAGCCCTGCCAAAGGGCGGCGCGCCTTAATCTCCTCAATCACCGCGGGCAAATCGCTCCGCAGTCGCCAATTCGGCATCCGCATCACCCGCGATGCCGCATTTGCCGAATTAAGCGCGTCATTAGCAAAAGTCCCAACTGGACAGGCAGGGCGGGCGCATCTAGGCTTCATCGAAAGGGGAACGCATCAGGAGGCGAAACAGTGATGGGATTTGAAATTTCTCGCGGCGCGATGCGGAAAATCCGCGCAGCCGCATCGATCGTACTAGTCATTGGCGCAGTCGTTGCGCCTCATCGGGATCGCGGACAAGCCGTGGCCGCCGTGACCGACTCTGAACAGAAAAAACTCGCCGAGGAGGCTTTCATCTACGGCTTCCCGATGGTCATGAACTACGCCATCTTCTACCAGTACTTCATCGACACCAGCTCCCCCGATTACAAAGCTCCTTTCAATCATCTGTACAACACCGCCCGCGTGTACACGCCGAAGGACACGGCAATCGTCACTCCAAACAGCGATACGCCCTACTCGTTCGTCGCGATGGACCTGCGGGCGGAGCCGTTCGTGGTATGCAATCCGACAATCGAGAAACCGCGCTACTTCTCGATCCAGCTGGTCGATTTCTACACTTTCAACTACGGCTACATGGGCAGCCGCACCACCGGCAATGACGCCGCCTGCTTCATGATCGCGGGACCAGGCTGGAAAGGCGCCGCTCCCGCCGGGATTGCCAAAACATTCCGGAGCGAGACCGACTTTTCGATGGCACTAATCCGCACGCAGCTCTTTAATTCGGGCGATATCGATAACGTGAAGAAAATCCAGGCGGGATATCGCGGCGTAACCCTCTCCGAATTCGAGCATCGGCCGGCCCCGCCCGTCGCGCCGCATATCGAATGGCCGAAAATCGACAAGCAAAAGGCGTCCGCCGATCCCTTCGCCTATCTCAATTTCATACTGCAATTCTGCCCCGCCACCGGACCGGCCGCAGTGGAAGTTCCGATGAGGGAGCGCTTTGCGAAGATCGGAATCGAGGCCGGAAAACCGTTTCCGGCCGGCAAGATCACCGCGAAGCGGAAGGCCGCGCTCGGGGCAGCGATGAAGAGCGGCCTTCAAAAGATAAAAGACAAAGTTGCGGCGCTGGGCGTGGAAGAGAACGGATGGCGTATCGCAACCCATGGCTTTGGCGACCGGAATACCTATGCCGGCGACTGGGCGATGCGCGCGGCCGCGGCGATGGCGGGAATTTACGGAAATGACGCAGCGGAGGCGCTTTATCCAATGCTCGCGGCGGACAGCGACGGGAAAGAGCCCGACTGCGCCGCGAATCGCTACACGCTGACCTTTCCGGCCGGGCAGCTCCCACCCGCCAACGCATTCTGGTCGGTGACGATGTACGACGGAAAGACGCAGCTGCTGGTCGTAAATCCGATCGATCGATACCTGATCAACTCGCCGATGCTTCCGAATCTGAAAGCGAATTCCGACCGATCTCTCACACTGTATATTCAAAAGGACTCGCCGGGCGCGGACAAGGAATCGAATTGGCTTCCGGCGCCGGCAGGCCCGATCTACGTGGTGATGCGGCTTTACTGGCCCAGGCAGTCCGCACTCGACGGAACGTGGAAACCGCCGTACGTGAAGCGCGCACCCTAGCGGGCTGAACGGTTCAGCCTGATGCGCGCGGCGCATCGGGGAGCATGCTGGAGGGGGTGCCAACCGCAAAGCCTTAGAAGCGGTCCCATAAATGATTTCCGGTGGCTCAACAGGACGCGATACCGATTAGAACCATGCTCCATGACGATTTTAAATAACGAAAATTACGAAACGAACCCAATTTCACCCGTGATTATGGGCACTTTTTCCAATGCCGGTATCCTGAAACCCAAAATTAGGGCATCGATCCCAGTTCGCCGGCCTCCGAAGCACCCCGCTCTCCGGCGCGCTGGACGATCCGCGCCGCGCCGGATATCGTGCGCACCGTGTCCAATGAAATCGAACGGGTAGCACTTCGCGCCGCGCGCGCCGCTGGGAAGATCCATCTCAAGCGGCTTAGCCGGATCACCATCGCGCGCAAGTCGAGCGCAATCGATCTGGTAACCGAAGCCGACCGCGAAGCGGAGGCCGCCGTGATCGCAACGATCCATCGCGCGTTTCCCGATCATGCGGTACTGGCCGAAGAAAGCGGCGCCACCGCGCATCGCAGCGAGCATCGATGGATCGTCGATCCGCTCGACGGCACGACCAACTTCGCGCACGGGTTTCCGCAGTTCTGCGTCTCGATCGCATGCGAACGGCACGGAAAGGTGCAAACCGCGATCGTGTATGATGCGCTCAAACGGGAATGCTTCACCGCGACTCGCGGTCGCGGCGCGCGGCTCAACGGCAAACTGATTCGCGTCAGCACTCAGAATCGATTGTCGGGTGCGCTTCTCTCAACGGGTTTTCCTTACGACGCGCGCGAGCGTCGCCACTACTATCTTCGGTTCTGGGAAGAATTCATGGCCACCGTGCAGGGCATCCGCCGCACCGGCGCAGCCGCACTCGACATCGCGTATGTCGCGGCGGGCCGTGTCGATGCGATGTGGGAGTTCGGTTTGAAGCCTTGGGATGTCGCCGCCGCCGCCTTAATTCTTGAAGAATCGCACGGCCGCATCTCCAATATGGACGGCTCGCCATTGGATCTTGCGGGCGGTAATGTCATCGGAAGCAACGCACGATTGCATTCGCAGATGATGAAGGTCGTCGCGCGCGCTCGTGCGGCAGCCGATCGCATCGAGGCAAAAGGGAACTCCGGCCGCACGCGCATCAAATCGCGCTAGCCCCGCATCCTTGTTCGCGTGAAATCCCTGATATATTGCTTGATGTCTCGTTTGCCCCGGTAGTGAAAAGGACATCACGGAGGTCTCCGGAACCTCAAGTCCGGGTTCGACTCCCGGCCGGGGCATTTTTCTCGCGAATACCTCAATTAAGTTAAGCACTTTTCCTCTCCTCTCCGTTTTCGCCTCGCTGACTTGGGCCAGATTTGGGCTGGATTGGCCGGACATCGCGCGCGTACGGCGGTAATTTCGCGATCGACTCGAACAATTTTTCGAGGTCAAGCGTCTCCGCCGAAGGCGTGCGCAACCACCGCCCGTATACCTCGTCAATCTTCGCAACGCCGACATGACCCAGCTGGTGCGCCACCCATTGCAGCGGCTTTTGCGCGCTCAACATCAAGCTCGTGTAGGTGTGCCGCAGGGTGTAAAGCGGGCGATATTCCACGCCCGCGCGCGCTACTGCCCGCCGCCACGGATGATCACCCTGCGTCATCACGGTCAGCGCTCCCCCTTCCCGATTCGCAAACACGAACTTGGAGCGCAAGCGATTTCGAACCGCGAGCGCGGCCAAAGCCGCCCGCACTGGCTCGAACATGACAATATCCCGCCGCGACCGCTTCGTCTTAAGCTTCTGGTCGACGCTGCCGTTCTCACGGATTTGTTGCCGCACTCGAAGAATCCCCGCCTTGAAGTCGACGTGTTCGGGATAAAGGCCCAATGCTTCGCTTGGCCGCATGCCGGTGAAGACGAGCGTGGTATACAACGCCCGCTGCTGGCCTTCGCACGCGCTGAATAGGGCCAGCAATTCCTCGGGAGAAAACGGGTTAGGCTCACGCCCGTCCATCGGCAGATTGTCAACCAGCTCCATCGGATTCACCCGGCCATCAATTTCTCCGCGCTTCCATGCGATTGTCACCATAGTCCGCATTCGAGCGATGATTTTGTTGACGGTGACGGCCTGAAGAGGCCTGCCCTGCGGATTCGTTTTCTTCAACAGTCCGGCGACCCAGGTTTTGATGTGACCATCGTTAACGTTCCGTAAAGGCAGGCGCGCGAGTGCGGAAGGAAGCACATGCTTGCCAATAATCAGCCGGTAATGCTCGCGGGTTTCCTCACCAATTCCCATCGCCGGAAGCTCTCCGAGGTACTGCCGAGCGAAATCGCCAATGGTGCGGGGCGGTGCAGCCGGTTCGGGTGGCTCGAGCGACGGGGCGCGCGGTAGCCACCGGCTTGGATCGAACGGACCGGCAACGCCGCGGTTCGTGGCAATCAGTTCCCGCGTCATTTCCTCAAGCTTTGACCGCCACAATCGGCGATTTTCGCGATTGTCATCAAGGCCCGTGCTCTCGCGATAACGCCTTGGCCGCGCATCGTTTGGCCCCTTCCAGACGAATGCCACCCGCAGACGCGGATGAATTGTGCCATCGCGCCGCCGAAAATTTAGCCGCTCGAATCGCGCGTAGGTCATGTGAACTCCCCTGCCCTCATACAGGCGCTCAGCACCTCCGCATCGATGAGCCGCCTTCCTCCAAAACGCAGCAGACCTCGCGCGCCATTGAGCTTGCCCGACTCGATCCAATGGTAGAGCGTCGATTGTGACAGCCCGAACCGTTCCGCCACCTGTTTCACCGAAAGCAATTTTCCGACCTCCTCTGCCCCGAACGAATTTTCAGGGAGGTGGTGTCTATCGTGACCGCCGCAAACTCTCAAGCTGGGCGACTGGCCGTGCGACGCCCCGTTAGGCCGCTCCTGGAGCCGATTTCCTGCATTATCGGCCATCCGCGCCTCGCCGCCTGCGGACACCTCCTGCGCGGCGTTTCCGGCGCAGAATCGCGTCGCAATCGCCGCCTGCAATGCAGCAAGATGGAGGCTCAGGCCTGCGACGCTCTCGCGCGGCAGATCGGAAATGGTCTCGATCTCCACTGTCCGCCCATCCAAAGTTATTGCGATGCGTTCAGTCACGATGGTTTCGTGTCCCGCTTCGTCGCATCCCTAGTAACTCCGCGAATTGAGTTAGTTGGGCGCCTTGCAACACTTGCGAAAAAATTTGCGAACACCTCGCCGATGCTAGAAGGTTCGCTGCTTTGTGTGCTCTCGGTCGATGGACCCGTAACCCGCAGCTGGAGGTCGTACCGGCATCTCGGAGGGAGGCATTTTGAATGCGTGCAGACGCGTGGATTACTCCGTGCCTTCACAGCTCGAACACACGCAGCACGCCATGCGGCTGGCCAATCCGAATTCCAACGACCATGTGCTAGGCAAATCTCTTTCCACCGTTCAAATTCTTCTTCGGGCCTGAGGCCCCGAGCTGCCGCAAACAACCGCATTTGCGGTGTCAGCACAAAATCGGCGGGCCATGGAGTTGTCGGCTTCTTGTCATTCGAAGGCTCGGTCGATGTTCTAGATGGCTCGCGCCCAACGGGCGCGTTCCCCCGATCTTTCTTGGTTCTATGATTGATCTCTGAGGGATCGGTGGCCATTCTGGCCGCCGACTTGACCTGATTTGGCCGGTTGCTCGGTATTAATTGGCCGTCGGTCGCCTCGCAGTCAGCGGAAAAAGTTGCTGCAGGTGAAAACTTCGCCGTGTCGAAACAAATTTGAAGAAGGTCCGAGGTACGCCATCCGGAGGCACTGAAGCGTTTGGTTCGTCGAATAATTCCGTTTATTTCGTTCCAGCGGAGGTGCCGACGAACGGTGCGCTCGCCCTGCCCAGTCATCGCGGATAATGTTGCTTGGCTTGGCCAAGCATATCCGGCGGCATCTGCTAAATCAGCGACCGCTATCAATACGAATTTTGGTCCGGCTTCGATCTGCTGTTCCCACGCCCAATTGAGTGCGGCATTGCTCACAGCCAAAACTCCTTTATTCGCCACATCATCAACTCCACCGCCATTCATAGCGGCGACCGCTACACACCGCGTTTCGCGTCCGCTTGCATGGCATATCCTCAAAACAGCTAAATCTTGCCAAAATGCAGATCAGGGCACACATGGTCAAAAATGAGAGCTGGCGGGCGAATAAGGCGGGAGAAAAGTTGTGGGTTGGGAACCGTTAGTTCGGCTGAAGCCGCATGAATGCGAGCCAATCATTGCGGCGCTCGCGGTAAAGGGACACGCTGCCGCCAAGGCGATAGCCGAAGTTCAGCAGGCGATTGCTACCTATCATGCCTTAGTGCAAGACGAGAGAATCAAGGTCTCGAAACGGGAAGCAAAGAAGGCCCTAATGGCTCTGGCCGCCAGACCCGATGCCGAAATTCTCGCAGCCGTAAATGCCCTACCAGACTCGGCTCGAAAAATCCTGGAGCTGAAATACTGCGACCTCGCCACGAAGGCTCAACTTCCCTTCGCGTTAGACTTTTTCTCCCGTTTCAAACCCGTTCGCCGTTCAATCAGCCGCAGTGCATACGAAACGTTGCGGCGCGCCGCGCGCGAATATCAACCGAAGGGAAGGTCGAGGAATGACTTGGAGGGAATCCTGGTCAATCTCCTGCTTCCCACGTGGCGGGAGTTTCAACCCGATCTCGGCCTGCGCGTGGTCGATGGCGAAACGGGTTGGGAAACGGGCCGCTTCAGAGAATTCGTTGAAGCCTGCTTCAAGGCTGCACAGATTAAGACATCGCCAACGCGGGCGATTCGCAGGGTTTACGATGGAACGTTACTGATTAGAAAACGAAATACTAGCTATCAGAAACACTGACCTGCGCGAGAGACCATAAGTCGAAGTGAGCTTCGCCATCGCAATCCAGCTGAATCACGGGCACAAGGTTGTGGTCGCCTGCTTGCCGGCACTAGGGCAGCGCCACTCCGAGAAAACGTCCGGTCCCTTGTTTGTCATTTCGCATGACTCTTTGTAATGATTCGTCGCCGTGAGCGCACCTTCGAAGATTGAACTGGATCGGTTCATCTCCACGTTTTTATATTCGAGGGAGGCATTCCTGATCGACGAGGTGCTGCGTATCGATTCCTCTCAGCGCGAGATCGAAGCGCGCATGGACACGACCCGCCCCTTGCCAGTTGCGCGGTATCAAGCGGGCGATCCGGGCAGCCATCCCCGGCACGTATCGGCCCCCGACCTCGTACTGCTGACCGGCAACCTCGGATGCCTTCACGCCTATTTTCTGCACGGCTGTCGTTGGGATGAAGGATGGGTCGGGTTCGGCAACCGCATCCATCGGGCGGATTTCCGAAGCCTGGTGATGATCGGGCCGCCGCTTCGCCTCCATTCCAAGGAAACAAAAACCCGCGAAGGCCCC
>DATKOZ010000041.1:0-2905 GCA_035524375.1 Binataceae bacterium (SeqCode) | reverse complement strand
CAAAACCCGCGGCTAATTCCCCATAGCGCCCGCGGCACCGCCGCCACACACCTCCCGCGATTTCGTGCCTTGGCGCTTTTCGGCCGCCGGCCGCCTTACCGCGTGGATAGGCCTGCATCCCGGCGGCCGAAAACCTGCACATGTGTGGACGGCTCCGGGTTGGCAAGGACTTTCTTCACGTCTGCAGCATTGGTCGGAGCAGCCATGTGTTCGGCCTTTGAGCGCGGCACACCCGGCCGCTGGCCATAATGCCCTCCGCGGATCAGGTCCCGGTCATAACCTCGCATTCTATGATGCCTTGGCCCGTCTGGGTTGTCCTGATCGCCAGATCGACCGGCTCTGCATTACGTGCTGTTTGCCCTTTCCAACCGTCGCATCACGTCGGACGCCCGACGCGATCTCGTCAAACCATAAGCGCTGCCGGTTGCCTGTAACGGCTACCTTTCGTCATCAGGGCCCACGCGATCCGCGCGAGCTTGTTAGCCAGTGCTATCGCCGCGACCTTTGTAGGCCGCCTTGCCAGCAGTGCCACAAGCCAGGGCCGATGCTTGGTCCCGTGGATTTTGGCATAGCGGATGACGGCGAGCGCTCCGGCTGTGAACAGACTACGCAAATAGCGATCTCCTCGTTTGCTGATACTGCCGAGCTTTTCCTTGCCACCACTTGAGTTTTGCTTCGGAACCAGCCCGATCCAGGCTGAGAAGTCCCGACCTGACCGGAACACCTTGGGTTCGGCAATGCTCGCCACGAGAGCTGTGGCCAGCAGTGGGCCGACGCCAGGAATGTGATTGAGCCGCCGCCTCGCCTCGCTCGATCGGTGCCAAGCCAGGATCCGACGATCGAGCTCCAGAATTTGCGCCTTGAGCTGCTTCAATTGGACCCCGAGAATGGCAACGCACGCTCGCGCAACCTCCGGCACCCTGATGTCATTGGCGTCGGCAATCACTCCGAGCAGTTGCTCGACGCCTCGGCGCCCAACCGGTGCGACGATCCCGAATTCTGCAAGATGCGCCCTGATCGAGTTGATGGTGGCAGTCTGCTGGCGGATCAGAAGATGGCGCGTGCGATGAAGAACCAGGCAGCCCTGTTGCTCGATCGTTTTGATCGGCACGAACCGCATGTTGGGCCTCGTGACCGCTTCGCAAATCGCTTCAGCGTCGGCTGCGTCATTCTTCTGCCGCTTGACATACGGCTTCACGTAGGCCGGCGGTATCAATCGCACGATGTGCCCAACCGCCTGGAGTTCACGCGCCCAATGATGCGACGAGGCGCAAGCTTCAATGCCAATGAGGCACGGCTGAAGCTTCGTGAAAACCCCTAGAACGTGACGCCGCTTTAGCTGACGGCGGACGACCACTTGCCCAGTCGCATCAACGCCATGCACTTGAAAGACCGACTTGGCGATATCGAGACCGATTGTCGAAATCGACTGCATGTGTAGCTCCTCCGAATCGTGGTTGCCTTCAACCGGCGCCCATTCCTTGGCACTCTCGTGCCGGTGGAGGAGCCGTCCACAGCATCATGTCCGCACTCATGCAGTGCGGCGAAAAATCTTATTCGATGACCTCGTCCGCGCGCGCAAGCAGCGTCGGCGGTACTTCGAGCCCAATGGTCTTGGCGGCTTTCAGATTCACTGCCAGTTCGAACCTTACGGTTGCCTGGACCGGCAAATCCGCCGGGCTCGTGCCCTTCAGGATTCGGTCGATATAGGATGCCGCCTGGCGAAACTGACCCACAGTGTCGCTGCCATAAGAAAGCAGCCCGCCGGCCTCAGTCCAGAAGCGATAAGGGTAGATCGCCGGTAGGCGATGCCGATTGGCCAGGGCAAAGATGGTTTGCTGGTGTTCCGTGGTGATTGCATCGGGCGGGACCAGCAGACCGACAGCGTGTGCACCGGCGAATGCCTCGATGTTGCGGGAAATGTCGTCAAGGTCCCGAACGGCTCCAGGAATGATTTCGACGCCGATCGTCGGCGCAGTCGCTTGGAGAGCTTGAAAATACCCTGTCCATCGCGCAGTGTTTCCGGGACTGAGCAGAACAAGAACGCGCTTAACTAGTGGTGCGATTTCCTTGAGGATTTGGAGCCATTTCCCGCTCATCGCGTATTCGGCGTCGGTAAATCCGGTCATATTGCCCCCGGGGTGGGCTAGGTTCCTGACAAACCCACCGCCAACGGGATCCGCCACTTGCACGAAGACGACCGGCACGGAGAGTGTCGCTCGCCGCATCGATTGTGCCCCAAGCACACCCTGAGCCAAGATCAGATCAGGGTTGGAATGAAGGAGCTCAGCGGCCTCGCTTTCTACACGTTTGGCATCGCCTCCACCGAAGCGATAATCAATCTCGATGTTCTTCCCTTCAAACCAGCCGAGACTTTGCAATCCGTCTTGCAAGGCCGCCTTTCGGGCCGCCGCTACCGGGACTTTCTCGTCAGTGACAAACAAGACTCCGATGCGCCGCATCCCCTCCGCTGGTTGCGCGAACGAAGCGAGCGGCCAACACGCGGCCGCCCCACTGATGAGCGTGATGAACTCGCGCCGTTTCATAGGCCCGCTCTCCACGGTGTGGACGGACCACTACTAACGCCGTCCGGATCAAATCGGTCCTGATCACGAACGAGCATTGAGGTCTACTCAGGGTCACAACCGGTAAAGCTCAGAACGAGCACAAGATTTCCGCCTTGCCTCCAAAACCCGACATCTGCGCGTTTATGAGTACACGCCCTAACTAATCCCGATTAGAGAGGGTTTTCCGACATTTCGCTTTCTCGCGTTGCCGCGGATTGCTACGTTAGGGCGGTCTCCTAAGTGTGTAGCTCTTTCGCAAGTTCCGTTAAACGATTTTGACACGCGATAATCTGATCATCCAAGTTCACCAGTGACCCCGGCGATTATTTGCAGCGCAT
>DATKOZ010000040.1:0-32318 GCA_035524375.1 Binataceae bacterium (SeqCode) | reverse complement strand
TCTCGTGAACTTGGGCGCATACCCGCTTTATACGAAGGGCGAGCCGCGCGAAGCCGTCACCGTTTTCGACATCGTGAATGGCGGAGGCGTGTTACTGCCGATGCGGGCGGGAGTCGAGATTCCATCCAAGCCGCTGCTGATGCATTGGCTGGCCGCGCTCGCGTCACTGGTGATGGGCGGCGTCAGTGAATTTTCCGTGCGGTTGCCCTCGGCCACATTCGCTATCGCCGGCCTGCTCGTTTGTTACCTCTACATTCGCCGGCTGTTCGATGACGTAGTAGCGCTGCTCGCGGCGGTGATGATGGCAACCAGTTTCCAGTATCTGCAATCGGCCACCAGCGCGCGGGTAGACATGACGCTCACGTTTTTCATGGAGCTGGCGTTTTTCGAATTCCTGATGATGGCGCAGGGGCTGACCCGCCGAAAAATGTTGCTGTACTTTGCGCTGGCGCTCGCCGTCCTGACCAAGGGTCCCGTCGGGCTGTTATTGCCGGCCGGAGTCGCATTGGCATGGATCGCGCTGGAACGGCGATGGGACATGATCGGCAAACTCGGACTGGTACGCGGCGCGATTATCGTGCTGATTATCGCGGGCGGATGGTACGTCGGGGCGATAATTGAAGGCGGACCCGGCTTCTTTCGAAAGCAGATACTCGCGGAAAATCTGGCCCGCTTTTTCGGCTCCGCCGACTTTCACGAAGGCCATCAACATCCCTTGTATTACATGGACATGGCACTGCTCGCGGGTTTTTTGCCATGGACGCTTTTACTGTTCGTGGTGATGCGGCGCGCGCGGCGGGATCCGCTCCCGCTGAATGCATCGTTTCGGTACATGATGATTTGGTTCGCCGTCGTGCTCGTATTTTACCACTTCCCCCAAAGCAAACGCGGCGTCTACCTGCTTTGTCTATATCCCGCGCTTGCGACTCTGGTGGCGATCTACGTCCGCGAGACGATATTGCTGCCTGAGCGGGCCCGCCGCCCGGTCCTCTTTGCGGCAAGAGCCAGCGGCTTTGTGATGACCGTCGTCGGTGAGAGCGCCTTGGCCGCCGTCGCACTGCTCGCCATTTCCCCCAACGTATTGCGCGGACTGCTGGCGCGGGTTGGCATCGTCGCGCCACGCTTTGTTCCGATGCTCGATTCCGCCGTCGGCGAATACGCGCTGTTGTCGGTCGTGCTGCCGATCGTTGCAATGGCGGCCGGGTTGTTCCTGCTGCGCACCCGGCCCGCGATCGAGCGAGTTGTGATGGGCGTTGCGGGCGGGATGCTTGCGATGGTGCTGGTCGGCAACCTGATCGTTGTCCCCGCGATCGCCAACACCCTGTCCCTGAAGGATTTCACCCAGCACGCGATGAGCGTAATCGGCGACAGCCGGGCGGCATATCTTGGCGGGCTCAACTACGACTTTGCTTTCTACAGCCGCCAATCGTTTCCAATCGTGACGCTCGACGATCCCGATTTGCCGGAATATTTGATCGGATGGCGCGCCATTTACGACGCGATGTCACCCGAGCGCCGCGGCCACTTCACGGTCGTGATGGTCAGCAATCCAACCGCGCTGGATGGCAGCAACGAGATGGTCCTGCTGCAGACGCGCGCCGCGCCGGCCCCATCGCTCCCCAAGCCGGAGGAGGGTTACATCGAAACGATGCTCTCCGCGCCGGCGGAACCGCGCAGCTAAGACGACTTCCGGTTCTGGCGCTGAGATACGGCCGCGGCCAGCCGCGGCAATAGGTCCGCGGAACTGCCGCGCAGGCTCACGTCGCAGATTGGCGTGAGCTCCGATTCGTAGAGATTGACTTCGATCATGATTCCGCCGCGCCGCTTTACGTCGAGCGCAAAGCCGGCGGCCGGATAGACCGTCGCTGACGTGCCGGCCACGATCACAAGATCCGCCCGCGCCGAATGCTCGGCGCATTGATTGAGCACATCGATCGGAATCGGCTCGCCGAAAGAAACGGTGTCGCTCTTGAGCAAACCGCCGCATCGCGGACACGCCGGCGGCAATGTCTCGAGGGTAATCGAATCGCCATGAACCCGGGTTCCGCAGTCCAGGCATCGGATCAGCGTCCAGTTGCCGTGAATCTCGGCAAGCGCATTATGCCCCGCCTGCCGATGCAAATCGTCGATGTTTTGCGTGATTACAAAACGCAGCACGCCCAAAGCCTCAAGCTCCACCAGTGCGTGATGGCCGGGGTTCGGTTTAGCCACCGCCAGCGGCTTGAACAGTTCGTCGTTGCGGCGCGATAACCGCTCCTCCCACGCCTTTTTCGGATCGGCCATGAAACGCTGAAATCCGTTCATCGGCGGCTCGCCATACTTGGTCCACAGCCCGCCGGGCCCGCGAAATGGCGGAATCCCGCTGTCCACCGACATCCCGGCGCCGGTAAGCGCGATCGGGTATCGCGCACGCATAAGCATCTCCGCGGCGCGTGATATTTCCGCATCGCTCGCCGATTTGACTTGCTCCGCCATTGCAGAGAAAGGCTAGCACAGCCGCCAATCGTGGATTAAGCCGGTTTGACCCGTCGCCACACCAGCGTTACTGAGGACTCGATGCCGGCACACCGGAAAATCCGCGTTATTCCCGTCAAGACGCCGACGCAATTGCGCACCGCAATCTCGATTCGCATCCGCGTCTTCGTCCGCGAGCAACGAATCGCGAAGGAACTCGAGGTCGACGAGCTCGACAATTCATCTCTGCATGCACTCGCGATCGTGAACGGCAAGGCGGTTGGTACCGGCCGGATGTATCCGCACGATCGCCGGCGCGGCATCGCCAAGATCGGACGGATGGCGGTAATTCGGCGGTATCGAGGATTGGGTGTGGGGCGCGCGATTCTCGAATACCTTATGAAGCGCGCGCGCGCGCAAGGTTATCGCCGGGCGCTTCTGCACGCGCAACTCCGGTCGGCCGATTTCTATTCCAAGTGCGGCTTCCGGGCGTTCGGCCCCATATTCGACGAAGTCGCCATCCCGCATCGCAAGATGTCGCGCGCGCTGTAGCCGTCAGATGCTGTCGGCGAACTCCGCGATGATTCGTGCGAGATCGGCGGGCCGCTCCAGCGGCAGGTGATGGTGCGAGTCGGGTATCGTCACCAGCCGCGCATGCGGATTCGATGCGCGCGCCTGCTCGGCCGCCTCCGCCGTCATGATGCGGCTGTTCGCTGCGCGCACCAGCATCGTCGGGATGGAGATCTCGTGAATCGTGTCGAGCACGTGGAGGCCGTCGACACCCACGATAGTTTTGCGATCGAATTTGAGCGTCCAGCGCCCGTCTTCGGTGCGCGCGAAACTGCGCGCCGCAACGTCGTGAAGTATCGCCGGATCGACCTCGCCCTCTTTCGGCATCAACCGATACCGCCCCTTCGCGGTCTCGAAGTCCGGGTAGGTCACGACCGGCAGCGCCCGCAGCCGGCGCAAATAGCGATCGCGGCCGTGGCTGGAGGTCACCGCAATATCGATCGCGACAACTCCCCGCGCGCGGCCCGGATGCGCCCGCGCGAATGCAAGCACGCCGAGGCCGCCCATGCTATGGCCGGCAACGATCGCCTGGCCGCCGCCGGATATCGCATGCTCGATCAGCCGCGCGATATCGCCCGCGTAATCCTCGGGCGCGTATGCCGCCGGACGAACCCATTCGCTGTCGCCATGACCGCGCTGATCGAGCGCCAGCAGCCGGAACTCCGGCCCAATCGCGCGAGCCATCGGCTCCCACCACCATGCGTTGGCGGAATTCCCGTGAATCAAAATGATCGTGCGGGCGCCGCCCGGGTTCCATTCCAGGTAATGCAGCCGCGGCGTGCCGTGGAGAATATGGCTGTGCGGTTCGCTCACTTAATTTCCCTGAAAAAATCGTTCAGCACCGCGATCAACGCCGCCGGATTATCGAACATCACGTGATGATACGAATCGGCTACCTCGGCGAGCCGTCCGTTCGGCAACTCCGCAACCATCCGCTCCGCCGCCTCGCGCGAAAGTACGGGACTCTTCGCGATTTTCACGACCAGTGCCGGACACGTGATTCGGCGCAAGTCGTCCCAGACGCGGATCGGCTCGCGAATGAGCGTACGGCGATCGAGCTTGTGTGTCCATGCGCCGTCGTCAAGGCGTTTGAAGCTGTGGCGCGCAACCTGATCAAGGATATCCCTTGGCGCCAGCGTCTCGCGCGGGAGCAGGCGGAAATTCGCAATCGCCTCATCGATCGAGGCAAACCGGCGTGCCGGCTTGTCCGCAAACGTGCGCAGGAATGCGACCGCGCGCTCGTTGTAGTCGGGCAATGAATCGATAATCACCAGTGCGCAAAGGCGATCGCTGTGCGCCGCGGCATACACCATCGCGTTGTGCGCGCCCATCGAATGGCCCACCATAATCGGCGCGCCCAAGCCCCATCCGCCGATCAACTGTTCGAGGTCGGCGGCGTAATGGCTCGTGCCGTACTCCCACTGTTTCGGCCATTCGCTGTCGCCATGGCCGCGCTGGTCGAGCGCGAGCACATGATAGCGATCGACAAATGCGGGGGCGATTAAGTCCCACCAATGGGCGTGAGCCGAGCCGCCATGCAAAAACAGCAGTGGCGGCTTTCCTTCGCCGCCATAATCGAGGCAATTCAGCTCCAGACCGTTGACGTGGAATCGGAGCTGCCTCATCGCCGCCGCACGATGGCTTTGCAAAACCCGCCGTTCATGCCACCATTTCAGTAGCAATCCCCGCGATTGATCGAAAGCGATGGAATTTCATTTGGCGCGAGACTCATCGGCTTTATTTGCCGCCCTTACTCTGATTGCCGTGCTCATTGCGCCGGCCGCACTCGCGCAAGACTCAAACACCGCAAAGGCGCACGCGCTTGTCGAGGCCGCAATCAAGATGACCGACAGCAATGCCGCCGTGAAGCTGCTATGGCAGGCGACCGACATCGACCCCGCCGGCGATGAGGCCTATGTCTATCTGGGCGAGTACTACAACTCCCGCTCCGATCCTGAGAATGTCGTGAAGGTCTATCAGAAATTTGTGAAGAACAAGCCGCATCAGGTCGCCGGCTACTTGAACATCGGGGAGGCGTATCTGTCGTTCTCGCCGCCTCGCACCGACGATGCGCTGGCATGGTTTCACAAGGCGTATGCGCTCGAACCGACCAATTCGTTCGCCGCGCTCAGGATCGGTGAAGTTCTGATGCAGCAAGGCAGCCGCGACGAGGCGGCCAAGTACCTGCGGATTGCAATGGCGGATCGCAGCCACAATCCGTCGGTGTCGGCCGAAGCCGAGCATGACTTAAAGTCGCTCGGCGCCCTGTAATTTTTTAAATCTCAGTGCTGCGGAGATTGCGGCGGCGGCGGTCCGGGGGGAGGCGCGGGCGGCGCTGGCATCGGCCCTTCGCCGTGGTCGAAATGCTCATGATGCCCGCCAAAAAACCCTTCGTGGCCCGAAGGCGGCTTGAAGTCGCGATCGAAAATCCGCTGCTGCTCGGGCGTTAGAATCCCGCGAATCTGGCTGAACGCATCCCAGAACATCTGATGGCGGTCCTGCTCGAACTTGTGATGCAGACCGATCACCTTGAACCGCGTGTCCCGCATAATGTCTTCAATTTGGTCGCGCTGAGCGGCAGTCAGATGGACTTCGCGATCGAGCCGCGCCACGAACGGCGATCCCGGCACCTCCAGCCAGCGCATCCGGTACGCGGCCGTGCTGATCGCGAAGCCGAGCGCGACGCATGAGGCGCCGATCATCAGGTTGATCCAAAGGCTGGACCTAGCTGGCAAAGTCGTCAACCTTGGCCGGCTGGTCGGGTCCGAACAGATCGCCCTGGTTCGCCGAATTATTATTGAGGTCGGTATCGCCGCTGGACAGCGCATCGCTCAATGACTCGGCGGGCATGCGCGCCGATAGGTACGCCGCCGTCCCCGACAGCATCAGGAGTGCGGCGGCCGCAACTGCCATCCAGCGCGGCGCAACTGCAGTGCGGCGCGCGATCGGAACCACCCGGCGCGCCGGAGAATCAAACGGATATTCGCGGCAGGCCGACCCGGATGCCGGCGCCGCCGGCACATCGTCCGAATGGAGCACCGGCGCAGTCAGTGCAAACAGGCGAAACGCGTGGTCGCATTTGTCGCATCCGCGCAAATGCTCCAGCAACTCCGCACGCCGATCTGGCGTTGCGGTCTTGCGCCATAACGCCGCAAATTCATTTCTGGTTTCGAAGCAGTTCATGATCTCACCGCCGCGTTCGCTCCCAATTTAAGCATCCTCTCCGCCTGCTTGCGAAGCGACTGCCGGGCGCGAAATGCGCGGATTTTCACCTTGGCTTCACTCCATCCGAGCGCCTGCGCGATCTCGCTGACGCTCATGTCTTCGGTCTCTTTCATAACCATAACCATCCTATCCTCGGGCCGCAGCGAGTCGAGCAACTGATGGGCCAAATCGTACGCCTCCCGCCGCTCCTGCGCTTCGCCGACGATCTGCTCGGGAGTAGCGTCGTTCACCAGCTGGACCCAGTTGGCTTCCGGGGCGCTGAAATCGGCGATCAACTCCTCGGGCCGGCGGCGGCGCTTGCGCAATTCGTCGTAGCAAAGATTGATGACGATCGCGCGCAGCCATCCGCCAAACGGCATCTCGGCCCGATAGTCGCGCAACGCGGCGAACGCGCGCAGAAAACTCTCCTGCGCAAGGTCGCGCGCGGTCTCATCGTCGCGGAAGAAGCGGCGGCACAACCGTTCGATTCGCGACCGATGGCGCGCCGCAAGCTCGGTAAAGGAGGCGCTGTTACCCTCCAATACTTCGGCTATCAACTGCTCGTCAGCTTTTGCCTCCAAGCTCCAACCCGTCATCTTCCGCGCTGCGGATAACCCGAGCATAGCCAAACTGTAATACGTTCATTCTCCAAGCCGGTTACACCGAATCATGCGCGGTAATTTCGCCGCTCTAAGGCTCCATTTTCGGCCATATCGCGGTCAACCGCTAGCGCGGCTGTGGCAGCGATATTCCCGCGCGTTCCAAGTCAGCCGGTGTGTCGAGGTCCAAGTTTACGCCGGAATCGTTCACGTCAGCATAGACGACCCGGCCCGGGGCGGCATTCACCACGCGGCGGGCGCCCTCCCCGTCCGGAGCCGCCATCAGTTCGGCGAAGACCGATCGGGCGAAGATCGCCGGATGGCCGCGGCGGCCCGCATGGCGCGCGATAGCGATCGGCTGTCCGCTCTTTGTGAATCGATCTATCACCGCGCGAAACGTATCCGCACGAACCGTTGGATGGTCACATAGGTGAACCATGACGCCGATGGCATCGTTCTCCACGGATGCGAGCCCCGCCTTTAGCGATGACAATTGTCCGCGCGAGTAATTTGGGTTCAGCACCACCATGATTCGCGGATCGTCCGGTAGCGCGCGTGCGATGCGCTCTGCTTCCGTGCCGAGCACGACGATCAATCGCGGCACGGCGGTAAGCATCGTCGATGCGATCGCCGAGATGAATGGCTTGCCGTTTAACTCCAGCAACGGCTTGGGATAACCCATGCGGCGCGACTCGCCGGCCGCAAGCAGGATTCCTTCGATGCGCGTCGTACCCGTGGCGGAATCGCGACCTGATGTCATGGCTGGCGTGAAAGTTTGCCCAGCCGCACTCCGAGCGTCATCTCGTCGCGCTCGCCGGTGCGCCGCTCGCGGATTAATTCAGCAACTATCGAAACGGCGATCTCCTCCGGCGTTTGGGCGCCAATTGCCAATCCCAGCGGAGCGTGAAGCGCCTCCAGGCGCATCGGCGGCACACCCAGTGCCGCCAGCCGCTCGATTGTCGCCGCCACCCGGCGGCGAGAACCGATCATCCCGACAAACCCGCATGGGCTCATCAGCGCGGCGCGCACGACTTCTTCGTCGAACGAATGGCCGCGCGTGACGGACACCAGGCGGCATCGCGAATCCAATGCAAGCGATTCGATCGCCGAGACAAACGGCGCAACGATTATTTCGGCGGCTTTTGGAAAGCGCTCCCGATTCGCAAACGACGCGCGGTCGTCGATCACGGTCACCCGAAATCCGGTTGCGGCGCCAATATCGCACAGCGGTACCGCGATGTGCCCGGCGCCCACGACAATCAACCGCTCGACGCCGATGACAGGATCGACGAAGATGCGCGCCGCGCCGTTCGGACCGATTCGGCCAACCGGTCGTGGAATGCCTTCGCCATCTAGTCCTAGCAAGCACGGAACGCCATCTAAAATTTGTCCCCTGATGCGATCCAGCACCAGCGCGGGGATGCCAGGCGCGGTCGCTGACTCGAACGCCGCGCCTGCCGCCACGAAAGCATGCGCGCCGGCCGGCGCCTCGCCCGCCGCGCCGGGATCGACCACGCTGATCAGCGCGCCTGCCACACCGCGCTCTGCCGCGCCGGCAAGCCGCCGGGCGAGATCGAGGTCGCGAGCGGGTGTCCATCGACTGATAAACACGTCCATGATGCCGCCGCAGGTTCCAATCTCGCGCTGGTCGAAATCACCGGTCAGGTCGACCTCGGCCATCCGGGCTCCGCCCTCTTCTTGAAGTAACACTTGAGCTTTCCGGAAGACCTCGGCTTCGCCGCATCCGCCGCCAATTGTGCCGGATTGGCCGTTCTTATGGACGATCATCTTCGCCCCCACCTCGCGCGGGGTCGAGCCGCGGACATTTACGACCGTGGCAAGTGCGAATGGATCCCCGCGCTCAAGAGTATGAACCGCGTCGAGCCAGATCGAATCGAAACCGGCCATGGCATCATCCACGGATCGAACTTATCAGAAGCGGCAACTGCGCAGAATTCCCGCGGCCGTGAGGATTCAGTCGTCGAGGAGGCGAACCAGGATGGCGTCCGCCCTGTGCAGGCGATCATACGCAGTCTGGAAGTCGCCGGACTTAATCGCATCCTCGCCTTCCCGGTCGAGCCGGTTGGCGTCGGCCAGTTGCTGGCGGCGATCGGGATCGGTCGGGCCCGCATCGCGAACGTGAGCGAGTTCGAGCGATACCCTGCGCTCAAGTTTCACGAGATCGTCCGGCGGCGGCCCGGCGGCAACCGCTCCGCCGGCAAGCATCGCGATCGCGCCGAATGTCACAAGCATTACGATCTCGCGTTTCATCGAAATGAATTGTGATCCAATCGAAGCGGCTTTTCCAGCGCCTCGCGCCGACCTAGGATGTTCGCAGCAAATGACTTCCCCAGACCGCAAAGACGAGAGTTCGCATGAACCGCAAGGCGATTCCGGGCAAGGCGCTTCTTTCCCATCGATTGCGGGTAGCGAACGTGCCTGGCTGATCCGGCTGCTGATAGCGACGGCGGTCGTTCTTAGCCCATCGCTCAGCAACGATTTTGTCCTCGACGACATCGAACAGATCGTCAGGAACCGCTATCTCGCCAACGGATCGTTCATTTGGAGGTCATTCGCGGGCGACGTGCTTTGGTATCACGATCCACTGCATGCGCCGCAAAGCCCGTTTTATCGTCCACTGCATAATATCTGGCTGTGGCTCGCCTATCATTTGTTCGGATTGAACGCGATGTTTTGGCATGCCGCGATGATTGCGGTCTACCTGCTCGTCGTGTGGCTCGTGTTTCAAGTCGCGTCGATCTTGATCGCTGATGATTCCGTTGCGCTGCTCGCGGCAGGATTGTTCGCGCTGATGCCGGTACATGTGCAGGCGATTGCCTATCCCACGGCGGCAGCAACGCCGTTTTCGGCAGCGCTCGAGTTGGCGGCATTCTGGTATTACCTTCGTGCGAGCAATATTCGCGGCGGACGCCTAATCTCGCTCGCGCTCTTTGGGCTGGCACTTTTGGACTATGAGGGCGCCGTCGCATTCCCGGCATTGATTGCGGCGCACGCTTTCATCTTTTCGGGGCCGACCGGTGATGCTCGCGATCACGGCGCGAACAAGGCGATTGCGGCATTCATCGCCGCGCTTCCATACGCGATCGAGTTGGCCGCATACGCGGCACTGCGGTACTGCGTGCTCGGCGCCGTCGCCGGGCACGGCGGCGGAATCTCCCCTTGGCAAGCCACGCTGACGATTCCTGCCGCGATCGTGAGCTACCTGACGCTGTTCGTAGTGCCATGGCGGGCCGGCCCGGCGCACAACCTGACCTTTCCAACCAGTATCGCATCGCCGCATTTCCTCTTCCCCGCTATCGCGCTGATCCTGCTATGCACCGCGGCTTTTTACTTCATCGCGCGTGCCGCACGCCCTCGGCTCTACGCCTTTTGCGCGATGTGGTTTGTGATCGCGCTTTTGCCGATGCTGAAGCTCGACTCCTTCTTTGCGCCCGCCGCGCTCGAGGACCGCTACCTGTTCATGCCGTCCTTTGGACTATGCGTGACGGCCGCCGGATTGGCCGCCGACTTTGCACGATCTGGCGCCAGGCACCGCCGCGCGGTTTCGATTTGCGCGGGCGCCATCGGAGTGATTTGGGTGGCATCGCTGATCCGTGTGCAGTGGTACTGGCGAGATGAAGTCGCGCTCTTCTCCGAAAGCATCGCACAGCAGCCCGATGTAGCTGCTTCGCATGCCGGACTGGGGATGGCCCTGATTGGGCGCGGTGATTTCGCCAAGGCAAGACATGAACTCGAAACAGCAATTCATCTTGAACCGAACGCAGGCGACAAAATCTACTACGATTTGGCCCTGGTCGATCAGCGGCTTGGCGATTCGCACGCGGCGGCAATCCAGATGGCCAATTGGCTTGCTCGCGCAGGCCATCCGACGCCGGGCGATTACGTTACTATGGCGTTGTTCGCGGACGCGGCCGGCGACAGTGCCGGTGCGGCGGCGGCATTGGCGAAAGCGGCGGCGATACCTGCAGGCGGTACCCGCGCGGCATCCATCGCGCGGGCGCAGATTTTATTCCAGCATGGCGACACCAAGGGCGCCGAGGATGCATTGCGAGCCGTTCTCGACCACAACCCGCTCGATCCGGATGCGCACGCGGCACTGGCGCAAGTTCTATCGGCTGAGAACCGGCCTTCGGAAGCCCTGGTAGAGCTGAAACTGGCAGTGGCGGTCGCGCCCGGCGATCCAAATCTTCACTACCAAATTGCAACGCTGTTACATCAGCTGGGCCGCGAAAATGAAGCTCACGACGAATGCGCGATTGTACTTTCAGCTGCGCCATACGATCCGAACGCACGAGCATTAATGGCTGCAATCCAAAATTCCGGGAAATCGCCTTAGCGATTGCGCCCGGCGCGGTGAGGTCAATTGCTCGCGTGAATTCGTTCTTCTTCGATCCCGTAGCGCGAGAGCATCCGGTACAGGGTCGATCGCGACACTCCAAGCAGGCCGGCCGCGCGGCGGCGATTTCCGCCGGTTTCGTCCAGCGAGCGCACGAGAGTCTTCTTGATGATGTCGTCGAGCAGAAATCCGCCCGGCCTCCCGTTCGCGCCATCGATTGGAACGCCGTCAGCCAATAGAACTTCGCCGGCGCTCTCGTCAGCCCCGTCGGGTAGCATCGCGGAATCGGTCCCGTCCAGCACATGCGCGGGTAGATCCGAAGGCATCAGGCGTTCGCCATCGCACTGGATCACCGCGCTTTCGATCGCATGCGCCAATTCGCGCACATTGCCGGGCCATGAATAGCTGCACAACGCTTCGACCGACTGATGAGCGAGCAGCTTAATATTTTTTCCGCACGATCCGTTGAACTGCTGGACGAAGTGAGCGACGAAGGCCGGAATCGCCTCGCGCCGTTCGCGCAGCGGCGGAATAAAGATCGCGGCCGTGTTGAGGCGATAGTATAAGTCGTCGCGAAATTCGCCCGTCTTCACCATCGCACGCAGGTCCCGATTGGTCGCGGCAATCAATCGAATGTCCACGCGATAGCATTGCGACGAACCGACCGGCTGCACTTCATGGGTCTCGACCGCGCGCAGCAGCTTGGGCTGCAACTTCAGCGGCAGCTCTCCAATCTCGTCAAGGAACAGCGTGCCGCCGTTGGCAGCGCGGAAGAACCCTTCCGAATTTTCGCGCGCGTCGGTGAAGGCGCCACGCACATGGCCAAACAATTGCGACTCGGCGAGCGATTCAACCAGATTCGAACAGTTGAAAATCACGAACGGTGCGTTCGGCGTCGGACCCAGCATATGCAGAGCACGCGCCACCAGCTCCTTGCCGGTTCCGGATTCTCCGCAAATCAGCACGCTCGCCTTGTGCGGACCCAACCGCGAAATTGTTTTAAGCACCTTGCGCACCTGCACCGACCGGACCACCATCCCGCCGATGCGTTCGGCGCCGTGAGCAAGCCGTTCCAGCGAGACAAACTCGGACACCGGCAGCTCGGCGCCGTCCACCGCCGTTTCGGTACAATTTTCGACTATTCCATCGTCAGTCATGGCATCACCGCGCCTAATTTGAATTGTCGTGGTCCCGAGTCGGATTGGGGCACGACATCCTCCATGTCCGAGAATGAGAGCAAGCGATGGGCCATCGGTTGGTACACCGAGCGAACTTCACACGATTATCTATATTGGGCTGAATTAGTCAGGCGTTTAGCCCGGATGCGAATCCGTGGCATCGCGATGACGCTAGCGTCGCGATTTGCGGCATTGATGTGCCACCGCAAGGCCGAAAACGCTACGCTGCGGAACGGCGCGGTTGACGCGATTAATTCAACATTCCGCGCAGCCGCGCCAAGGCGGAAGTACTGACGGAATCGTCCGGAGCGATCGCGAGCGCGCCTTCGAATTCTTCAATCGCGCGCTTGACCATCCCTTTGGCAGCATAGATTCGTCCCAGGTTCATGTAGGGAAATTGGCGCGGCTCGTAGCGCGGCGCCTGCTTGGCCTTTTCCAGCCATCCGATCGCTTCGTCGAGCTCCCCTTTCGCGATCAAATAGGCTCCAATGTCATTGTACGGATTGCCAAAGGCGGGGTCGGCTTCGATCGCGCGATGGCATTCCGCGATTGCATCGTCGAGCCGCCCCATCCGCTCGTACGCCCATCCGCGATAGGTGAACGCCTCAGCGGTCGGGAACGCCTCGATCGATTCGGTGTACAGTTTCACCGCGCGATCGAGGTCGCCGCTCAACTGGAAGTGCAGCGCCTCGCTCCACAACTCCATCGCGCGCCGCCTGCGTTCGGCCTCTTCCATGCTTGATCGGATATTGTCCCCCGCTTCCGGCGTCAAGAGGGCCACGGCGGAATCCCGGATAATCAGGTGTCTCTATGGCAGTCCATTGCCCAACAGGTAGATGCTGCGCGGGCTTTTTGGATCCGGCCCATCGGCTATCCCTATCGCGCCCGTAAGCGGCGATCCGGTTGCGGTTGGCGCAAACGTCACATCAACTGTGCAACTCGATCCTCCGGCCAAAACCGCCGCGCAGGTCCCCCCCGAAATGGTGTAGCTGCCGCTGGCGCTGCTGGTGATCGTGTTGGGACCAATTGAAATCGGCGTGCTGGCCAGATTCGTTATTGTGATCGCCTTGGACTGCGTCTGCAGCCGGGATACTGACAGCGAGCCAAAAATTACCGAGATTGGCGGGCTCACCGACGCTGGGATTGTCGCGCCAGTAATAATCCCAACGCTCGCCACGCCGCCTGAGAATGGCGGCGCACCGGTGACTTTCAGCGTTGCCGACTCAGGACCAGGCGCCGACGGCTTGAAAATAACTCCAATATTGCACTTGCCCGGCGAAGTCGGGCCGCCGGCAGGGACCGACCCGGCACAATCGGCACCGCTGGTAGGCGGACCCACAGAGAAGTCCGCCGCATTGGGTCCGCTGAACGAAATTCCTCCTGCCAAAGAAATCGAACTGGTCTGGAAATTTTCCACCGTCGCATTCAATGTGCTCGGCGTGCCAGCCAAGAGCGAGGGGTAAATCAACCCGGTGTTCGGCGCAAGGCCAAGGCCCATGATTCCGCTCCCGCTCATCGTCGTCGAGGTGTAACCGGCAGCGGTGTTGTCGAAGAATGTGAGTGTTGCGCTGATCGGGTTGCCAACGTGGTCGGGGCTGAACCCTACCGTGATCGTACAACTGTTACCCCGGGGCAGCCCTGGCAAAGTATTGGGGCAGGTGGTGCCGGTAACCGCAAATTCCGGATCGGAGGTGATGGCGCCCGGAATTACTAATCCATTACCACCGGATGGACCGACATTAGTTACCGAAAGGCTCTCTACGGTCGTGTACCCGACGCCAGTCGGCGGATAGATCAGGCTGGTCGTAATACCGCCAGCCTGAACGATCGAGACCGACGTTAACGTATTAATCGGCGTCGAGGTCGGCGACACGGTCGCGGTCGGGGAAATCGTCGCGGTCGGCGACATCGTCGAAGTCGAGGTCGGGGGCGGTGTATTGCTCGACGTCGCGGTGACGGTCGAGGTACGTGTCGCCGTGGCGGTCGGCGATATCGTGGCAGTGGGTGTGGCCGTGGTTGTCGCGGTTGGCGTCGGCGTGGTGCTGGTGGTCGGTGACAAGGTCGCGGTAGCCGTCACCGTCGATGTCGGTGACTGGGTCGAGGTGCTGGTCGCCGTGTCGGTCGGCGACACAGTGACCGTGGTTGTCGACGTTGCCGTCGTGGTGTTGCTCGAGGTTGCCGTGATTGTTGCCGTCGTGGTCGCCGTGTCGGTTGGCGAGACCGTCGCCGTCTGCGTCACGGTGCCGGTCGGCGTGGCCGTCGTCGTGTTCGTCGGGGAGAGCGAAGCTGTAGCTGTCGCCGTCAGCGTCGGCGTCACCGTGATAGACGGACTCGCGGTGGCGGTCGGCGTTGACCCGGGTGCGGTCGCTGTCGCAGTCGGCGTGAATGGCAAACTCTGATTCGAGTTGATCGGGAAAAAGATGTCGCTCGAGTTGCCGGCGTAGATTGTGCCGTCGCTCTGGATCGCCACCGACGAGTCGAAGGAGGTGGTCGCCACAGTCAGGGTGTTCTTGAACGGATAGTTCGCATTCTCGGTCGCGCTCGCTCCGTTGTCAGTCAATGCGTGAACCGAACTGGCTTCGTCACCGTAGTACAAGGTGCCGTTAGCCGAAATGACTACGGATGACTTGACAGCGCCAGCGCTGCCGCTCGGGAATGACCATGATGCGGTAAAAACGCACGCCAGCGGACAGCCGGCCACCGTGAATTTCCTGATTTTACCGTTGGTAGTTACGAAGGTCGGATAGTAAATCGTTCCGCCGCCGCTCTTGATCGCCGCGCTGGAGTATACCGTGTGCGCGGAGCTGGATGCTGAAACTTTTACGTTATTATGGGTGGTGTTGTCGGAATCGTTAAAACCGACCGACCACATGTTTCCGACGGTCGAGCCGACATAGAGGACGCTGTTGGTATTATCGATTGACGGAACGGCGAGAGTGCCGGTATCCAGTGGTCCGTCCGTCCAGTCCAGATTTCCGGAAGCACCGTTGTCAGTGACGCGGAACACATGGCTGCCGTCGTCAACCACGAAAATCTTACCGTTCGCGTCGATCGCGGGTGAGGCATTCGCCCTCGACCCGGTGCCGAGGTTCAGAGCCCATTTCTGCGAGGCGGAACCGCCATTGTCGGTCACGGCAATTAGCCAGCCATCGAAAGTTGTGAAATAGATGGTCCCGTCGGAGCCGACCACCGGTGCGGAACGATCGCCCTGACCGGCGCCCGACCCGGCGGTGGTAATGTCAAATGACCATTTATCGGACCCGTCAATCGTGTTCTCGGCAAACAGGAATCCGTGGCAGGGCGGACCGCCAAGGCAAGCCGTTCCGGCGCCGACGGCGCTCTGATCGATAACATACAGCGTGCTGCTGTCATTGCTGACTGAAGGCGAATCGTAGCTGTCGCAAGCGCCGACGGCAACGTCAGTGCAACAAAACTGCGGCGCCCCACTACCCGTGCAGGAACTGCCGATGCTGCCGAATGGAGAGACAGGCCCCCAACTGATTCCACCCGCACCGCCCGAATCGGCGATTTGAAATATCTCACCAGGATCGGTGACTTCATAAATGAAGGCGTTGGTATCAATGACCGGATTGGTGAACTGATCGAGCGCACTGGCTAGATTGATCGTCCCCGGCCCCACCGTCCACTTGGTGTTCGGAGTACACGGCGCCGGCCCGCATGAGAAATTCCCGGTGTTAGCGGCAGTGCTAACCGTGCTCTGGCCGTCATGCGACGTGTCGTTCTGGAACACCGGCCAGATTGCATTGCCGCCGGCGCGGCTGATGCCAATCGCTGTGAGAGCCAATAAGACTGCCGCGATCGCGGCAGCAGACGACGCAATCCTGGGGACCCTCACTGCGATCCGTTTCATGGCACCCTCCCAGTCGAAAGGTTGACGCCTGCAATCCCACCCGATGCCGGTCCCACAGCATCGCCCGCTACAACGTGACAAGAATGCCTGCTCAATGCAAGGGGATTCCGCATGACGCCTCGATTAAGCTTCGAATAGCTGGCCGATTGATTTATGCGGCGTTTCTTCGGACTATGGATGAATGAGCGATAATTTTCGTAGCAAAGCTGTAACCCAGGGCGTGCAGAGATCGCCGAACCGTTCGATGCTGCGCGCGGTGGGATTCAAGGACGCCGACTTCAACAAGCCGATCGTCGGCATCGCCAACGCCCACAGCACGATTACACCGTGCAACATGGGCTTGGGCGGGCTGTCATCCCGCGCCGAGGCGGCGATTCGCGCGGCCGGTGCGATGCCGCAAATGTTCGGCACCATCACGGTCAGCGACGGCATCTCGATGGGCACCGAGGGAATGAAGTTCTCGCTGGTATCGCGCGAAGTTATCGCCGATTCGATCGAGACCGCATGCAACGCGCAGGCGATGGACGGCGTGGTAACAGTGGGCGGATGCGACAAGAACATGCCCGGCGCGATGATCGCGATCGCGCGCATGAACATCCCGGCAATTTTCGTCTATGGCGGAACAATCAAGCCCGGCCATTACGGTGACCGCGACCTGACCATCGTCAGCGCATTCGAGGCGGTCGGCGAATTCAGCGCGCACAAGATTGGCGAAGAGGAGCTGCTCGAAGTCGAGCGGCGCGCCTGTCCGGGCGCAGGCTCGTGCGGCGGGATGTACACCGCCAATACGATGTCGTCGGCGATCGAGGCGATGGGCATGAGCATCCCGCATTCCTCCACGATGGCGGCCGAAGACGCCGAGAAGGCCGACAGCGCCGCGCGCTCCGGCACGGTACTGGTCGAGGCAATTCATAATCGGCGCTTGCCGCGCAGCATCATGACCCGCAAGGCGTTCGAGAATGCGATCGCGGTTGTGATGGCGGTGGGCGGCTCGACCAACGCGGTACTGCATCTGCTCGCGATGGCGCATGCGGCCGAGGTGCCGCTTACGATCGACGATTTCGAAGCGATCCGCAGACGGGTTCCCGTTCTGTGCGACTTGAAGCCCTCGGGCCGCTATGTCACGACCGACCTGCATCGCGCGGGCGGAATTCCGCAAGTGATGAAGATTCTGCTGAGCCACGGCGTGCTGCACGGCGATGCGCTTACGATCACCGGCCGCACCATCGCGGAGACACTTGCGGACATACCGGCCGAGCCGCGCGCGGATCAGGATGTAATCCATCCGTGGAACAAGCCGCTCTATCCGCAGGGCCATCTCGCGATCCTGAAGGGCAACCTGGCCACGGAAGGCGCAGTTGCCAAGATCACCGGAATCAAGAGCCGTCACGTCACCGGTCCCGCGCGCGTATTCGATCGCGAGGAAGACTCTCTGGACGCAATCCTGGCTGGAAAGATCAAAGCCGGCGATGTGATCGTGATCCGATACGAGGGGCCCAAGGGCGGCCCCGGAATGCGCGAAATGTTGTCGCCGACCTCCGCGCTAATCGGCGCGGGATTGGGCGGGTCGGTCGGGCTCATCACCGACGGCCGATTTTCCGGCGGCACGTATGGCCTGGTGGTCGGCCATGTCGCGCCCGAAGCGCAGGTGGGTGGATTGATCGCGCTGGTGCATGAGGGCGATTCGATCACAATCGACGCCGACGAGCGCATCCTGCGCCTCAATGTCGCGGAGGACGAGATCGCCCGGCGGCGGGCGGCATGGACTCCGCCCAAGCCGCGCTATACCCGCGGCGTGATGGCGAAGTACGCGGCGCAGGTAGCCAGCAGCAGCGTCGGCGCGGTGACAGATTAGCGGCGCCCGCCAGCCATTTTATCGAGAGCCGGACGGAGACGGCTGCAGCTTATAAAGTGTGCCTGCCTCGCCCGGATAGAACACGTTGCCAAAGTAGTCAGGCTGGATCATCGTTCCCGAGGTCATCTTCGGTAACCTTGGGGACCGGGCGATCTCCTGGCCCGTCGCGGCATTGCGCCACACGACTTCATCCTCGGTATTGATATCCGGGATCTCCGCTCCCGGAATATCCGAGCCCACGATCACGCGCTTTCCGCGCGGCCCGATGATCGCGATCCATTCGGTGGTCGTTTGATCCGCGGTCCAGACCGTCTCCAGTCCGGAGGAACCGATGCGAAGTGCGGCAACTTTGCCCGGCAGCGCGTCCATCGCATAGATCAAATTCGTATCCGGGTCGGCGGAAACCGTCGCCGCGTTCCAACTGATGGCTTGTGTGCCGCCGGGCCCCTGCTTCGAGAATGCCGCCAAAACCAGGGGCGGTATGGGATCGCCAGCAAACGGCTGCATCGAAAATTGGTTCGAGGCGTCCCCTTGGTTGACCGCAAAGACGCTCATCGCCGTCGATGCGGGAAGCCCGTTGCATTGGCCGACGACCCAGTCATTGATCAGCACCGCCGCCCACCCCGCGGTTTGACCGGATACCAGGAGGGGTCCGGGATTCCATGAGGAATCCAACGTCAAGTGCCCCGCATTGATTTTGTAACGAATGAACGTGTTCACGGAAAAAAAGTACGCGTATTCCTGTCCCTTGTACTTTCCGACCGTCACCCGCCCGATGATGTCCGCTGGCAAGGTCGTCTGTTCGATTACCTTCATGGCATGCGGATCGATCGTGACCGCGATTGAGTTGGGTACATCCGACGGATCCGGACATTCCGACAATGCATTCGGGCCCTGAATCGTACAGCCGGCTTGGCGATAGAATGACTTCGCTACGATGGTCCCATCACTGGCCGCACTGAAGCCGTTGTACGCGGTGTCTGCCGGCGCAGCACCTCCGGTCGGAAGGATAAGCGTTGCAATCACTTTGCCTGACGGGTCGATTTTCGAGAGGCGATATCCGTAAATTACGTATATGAAGCCATCCTTCATAATCGCCATCGTGCCCGGATAGTCCCACTCTCCGGTTTGTACCGCATAATCAAGCTGGTCGTACCAGATCGGATTGAGGGTCTTTGGATTTATCTTGGCGACGTACGCGCCGATGGAAGACGCAGCGCCGCCCGAACCGCCGCCGTCAAGAAAGGCGTTGTTGGCGTTCAAATACGTAATGTTCCATGCTGACGGGTAGCTCGGATTGGTCGCCAGCGTGGTGACGGTATTGCCGCCCGCATAATTTCCACCAAACCTGGCCTTTGCGAAAAGATGGGTACGGCCCGAATCATAATGTTCGAAAGCTGCGACCGACGGATACCAGGGCGGGTTGGCAGCGTGAATTTCCGCTTTCGGAATGCAGAAGCCAACAACCGCTGCCAAGGCAATTGCGGCCAGCCGGCCGCGCACCCTAACTCGATTCACCATAGCCCAACCTCCAATTAGCGGCGGCCGTCGAATATTTTGACGCCGACCCCATAATGCAGAATCCATCCGGCTGCCATTATCGAAGGAATGCCAATCATCATCGCCGTCAGCAAGGCGTCATACAGCCGCTTCCGCCAAACCGCGACATACAAAGCGTGGCCGTGATTGATGATAGCTGCCGGCGCTGCTGATGTCGCAACCGGAGAGGCATCACGCGATAGGATCATGAAAAAGCCGAAACAGCTCACCGCCTCCAGCCACACGATGACGAACGCGGCGGTAAACATCTTTCGTGCTGTACGATGCCACTCCGGTTCCATCGCAATCACATCCAACGCCGCCACGCTCTTCAACCGGCCATCGCATCATGTGCAACGTTGACTATCGGGTTCTAGCGGTTGGCACCCACGGCAGCCTTGGCGGAATTTTCGCGCGTGCAATAGAGATTCAGAATCAATTGCTGCTCCTCGCGCGGCGTCAGCTTGCTGTAGCGCTCCTTCAATTCCGCGGCGCTGGTGTCCCGCTGCGCATCGACGTCGAACAATCTGGTAAATCCGGCATCGCCGAGCGCCGCCAGATATTCCCAAGGATCGCCGCCGGTCTTGCGCAGTCCGGGAGTGAGAAACTCCGTTATCAGCGATTCGCACGAGGCAAGCGTGCGCTTCATCCCCTTGAGTGCGCGCCATTCGGAGCCTTCGATGTCCATTTTGAAAAAGGAGACCTTCGCGGATGGAGGGATAGCGTCATCCACCGTCGTGCAGTCGATGTCGATGCCGGGGCGGTTGCCGAATCGTTCATAGCCGAGCGCGCCGCGCATCCCATCGGGGTAAAATCGCTCCTTCCCGGTGCGATCGCTAACCGCCTTGGCGATCAGCGTGACGTTGCGGATATTGTTGATCGCGATCGATTTGGCAATTCGCGCCGAACTAACCGGATCGGCCTCGAATGCGTAAACATGGCCCTTGTCTCCCACCAATCGCGAGAACAGGAGCGCGAAATATCCGCTCTCCGCACCCAAATCCATGACGGTCTGCCCGGGCCGTACGATCCGGGACAAAAACTCGACCATCTCCGGTTCCCAAATCGGACCGCCGGTATCGACCATCGTCGGGTCGAAAGCGGACAGGTCGCGATCGAGCACCAGCTTGTAGCCGTTGGTCTCTACGATCTCGTCCGCCACCAGTTGCCTGCGCAGGAACGCGCGGATGCCCTTATAAACTGGTGTCCCGTAAAGGCGCCCGTTGCTGACTCGTCTCCCGAGCTTGTAAAGCGCCCGATATGCGGCCTTGGCCATCAACTCCCCCTGATCCAGCCGAAGGTCAAATGCGGCTGCGTCGTATTGAACATACTGCGCGCCCGATCTCACGCACAAGCGCTTCGCCTATGAATTTGGTGAGCCGTCCGGGACTCGAACCCGGGACCCTCTGATTAAAAGTCAGATGCTCTAACCGCCTGAGCTAACGGCTCACCGATGCGGGGCCAGAAACGCACAAATTTACAGTGGTTTTCCCGCATTGGGAAGCCTCACTGTGCCCGACTTTGTGCCCGTCGCGGCCCCCGCGAGCTTCGCCGTTTTGCTCTCGCTAACCCGCAAGCGCATAGCTGTCTCGCGAACCGTCAAATACTGCGGCAAGTCATGCGGACGGATCGTGACGTACCCGGCTGCGCCGTTCTCCAAGCGAAGGGCAATTTGAACTGTACCATCGGGCTTCTGCCAGACATCGCAATGGGGCGGAAGCTGTGGAACCTCGTCTGTCTGAACTGGGAGCGTGCTCGACTTAGCTGGGAATTTGTGGTGAGACTCTCTCAGCGTACTAGTCATACGCATGACTTTCCGCCCGGCGCGCCAGCACGTCAAGTCTGGCGCGTCCGGGCGGTCTCATTTTTCGGGTTTTTTGTTCCACTCTGTTGCATCCTGTTCAAAGCCGTCCACAAGAATCGCCAAACGCTCTGCGGAAGCGCCAGCATCGCGCCATCGTGACTCCACCATAATGCTGGAGCCGCATCGTCGCGGGTAATATGCTTGAGCGTGAAATGGTTACTTTGATCTGTCCCCACTGCCAGCACACTGTAGGCACACTAAACGCTGATGCTGGCGATCACCAAGTGCTGGTGCGAGCTGCATCAACCGCTCGCATCGAAGCGAACCGGCGCGCCGGACTGGCCCGCGCGGCGAGCGTCTCACAGAAATTCGCGCGAAATGCTGACGGCACGTTTATTTCCAATGCCGAGGTGGAGATGCGGGCACAACGCTATAACGATTGGCTGTACGCCGTGCCGGGCCGCGCCGGTGGCGTGGCTCGCCCGGACACCGCCCACCGCGACGATTTCGGCTGCTTTGCTAGACGGATGCCATGACGCTCCGCCACGCTGCCGCGCAACCGAAGGCTATTTTTGGAGGCAATTCTAAATTCCTGCTGTGGCTGACGGTATTCTCAGCAAATGCGTTTATCACTCCGTCTGCTTTCTCCGACCCGGTCGACACCGCGACTTATTTCCTAGGGTCCAGATGGTACGAACGGTATTCCACTGAAGACGCGGTTACTTTGATTGCTATACTGATGCTCGCGAACTACGCAGCGAATTTTGTCGTGATCGGTCTCCCATCGATCAAAGCCGGACCAGCAACTATGCGCTCGGTTTCTGTCGACTTGATCCTCTATACGGTGCTTGCTCAACTCGCCGACCGTTTGGGGGCGCTGGTCGCTATGTTCGCCGCACCGTGGTTTAAGGAAGTATTTGGCTTCTGGGGTTTCCATGTTTTTCTCGCAGCTCCCATTGCTGAACAATATCACTGGGGGTGGCGAGCTCTCGTCACAAATTTCGTCGTCTCCGGGTCCGCAATTGGTGTTCTTGCGCTCTTTTTTGTTGGACGCCGTTGGCGGCTTCCGAAGCGCGATGCATGGCTGCTCGCGAGTGTCGCATCGATCCTAACGAATCCTGTATGGCTCATCTGGTATAGATGAACCCTGTTCATAATTTATTTTGCCCGACCCTGCTTAAGCCCGCATAACGAATCACCTCCCCCACGTGCAGATGTTTCGTTTTTAGTCAAGTGAAGTAGGAGCGCCGCGCTCCGCTATGGCGCGGACGCCCGCTTCGCACGGCTTCATTGGCCGCTCCGCGCTCCACAAGCAGGCACGCCAGCCAAAAAGACGGCTGGCACGCCCGCAGGCTCCGCGCTCCGCATCAAATCGGGCGCCCCTCTCCATCTCCGGTTGAGAGAGGTGCGCCGAAGCAATGTGCTTAAAGGGATAAGCTCGTCTGTTGCGGCGGGGGCGCTGAACGACGAGAGGCGAACGGTGCGGCAAGTAGCGATCCGGCAAGAGCCAAATCAGGCGGGATGGCTGCGCTGGTTCTTCTATCGGGCGCGGCTCGGTCGATGACCAGTACCAGTCCGGGTTGGCTTCACGCGCGCGCATCTCGCGCGAGGCCGCGCGCGCCGCACTCCAACGCCTTGTGTGTCGTGGCCAGTCATCACCGGAGCCTGTTTGCGAGCCGGTTTTGCGGGCATAGGCGACCACGCGGAATTTCGCTTGCTTTCCGGCGTAACGCACGCTTGGCGAACAACCGGCGCGCCCACTCATCAATTCGATGGGTTCCCGTCCGATCCTCGACACATGGCAAATTTTGCCGAAGCCAGAAGCCTCGGCGAGCCGCGACAATTCATGCTGCTCGATCCATTCAACGTCCCAAACGATGTTGAGATGGAGACCACCATGCTCCCCTGCGTGCTCCTTGAAGTGCATCAGCTTCGGCCGGCCGCTTGCACGCCGGCTTAACTCTCCGCGCTTTAGGCGGCGGCAAATCCGTTTATAGAGCCGATGCCACGCTCGCATCATTTCGGCAATCGCATCCTTGTCCTGCCATCGCTCGCGAATGCCCGGTGGCATCGTCAGAACAATGAACGCGCGCAAGCCGGTGACGCGCGACCAACGCGCCGCGAGCGCGGCACCATAGGCTCGCGCACAGGCTTCGCATTCGCGCCACTGGCGGCACGGCGCCGGGTAGAACTCTCGCGTTTGATGGTTCGCCAAGAAGCCGCGACCGCGAGCGCAATGCTCGCGCTTGTTGACCGTTCGAGTTGCCGACCAAGCGGCCCGGCGCTCTGCGCGATCGCGCTCGCTTTCGAGCCGTTCGATGCGCGCAACGGTTGATTTCCGCGCGCGGCTATTATGCGCGGATTGGCCCACAGCGCGCCCCTTGTTGGAGCGCGCGGTGGACGGTGACTGAGCGAAAACGAACTGACTGCGATTGCGCCCGGACTGTGCCCAAACTGTGCCCGAAACACGGCGTAACAGCGTCCAAGAGCGGCTCTCCCCAGAGCCGCAGAAAAGCGGAAATCCGCTTTACTTTCGGATGCTTGTTGCCCTGTGTCGGACGGTGTTCAGGGTCACGGCGAGCCGGTTTTCGAGCTAACGGCTCCCTTGCGCGGGCATGAACGCCTATCGTTACAGGGAAATCGCGTCATTGGAAGGAGTTCCGAAAATTGGTAGTGGTTCAGTTCGATTTTTGCGAGCGCGGGTAGAGCACCAGGCTTCCGCCTGGCGCCCTGGGGTCAAGGCTGAACTGGTTCAGCCTTATGGGCAGCGACCGGAGCGGGTAGAATGATGCCAGCCGCCGCATATCCCAGATAAAAATCAAGTCGCGCTGCCTTTCTTCGGTGAAAAATATTTTAGAAAAATTTCGAAACGAACCCAATTTTACCTCTGATTACGGGTATTTTTTCCGATGACCCCCTCGAAGCGCTAAGCTCGACTTGAGCGCCCGGTGTAAGGCGAGTGCGGGCCGGGCACCTCATACGCGGCCGCTTCTGGAAAAATCCCCAAACCCCAAACTGAACCAGTGCCGAAAATTAGAGGTCGAGTGGATCGCATTCAGATCCTGGAACGTGAATAAGAACCATGGTCGAAACACAAATCTCCCCATCTCGATCGCTTACGCTGCAAACTTGTGAAGCCTAAAATTCACGGCTACGGGCCGGCGGGGCTATAATCCATCGCAAGCTAAAAATATTTCCAAAAAAGCCATCCTGCGCCGATGGTGCAAATCAGCTTGTGGCAGTTCAGAAACATGAGATTTTCAGGATACATCAGGGGCCTCATAAGCCGTTGCAGACATGCACATCGGCATCAACATTTGCTTTCCATCGATAAATATTGCAATATTCTAGCGAAGAATTTGTTGCAAATCCGCTTGACGCCGATTTGACTGGTGGTTTATATAAAAAAAACTGCATTAGACGGGTATCTAAAACTTAACTTGATGACTGTTTAACGAGGCCGAGGCTCTGACCAAAAATGTGTCCCCGGGAGGCGCACGTGGACAACATAACGGCGAACATCGCAAGTGATCGCCGGCCCGTCGAACCGATCGGCAATGCCGCCGACTGGCTGACCCTTGAGCAGCTCGCCCAAGGCTCGGAGCGGCTGGGCGGGATGGTCGTCCGGTCGGCTCAAGCCCGCAAGATGCTGGCGGCGATCTCGCGCCTGAGCCCATACAAGGCGACTGTGCTCGTCCATGGTGAATCGGGCAGCGGGAAGGAACTCGTAGCGCGCGCACTTCATACGATGGGTCCGGCGGCCAGCGGGCCGTTTGTCACATTCAATTGTTCGAACCTGGTTGAAACACTTGCGGAGTCGCAGCTCTTCGGCCATGTCCGCGGCGCGTTCACCGACGCGCGCGAGGATTCCATGGGCTACTTCCGCTCCGCCAATGGCGGGACGCTCTTCCTTGACGAAATCGGTGAGTTGCCGCTGAAGCTTCAGCCCAAGCTCTTGCGCGCGGTGGAGACGCTGGAAGTGCAGCCGGTCGGATCTTCGCGTACCTACAAGGTCGATATCCGGCTGGTAGCCGCCACCAATCGCGACCTGCGCTCGATGGTCAAGGCGGGACAGTTCCGCGACGATCTGTTCTACCGGCTCAATGCCGCCGCGATCTATGTCCCGCCGCTGCGCGAGCGGCGCGAGGCGATCCCCGCCTTCATCTCGCACTATGTCGAGCATTACAACCGCCTGTTCGGCAAGGGCATCAAGCTGATCTCGCAGCGCGCGCTGGACGCCTTTTCCGCCTACAACTGGCCGGGCAACATCCGCGAGCTTGCAAATGCGATCGAAAGTTCGGTGCTGATGAGCGAAAACGATCGCATCAGTGTGGAAAACCTTCCGCCGTACCTTTACGACGGCGGAGAGCCGGCGCCACGGACCGAATTGATGGATGAGGCGATGCCCGAGCGGATAAATTTGCCGCCCGAGGCAATCGGGGAAAGTCCCGCGCCGGCAACTGGCGCCGCGGCCCCCAAAGGGCCAACCTATCTGCTCGAAGCCGCCATTGACGAGGCGTCGAAGACCGCGTTGGTACGGGCGCTGCAGGCCGCCAACGGCAATTGCCATCGCGCGGCGGAACTCCTGGGCGTTTCGCGGTACACGGTTTACCGGATGCTCAATCGCTACGGCCTTTCCGAGGGCCGCGCCTACCGCAATTGGCGCAAGGCGGACTCTCCGGCCCCCTGAACCAGCCGCCGGATTTAATCGGTCTTCTGACCGCCCTTGCCACCGAGCGCAGATGCAAGCGGGGCAGGCAGGAATGTTCGAATGTAGCGCAGATAATTTTTTACCCGGTACCGATCGAACTCGATTGCGCGGGCAAAGGCGCGCCGGGCCCGTGCACGATCGCCCTCCTTGAGTGCATGCAAGCCAATGAAACCAAGAATGCTGCGGGGCGCGCGCCGGCGCGCTTCCACGTGCGTCAGCCCCGATACGCCATAGCGCTCGCGCAGCATGTGATCGAACATTTGTCCCGCGAATTCCTGGCCTCCGCCGGCTTTGAGCGGGTTTGGGAAATGCGCAAAGCGCCATTCTCCAAGCACCTCGGGAACATACAGCATGGGGCCGATTTCACGCACCAGCAGCCAGAAATACACATCTTCGAAGCTGGTGAGCGGCTCGGGAAATCCGCCCGCCCGATCGAATGCACGCCTGCGCATGACCACCGCACTCGGCATTATGGGCCACAATTGCCGAAGCATGTCCTCCACAGTCGGTGCACCGCGATCACCTACCAATGTTGTGTCAAGCGGGCGCCCCTCGCTGTCAATTAGCGAAAGGTCGCTATAGGCGAGCACACAGTCGGAGGCGGCATCCAGTACTTCAACCATCGTCGCGAGCATCGTGGGATACCATCTGTCGTCGGCATCAAGGAATGCGAGATATTCGCCAGCCGACTCACGGACTCCGTAATTTCGCGCCGCCGAAGGCCCACGGTTTTTTTGCGCCAGTATCTTTACCCGATCCTGGTAGCGGCCAAGGATTTCCCGGCTTGAATCGGCTGAACCGTCATCGACGGCGATTATTTCGAAATCGCGATAGGTCTGCCCAAGTACGCTATCGATCGCGGCTGCGATGGTCTTTTCGGAGTTGTAAACCGGGATGATTACAGAAACGCGAGGCATTGCGCCCCATCCTGCCTTGGGCGGCTATCGATTGGTCTGCCCCGCACCGCCGGGAGACGCGATTCCCGCAGCCAGGCTCAGATTGGGTGCATCGCCGTCGGACCGGATCGGCGGCGCGATACGCGGCGCACGTGGCCGCTTCCAATCCGAAAGATCGATTTTGAGCAAGTCTTCGAGCGCTTCGATTTCGGGCAGATAACGCTTAAGCAGCATTGACTCCTGCTCCGGCGAAAGCGGCGGGAATTTCTCTCCGCGCCCATAACAGAACTGCCAGACTCCGGCGCGCTCGAGAGCGTTGATCACTCCATAAGCCCGATGGCTCTGCAGCCAATACATCACGTGCCGTGCGTTCTGGGCTAGCTTGCGGCTCTTTGGCGCGCACTCAAAGGCGTGGACATCATCGCCGATATCGCCACGATCGGACAGCCGAAATCGAGGAACACTGGTGAACTCGCAAATTTGGTTAAGGTAGCGCTGAGGATCGCGGCGCAAATCCTCGTACCTGAGTATCAAAAAGCGGTCGCGCTCGAATGTGCGAAACCATCGCGTCAAATGGCGCGCGTACCGATTGCCATTGTCCAAGTGCGGACGGCTGTTCAGCACCTGTTCGAAGGTCCCCCGTGCCCAAACGAAATGAATAAGCAGCTTATACGCCGAGTATGCATGGTCGATCGGGTTCCGCAGCGTGATGATGAATTTACATTCAGGCAGATGCAGCTTGATGCGCTCGGGGGCCTGCGCCTGGGTCAGGTAGGGACAAATCTCCGCTACCTTGCGATCGCCAGTCGCGTAACGGAAGTGATACCCGTACCAATCGATCCCCTTATCGTAAAAGGAGCCGAAGAACTGTGTTTCCTTGATCCCGTAGGGAAGGTCGACCTGGCCTTCAAGGACCTGATGGAGCCACGTGGTGCCGGTGCGGCCCGGGCCCAAGCCGATGAAATCGGGCAGCTTGTATGGTTTGCCCGGTATCACCATTCGAGCCTCGCCGCCGCCTTTCCGCTCAACGCACGTGCGATTTCAGGACGCAAAAACGTCTTGAGCAGGCGCGAATAGTTCCTGAAGTTCATCGGGTCATATCCGATCGCGCGCGCGAAGCACCTGCGCGCCTCCACTTGATGCCCCCGGCTGAGTGCAATCAGCCCGGTATGGCTTAGCAGCCGCGCCTTGTGAGTCGTG
Organism: Binataceae bacterium (SeqCode); assembly: GCA_035524375.1. GTDB lineage: Bacteria > Desulfobacterota > Binatia > Binatales > Binataceae > Binatus. The sequence goes on along the minus strand of DATKOZ010000040.1, from coordinate 4,080 downwards.
AAGCTCCGGACCAGACCATTGGCACGCGCGCCGAACCGGCCACGGACCAGATTGATAAATTCAGCTGCGCCGGCGTCGCGGTCGAGGACCTTCGGATAGACTTCCTCCTCGGTCTTGCGCACCAGGCATTCTGGCAGATAGCGGAAGGTGCCCTGCTCGCGCGCGAGCAGCCAGAAATAAACGTCCTCGCAGCTCCGCAGAGTTTCGCAGAAGCCACCGATCGCTTCGAACGCAGTCCGCCGCACAATTGCGGCACTGGGCACGATCGGCCACATATTCGACAGCAGTTCGTCCATCGAAGGATCGTGTGCGCGATCCGGCGGAACCATCGATGGCCGTACCACATCGCCCGCCGGATCGACGATTACCGCGTTGGTGTACGCGACCGCAGTTTTCGGATCGGCATCCAGAGCTGCCACGCATTGCGCTAGCATCGCCGGCATCCAAACGTCGTCGGCGTCAAGGAACGCCAAATACCTGCCGGCTGCGGAGCGCGCACCGGCGTTGCGCGCGGCGGACGGACCGAGATTGGATTGGCGAAGGAGCCTTAGGCGCCCATTGAACCGGCCCAATTCGCGGACCGTATCGTCCGTTGAACCGTCATCGGCGACAATAATTTCAAAATCGGAAAGACTTTGTGCAAGAACGCTTTGGACGGCGCGGGCGATTACGCTTGAGCCGTTCCAAACAGGAATTATTACTGATACTGCTGGCACCGGAGCGAGGGCGCGTGCTATTGAAATTTACGTCGCAGCGACTGCTGACATTGGTACGTGACCGCATCGGCCGCGTCAAGCCGAGCCGATGCGGGCCTACGAGCGGCATCGCAGCGGCAAGCGCTTAACTATCGTTGCATTGGCGGGGAAATTAAAATTACGGCTGCCCGACTTCATCGGGGTTGGTCCCGAAAGGACCGGCACCTCGTGGCTCGATGAACTGTTGCGCGCGCAGGCATGCCTGCCCGACGGGATCAAGGAGACCTACTTCTTTAACCGGCGCCACTCTAATGGCATCGAGTGGTACGCATGGCATTTTCGAGCCTGCGGCGAGAATCAGCGCGCCGGTGAAGTATGCCCGTACTTCTCGTTTCCGCAGGCGCCGCAGCTGATCGCGCGATATATTCCGCAGTGCAAAATCATATGCACGCTTCGCGATCCGGTCGATCGTGCCTATTCGCACTACCGAATGCTGCGATATTACGAATATTTGAAGCCGGTCAGTTTTGAGGACTCGCTGACGATTCGTCCGCATTTGGCTGACAGCAGCCGCTACGCCTATTACCTGGTCGGATGGCGGCAGAAATTCGGGACGGAAAACGTGTTGATCACGGATTACGACGATCTCCGCTCCGACCCGCAGGGATATATGGATGCCATCTGCCGATTTATCGGATGCGCACCCATTATCGTGCCGGCCAAATCCAGCGTTCGCAGCGAAGCAATCAATGCCAAGGAGCGCGCCGCCGCGCATCCGCGCCGCGCCATCAACGGACACCACTTTCTCGATCGCCTGCGGAGCCGCCGCGCTTATCGCGCGATCGAGATGCTTGACCGGGCCGGCCTGTGGAAATTCTGTTTCGGAGGGGGCGAAGTCTTCCCGCCACTTTCAGCCGATGTGGAAGAGCGGCTCCGCGAGCGATTTCGGCCGGAGGTCGTCGCGCTCGAGGATCTGTTGGGGCGGGATTTTTCAGCGTGGAAGGAGCCCCGCATTCGCGACCGTGCCGCAGGCGCGGCAGCCGGGAGTTAAGCGAGCCGATGGCGGCAGGCAGGCTCCCGGATTTTATTGGCGTCGGACCAGCGCGCACGGGAACAACCTGGCTCGACAACGTGCTGCGGGGCCACGTCGGCCTGCCGGCCGGAATCAAGGAGACAGGATTCTTCGGCTTGAGATATTCCCGTGGCATTGAATGGTATCGATGGCACTTTCGCGACTGTAAAAGGGATGAGCCGGTTGGCGAAATCTGCCCGTACTTTTCGTTTCCACTGGCGCCGACGCGGATTTCGCGCCACATACCACGCTGCAAAATAATCTGCACGATTCGCGACCCGGTCGAGCGCGCATACTCGCATTACAAGATGCTGCGGTACTTTGGCTATGTGAAACCGGTCAGCTTCGAGCAGGCGCTGACGATGCATACGCGCGCGGTGGAAGACAGCCGCTATGCGTTCTATCTGGTCATGTGGCAGCAAAAGTTCGGCAAGGAAAACGTGCTCATCACGTTCTACGACGATCTCCGCGACAATCCGCAGCAGTTCGTCGATTCGATTTGCAATTTCATCGGGATTCCAAGTATTCCGCTGGCTGGGCTCAAGATCAGCGATACCGCCGTCCATTCACTGGACCGGGCGGCATTGAATCACCGACGCGCGGTTAATGGCCATCATTTCCTGAATCGGCTCCGTCGGCGTGGCGCATACCGCACGATCGACGTGCTGGGGCGCGCGGGGCTGTGGAAATATACTTTCGGCGGCGGCGAGCCATTCCCCGCGCTGCCTCCCGACGTCGAGGCACGTATCCGTGAGCGCTTCCGGCCGGAAATCAGCGCCTTGGAGCGTCTAATTGGCCGCGATTTGACGGCGTGGAAGGTGCCGCGGGTATCCCGGCGATTTCCGACTCGGCCGGCGAAATAAGGATGACTGAGCCAAGCCCCACCGCAGCCGCGATGGAAGCCTCCGCCGACGCGGCTCCCAAGCCGCTCAGCCACGGTCCGCGCCTGGTCTGGCTCGACGTAGTCAAAGGAATTTCGATTCTGTGGATCGTCTTCTTTCATTTTTTCAAGCAGTTCACTCACGGTCGTTTCCCAGACCCGTGGCTGCCGCATTACTTTGCAAAATCCCTTGCGCTATGCGCGCCCGGTTCCGCGATCGAAACGATTGCCTGCGTCGGTCGCGCAATATTCGTAGCGATCGCTATGTTCGCATTTCCAGCGGTCGGGGTATTCATCGTCATGAGCGGATTCGGCCTGACTTATGCGCTGGCGAAGACCGACAGCCCTCCGGGCGGATGGCTTGGATGGGACCGCGCGCGCGTCATCAGGTTGTTTCCGCTCTACTGGACCGCGCACCTGATTTACCTCATCTCACCTTTCGAAGCGCGTTACGATCCGATCGATTATCGATTTATTCTGAGTTTTTTCGGCGATCGGATCTATCCGACCAGTATTATCGAGTACCTCAATCCGGCGTGGTGGTACTTCGGGCTCATTTTTGAGCTGTACCTGATCTTTCCGATCCTGTACGTCCTGCTGCACAAGGTAGGTGCGAAATGGTTCCTTGTCGCGTGCGCAGGCGTGACAATTTTGTGCCGCTATATCCTGCTCTTCAACATAATCCAAACCTCTGGGATGGTAATCACGGCGTTTTGCGGATGCCGGTTGTGGGAATTCGCCTTCGGTATGGTGCTCGGGGTGGCGTATCGGAAATATCACGATTGGATCGAAAAGCGGCTGTTCAGCACTCCCGCTCTCTGGGGCGGCATTCTGCTCTATACCGCGGGTCTTTACTGCTTTAATTCAAGGTTCACTTACATTTTCATGGACGCGCTGACCGGCACCGGCCTGTTCGTGATCCTGGCGCATCTCTCGTGGCATTCTCGACGTCTGGTGCGCTCAGAGGCGTTTCTCGCACACGTTGGCGTCTACTCCTACGGGCTGTACCTGATCCACGAGCCCTACTCGACCTACTTCGGCGTCCAAATGCGATGGATGACGATGCCGGGGTTCATAATCGCGACCGCCGCGATAATCGCAGTGATTACGATCGCATGCTCGCGGCTGGAACGCGCGATCAACGCGCTGGTCGATCGCCTGTTGCACCATCCAGGGGCACCACTGGCCAAGGCTCAATAGTAGATCAGTTTGAAAATCGCGTGGCTTGATGCCACCCCCCTCTTTTTCCTGTAACTCTCGCCCCTTTAATCTGCTCAATGCCGTAATGCACGGTTTCGCTGGTTCGATTACGGCAGGCCGTTGCCGACCAATGCGATGCTGCGCGGACTCTTGGGATCGGGGCTGTCCGCGATGCTGAGCGTCCCGATGAGCGGCGACCCCACCGCGGTGGGCGCGAACTGCACATTGATCGT
>DATKOZ010000039.1:0-17613 GCA_035524375.1 Binataceae bacterium (SeqCode) | reverse complement strand
ATCGCGATCGGTACCGACAGAACGCGCACGATCCCCAGGTGCAAGATGTAACCTATCAGGTCTCCCATCACCTACTCCTTAGAGGGGACCCGACATGCCGTCGCGGCGGATGCGCCAGAAGTGAACCGCCATAAAGAGGCTCGCCAGCAAGGGGAAGAAGATGCAGTGCAGGATATAGAAGCGCAGCAGCGTATGCGGTCCGATTTCGGCGCCACCGAACAGGAACGCGCGCGCATCGTAAACCGGGTTGACGCCCAGCACCTCGTGGAACGGACCGCCGTGTCCAAGCAGCGGCGTAGCGCGTGCCATGTTCGAGCCGACGGTAACCGCCCAGATCGAGAGCTGATCCCACGGCAACAGGTATCCGGTGAATGAGAGCAGGAGCGTCAGCACGAGCAGGATAACGCCGACCACCCAATTGAACTCGCGCGGCGGCTTGTACGATCCCGTCATGAAGACGCGGAACATGTGCAGCCATACCGCGATTACCATTCCGTGCGCGGCCCATCGATGCATGTTGCGCATCAGCATCCCGAAGGGCATGTCGAATTCGAGATACTTCATGTCGGCGTACGCATATTCCGCCGTGGGCCGGTAGTAGAACATCAGGTAGATGCCGGTTACGACGGTGACCAGAAAGAGCAGGAAGGTGATTCCGCCCATGCACCACGTAAAGCGCAGACGCACCGCGTGCTTCTGCACCTTCGAGGGATGCAGATGAAGCCACACGTTGCCCGATACCATCAGGATGCGGTTGCGGGGGGTGTCCTCGTAACCGTGCCTGAACATCGACTGCCAGGCCTGCGATTCGGTTATCTGGCGTTTAATTTCGTCCCAGCCGAGCTTTGCCATTCGCGATCAAACTCCACGCCGCGGCCTTGCCGCCAGCGCCATAAGGACCTCGGGTCCAATTAACCGTGTAAGGCTACCTAATTTCACCCGATCTCTGCAACAAAAAACTTTCATAAAGCGCAGCGCTTCTCAACAGGACTCAGGGGCGCTCGTCCGGGCCCTTTTCGGAGCCGCCGCTGAAGAGCGACATCACGAGCCCCCATGCCACCATGATGAAGGCGATCGCGATTATGCCCAGTCCAATTCCGGCCAGCAGTCCCGTTGCGCATAGCACCACACCGATCAGGAACAGCGGAATCCCAAATGCGATCGGATTGAACGGATCGTTCTTGGCGGCGCGCTTGGCGCTCGAATGCGCCTGTTCGGTTTGGGCGGCCTCCTCGTTGCTGTCCTTGAGGAGGCTTACGGCGTAGTCGGTGAGCTCCTGGCGATTGGGCATCGCGCGCAATCGTCCGGCCAGCTCCCGCGCGAGCTGTTCGACCTGATCGTCGCCGCTCTTGGATTCCGGATCCTGCTTTGTAGAATCAGCCACGATGCAATGCCCGCCGGGGCGGCTAAGACCTATCGAACATCAGTTCGAGGTGTCAATGCGACGCCGCTTGCGGGGTGGCGAGAGACGCTTAAGCGTTCTTCCGCGCGATGATCAAATCGTGGATTGAGAAGCGCGCCACCGGCTCGAAACGCTCGATCGTGATGTTGTGGCCCTCCATCACGTCACGCGCGCGCAGCCGCGTCGTCCAACCCAGATGCCGGGTGATCGGATTGATGAGCGAATTCAAGAAATAGATGATCGGGTTTGGGCTGGTGAAGTGGTTCACGATCACAATCCGACCGCCCGGTTTGCACACCCGCACCATCTCGGCCATCATCTTTTGCGGATCCGGTACCACCGAGATCACGTGGAAGGTCAGGACATCGTCGAAGCTGTTGTCCGGGAAATCGAGCGCCAACGCGTCGCCCTGACGGACTTCGATATTCTTCCAGCGGTTTTCCTCGATCCGTTTGACCGCCCGCGCCAGCATGTCGGCCGACGGATCGATCCCGACCAAATGCACGTAGGGCGGAAAGCTGTCCAGCGACACGCCGGTCCCGACGCCGACCTCAAGCACCCTTTGGCCGGGCCGCAGGTTGAGCGAATCGATAACTTCATGCTCGTGGCTGACGAACGCGCGGCCGAAAACCGCATCGTAAAATCGTGCGAGGTCGTAATAGATGCGGCTTTCATGCGGCTCGGCCATTTGAAACTCCTTATGACCGGCGCGATGCAGGCGGCTTCAGCGGAACATCCGCCGAGGCCGGCTCCGTCGCGTCCGATGCGAACAATCGCCGCCTAGGCGGCCTCGTTAATTCCCCTGAGTTGGCGCTTTACAGAGTTGATGTCGCGCTTGCGGAAACGCCACTGACGTCCCTTTTTGAAGGCAGGGATCACATTGCGGCGGGCAAACTCGTTCACAGTGTCGGGGCTGAGATCGAGCAGGAACGCCACTTCCCGCGAATTCAATAGTATGTCGTCTTTATCGGCCATCACGAGTCCAACAAGACGCCTCGCTTGTTACAGTATGAACCAAAGGACGCGAATTTGTAATATGCCGCCCGGTTCAATGTCAAGGCGCGGGCCGTCGATCAAGTTCGGTGCAGGATTCGTTGAGTTATGCTGGGCCAACGATGCTGCGATGGTGATGCAAGCTTACGTATGTTTATTAAGGGTTTGTTGCATCCAATCTGCGGAAGTGCCGCAGATGGTTGAAAATTCAGGGTAATCTTCGATTCTGGAATATGGCGAAACGGTGCCGTGTTCACCAAGCGCTTTTACGTTCGCTTTTATCTCCCCTTCTTTGGTAACGACACCGCGGCGCAATTGGTGCCCATAAGACAAGTGTGCCGGGGGACTAGCGTCCCCCGGCACACTTGATTTTAGCGGCTGTCAAACTGAGGTGCCGATGCTGCTTAAAGTACCCCGTTACCGGACAGTGCAATCGTGCGCGGACTCTTGGGATCGACACCGTCCTGAATTTTGATCGTACCGTTTGCGGGTGTCTTCACGGTTGTGGGTGCAAACGTCACATTAACGGTGCAGCTTTGTCCGCCCGCCAGCGTTGATCCGCAGGTGCCGCCGCTGATGTGATAAAAGGCAGCGCCGCTGGTGATGCTGTTGGGCCCGATCGAAATCGGCACGGTTGCCAGATTTGTAATTGTGATGCTCTTGGTCTGCTTCTGCGACCTGGATACGGACATCGAACCGTAGATGACTTCCACCGGAGGATTAACCGTCGCCGGGATGGTCGCGCCAGTGGTGATTCCCAAGGTAGCCGCTCCGCTGGGTACGGTTGGTGAACCGGCGACGTTCAGCGTCGCGGACTCGGTGCCGAGCGCTCCGGGGGTGAATTTCACGCCAATATTGCATTTGGAGGGCGATGCGCCGCTGCCGGCCGGGGCGGTGGCGCCGCATGCGGTACCGCTGATTGGGGCCACGATCGAGAAATCGCCCGGGTTGGTGCCGGTGAAGGTCATCGAGCCGGTCAGTGTGACCGCAGTGGTGCGGAAATTCTCGACGGTTACGTTCAGCGTCTGCGGCGTATTCCACGCCAATTGACCGAAGATCAATCCGCCGCCGGCCGGGGGCGCCAGCGCGAGATCTGTAACTCCTGTGCCGCTCAAGGCAACCGCGAGGCTTCCAGCGCTGGTGTTCATATTCAGCGTCAGCGTCGCATTGATCGGGTTGCCAATATGATTGGGGGTGAAATGGACGGTGACCGTGCAGGTGCTGCCCGGTGCCACTCCCACTCCGCTGGCGGGACATGTGTTTCCGGTAACGGCGAATTCAGTATCAGAGGTGCCGGCGGGACTGACGTAAAGTGGCGCCGTGCCGGTGCTCTTTATCGTCAGGGTGTTGGTCGCCGTGTCGCCCCATGCCGTTGCCGGATAGATCATCGAGGCAGTGCCGCTGGAAGACGAAACTGAAGCGGTAGTTACCGACGTGGACGGGCTTGCAATCGTTGTCTCCGGAGGCATTTCACCACCGGGCGGATAATCGCGCACGCGTGCCCATATGTAGTTGTTGGTGATGAAATTGTTGTTCTGGAATCCGATCACGAAATTCAACGCACCGGAACTGGTCGAAAATGACGACGATGCGGCCTGAACGTAGTTTACGAAGGACTGGGTCGTGGATGAATCCACAAAGCCCACCCCCACGATCGAGTTCACACTGGAGGAAGCGGCCGGCGAGTCGGCTTCGTAGTCGACCGACGCGCCGTCAAACACTGACAGCCCATAAGCGTTGACTCCATCCTGAACCCATCCGTCCGTGATTGCCGGAGTTCCGTCAATCGTGCCGCCGGCGAATCCTTCGCCACCCATTACGCAAGCCGTCTGGCCGGACGACAGCGGATTTTTCGTGAGACCAAGGGCCTCTCCGATCACCCCCGGTCCAAACGTCGAATTCGAATAAACATCGTTCTCACCGCAGGGCGCCCCCGAAGATGAGGTGGCGATCGACAAGCCATTGCTCACAGTGAAGCTGCCTTCAGACGACCACAGCGAGCCGTTGAGGCTGCTGCCGGCAAAATTGTCATAGAATTTTGAGAATACGGTTGCGCCGTTGTCGTACTGCCCGTACGTGCCGGTGTAATTCGGCTCTGCGCCGGTGGCGACACCATCGATGGCATTAACGCTGGTCTTATAAATGCACTGATAAATCGTCAGCGTGCCGCCGCCGCCGGCAATCGTATTTGCGCCCAGATTCACCCAATAATTGGTCGCTGTGGAAACTTTGCTTTCGCCGCTTTCCAGCCATGAATTAAGAATGTTCCCCGCGCCATCCTGCCAGTTCGCGTTGTCCAGATTGGCGGCATAGATGGATGAAAATGTGATCGGGCTCATCTTGACCAGTTGCGCGAAATTGGCCGGCGTTGCCGATCCTTGGTTATTCGTCAAGGTTACCGCGACGAAGTATTGCGCATAATTGCCGGACACGGGCGCGCAGGATGGAGACACAGATGCCGAGGCGGGGTTTATAGACAACAAAGCTCCGGCAATCGAACTCAACATTATGATTGCACCGAGCTGCACCTTTTTCGTTGCACGCAACATCGTTTTCCCTCCCACTTCGGACAGATGGCAGAACAAGACGCAGAATCCCAAATTCGGGCGGAGTATGCCAAACAATGGGGGCTAAAGCAAATATCAGATTAAGGCCGCTTGAGGTTCACCTAACTTTGCTTGCGCGCAGAGCAACGGGCAAGATAACTTCGTATCCGCAACATGCATTCTATTGACGCACTTGGTCGAATTACCTTACCTACAGTAAACAAAACGCTAATTCATGCGCGTTATGATGGTGGTACTAGGGTCCGGAAATCAGACGGAGGCTCACGATGAGCGATAGCAAGCAACGTAGCATTCGAAAAATTGCCGTCCGGAGCGGGCTCGGAGTTGCCGCCATCGCGCTGCTCATCATGACATTGATCGCAAGCACTCCGGCGTCCGTCGGAGACACAACTGCCGATGCCGTCCTGCAGCAGCCTGACTTCACGCACAATCAAGGCAACCGTGTAGATGCCAGAGGAATTTACACCCCAGCGGCTCAATCCAGCGCAGGGCCTGCCGTCGCGATCGATCACAGCAGCACGCCCAACCATGTCTATGCCGACGATCCTGGTAATTCGCGAATTCTCGGATGGATTAACGCTGAGGGCTTCAACAATGGGGACCCGGCGGATTTGGTAATCGGAGAGCCGGACTTCAACAGCTACTGGGACGGAGTATTCGGCGGCGTCAATGCCGGCACACTCAATGGCCCGTGGGGGCTCGCAGTCGACAGTAAGGGCAACCTGTATGCGGGAGATGCGGGTAATATTCGCGTGCTTGAATACGACAACCCATTCGGAGCATGCGCGGGGCACTTCCCTTGCATCGGGCAGCCGGCGAACCGAGTGTTCGGCACTTGCGGTCACTTCGACACCCAGCGTTGCCCCACGACAAGCGCCGACTCGCTCGGAGGATGCTGCCCAGTTGGTTCGTTCGGCATCTCGGTAGACGGCGAGGATAATCTTTATATCGCCGACGAGGCCAATTCGCGTGTGTTGGAATATTTCCAACCGCTAACAGCGGGAGGAGGAACTCCAGGCACGCCGGGTTCCGGTGGGGATACAACAGCGGACGTTGTCTTTGGTCAGAACAATTTCTCCGGATTCAACTGTAATAAGAACACCGGCAACGTCAGCGCCGACACACTCTGTACTCCGGATGGCGTCGCGGTGGACTCAAGCAATAACGTCTGGATAGCCGATTCAGGCAATCACCGCGTCCTCGCATACGACGATCCAGCCGCAGGAGGAGGCGGCACGCCGGGTACATCAGGATCGCCGGGCGACACGACGGCCGACTTTGTTCTGGGTACAGGAGGAAGCTTTACCGTGGTCGGCTCTTGCGGCGCTCGCGATGCCACGACTCTGTGCGATCCACGCGACGTTGTGGTCGACTCAGGCGGGAACGTTTTCGTCGCCGACTCCTGCAGAGTGCTCGAGTACGACAACGCGCTGTCAGGAAGCAATACCACCGCGAACCGCGTCTTTGGCACGGGCGGATACACGGGCGGCCCCTATCAGGACTTCACCGCAACCACCTGCTATTCGAATGAGTATCAAGTGGGCGGAATTCCCGATAATCCGATAGTTAACCGGCCAAATGCTGACGGTCTCTCGAACCCATCCAGCCTCGCCTTGGATTCCGAAGGCGACCTTTTCGTAGCGGATGCTGCGAACAGCCGGGTGTTAAAATACCTGAATCCACTTGCGGGGGGGGGCGGAACTCCAAGGGTACCGGGATCGGCCGGCGACGTTACGGCGGATGCCGTCTTGGGACAGGGGAATTTGAACCATGGGGCGCCCAATCTGATCGACGCCACCGGAATGGACACGGATCCTACGGGGGGCGACTCCGATCAGTGGAATTCAGTAGCGGTCGATCGGAATTCCACGCCCAATCATCTTTACCTATCGGATAGCAACAACAGCCGGGTCCTGGCTTGGAAGGATGTTGCCGCATTTTCCTCGGGCGCCGCGCCGGACCTGATCTTCGGCCAACCGGACCAATACTCCCATCTTTGCAACAACGGTTTCGTCGACGGCGGCGGTTATCAATCGGCCACCGCCACCACGCTATGCAATCCGGAAGGTGTGACCGTCGATAGTTCGCACAATCTCTGGGTGGCCGATCGGCGCAATTACCGGGCGGTCGAGTTTCTGAATCCCTTTGCGTCCGGCGGCGGAACTCCCGGCACGCCCGGCTCCGCGGGCGATACAACTGGGGACATCGTACTGGGCCAGGGCGGCTTTCCGAGCAACGCCTCTTGCGGGATCAATACCGTCAATTCGCAGAACCTTTGCGGACCACATTCGGTCGCCGTGGACAGCGCCGGTAATGTTTACGTTGCCGACGGTGACAGCCATCGGGTTGTCGAATACAACGCTCCGATTTCAAACGGCGAACCGGCAACGATGGTGTTCGGACAAAACGCCAACTTTACGTCAAGTACGTGCAACCTGGGCGGCCGGTCGGCGGATGCGTTGTGCCGGCCCGTCGGCGTCGCGGTGGACGGAGCGGGGAATCTGTGGGTCGGCGATTACAACAACGGCCGCATCCTCGAATACAACAATCCGCTCGCGGGAGGCGGCGGAACGCCGGGGACTCCAGGATCGCCGGGCGATACAACTGCGGATTTCGTAATCGGCACTTTAAGTTCCAGTGATTTTACGTCGGTTGGAAATATTGCTCCTTTCGAACTCACGCTGGACGCCCAAGGCAATCTCTATCTGGCTGATTTCGCGGCGGCGATTTATTTGAATCCGCTCAGCCTTAACAATATTACGGCCAACAGGATTTTCGGCTGCAATGGCGCCGCAAATTGTCCGTCCCCGGAGCCGGCCCACAACCCCTACTTTCCATTTGGGAATCCCGCCGATGCCGATAGCTTGAATCTTGCCAAAGGGATCGCAGTGGATTCCGCGAACAACGTCTATATCTCCGACGCCAACAACGCCCGGCTGCTCCAATTCCTGAATCCACTGGCCCCTACTCCGACCGCCACCGCGACGACAACGCCCACTGCGACATTGACGGCAACCCCAACCGCGACGCCAACTAGTACCGCCACGACAACTCCGACAACGACTGTAACTCCAACCAGGACCGCAACGCCGACGGTAACCGCAACGGCGACGGCTACGCCGACTCCTGTTGCCGGCAAACTGAAGATTTCCCCTCAGAAGTTGAGTTTTGGGACGGTCACGGTCGGTTCAAACAAGAGCAAAACCGTGAAAATCACCAATTCGGGAAAGACTACCAAGAAAAGCACGGCGTCTCCGATCGTGATCGAGATGGAAAGTGCAACCTCAAGCCCCAATCCCTCGCCATTCACGGTGTCGCAGTGCGCGCCGGACATCCAGCTTGACCCAAAGGGCAAGGGCGTAGCGGCTGGTACATGCACGGTGACCGTGAAGTTCGCGCCGACGCAGGCGGTGAAATATGCCGGCACGTTGCAGATCTACGACAATGTCGATCCCTCGCTGGTGAAGAAGTATCCACCCTTGATGCAAACGGTCACTATGTCGGGAACCGGCAAGGCTCCGAAATAGATTGACACCGCGCGCGGCACTTGGCCGCGCGCGGTGTCGACGATGAGTTAGACGCTGATTGTGTTGAGCTTGCGCGCCGCGATCCGATAGTCGTACCAGGCGCGGGTTACGACGATGCAAGAGAACAGGCCGGTCAGTACGCCTACGCATAGCGTGACGGCAAAGCCTTTCACCGGTCCGGTCCCGAACTGGAACATGATCAGGCCGGCCACGAACGTCGAAACGTTGGAGTCGCGAATCGCCGACCAGGCGTGTTCATAGCCCAGCTTGACGGCTTCGCGCGGCGATTTACCATTGCGCAATTCCTCTCGCATTCGCTCGTTCACCAGCACGTTCGCATCGACGGACATGCCCAGCGTTAGAACGACACCGGCGATGCCGGGGAGGGTAAGTGTCGCTTGCATGGCGGCCATCACGCACACCAGCAGCAGAATGTTGAGTGCGAGTCCGAAGTCTGCAACCAACCCGGCTCCGCTGTAATATAGCGGCATGAAGATAAGAACCGCTGCAGCGCCGATAAAAAATGACAATTCGCCCTGCCGGATCGAATCGCGGCCGAGCGACGGACCCACCGTGCGCTCTTCCTCGATTTCAACCGGTGCCGGCAGCGCGCCCGATCGGAGGACGATTGCCAGTTCGTGCGCATCGTCGAGCGAGAAGTGGCCGGTAATCTGCACGTGGCCTTCCGGGATGCGCTCCTTGATGACCGGTGCGGAGTAGACCGTACCGTCGAGAACAATTGCAAGCCGGCGGCCAACGTTATCGCCAGTGAGTGCGTCGAAAACTTCGGCGCCGCGCTGATTAAGCTCGACCGTTACGTAGGGGCCTTCCAGCCGGGCACCCGGCTTTACGCGTGCGTCAGTTACCACGTCTCCTGTCAGCAATACCGGGGACTCCACCAAGTATGGCGTCCGCTCGCCGCGTTCCGCCGGCCCGTAGAGCAGGTCGTCGCCCGGCGGTGCTCCCTCCTTGACGGCGTCGGTTGGATTGTGGTTGTCGTCGACCAATTTGAATTCGAGGACTGCGGTCTTGCCGATCAGTTCCTTGGCGCGCTCAGGATCCTGTATGCCGGGCAACTGGACCAGAATTTCGTTGTCACCCTCGCGCGCGACGGTGGTTTCACGCACTCCGAGCTGATCGATTCGATTGCGAATCGTCTCCAGCGCCTGGTCCATCGCAAGGCTCCGGATTTGGCGGGCATCGGCCGGCCGGAAGGTCATCGAGTAAGTGGGTCCGGCGGAATCCGGCACGCTGGCCACGGCCATATCGCCGAACATCTTCTCCGTCAAATCGAGAAACGGCGTGCGATCGTTGCTGCTCTTGAGTTTCACGATCACAGCGCCCGAGTTTTCAACCGACACGTCGTCGAAAGCGATTTTTTCGCTCTTGAGCTCGCGCTTAAGATCATCGCCGCGGCTGCGGGCCTGATTTTTAACCGCTTCCTCAAGTTTCACGGCCATTAGGAGATGCGTTCCGCCTTGCAGGTCGAGGCCCATCTGGACCTTGGAATTTCCCAACGCATCCTGAAGCAAATCGGGTAAGGCTACATTAAAGGTCGGCAGGAGGATGAGAACTCCCGCCAGAACGATCGCGATGGCGATATAAATCCGGGTCAGCCCATCGCCAGCCGTAAAATGGAGCCATAGAAATGCCGCGGCCAGTCCAAGCAGGATTAGTATTGGTCCCAGACTTTGTGCCTGATTTTCCACTCGATCGAATCTCCCAAAAAAGGGCTAACTTAGCAGCAAGCGGATCGAGAAACCACCAGCCCATGCCTGAAACGAATCGTCACGCCTGATCCTTCTTCGATGCTTGCTTGCCGTAAGTCGATAGCGTTGCAATTTGCGATCGCTCGACACGGATTTTGACGTTCGGCGCGACTTCCAACGTCACCAACGTATCGCCCAGTTCGGCGATTTTTCCGACGATTCCACCGGTCGTCACGACTTCATCATTGCGCTTTAGGTTGGCGACCATCTTCGAGTGTTCTTCCTGTTTCTTGGTCTGTGGCCGGATCAGGAGGAAATAGAAGACTCCGAACAGCAGGGCCAGCGGCACCACGGTGCCGAAAATCATCTGCTGGCTGGAGTTCTGTGCTGCTCCAGCGGCGTCATCCGCCCACGCGATTCCTTCAAAGAACATTAGTCGCCGTCCTCATCTTGTTTACATTCGCCCCATCGCACAGACATCGTTTGCGCGTATGCGTCGTAACGGCCTGCTGCAATCGCGGTCCGCGCAGCGCTCATCAGCGATGCGTAGAAATGCAAATTATGCTCCGTCAATGCGCGCGCGGCGAGTATCTCGCTCGATATATATAGATGACGCAGGTAGGCGCGGGAATGGGTCCGGCACGGGCGGCATTCGCATCCGGGATCCAGTGGGCGCTCGTCGCGGGCGTGGGCAGCCTGCTTGATCGCAATACGCCCCGTGCTGGTGAATGCCATCCCATTGCGCGCGTTGCGGGTCGGCAGCACGCAGTCGAACATGTCAAACCCCATCCCGATCGCCGCCAGCAGATCTTCCGGTGTGCCCACACCCATCAGGTAGCGCGGCTTGTCCGCGGGCAGCATCGAGGCGCTCAGCGCCGCCATCTCAATCATTGCCTCTTTAGGCTCGCCGACCGACAATCCACCCGCAGCGTAACCGTCAAACGGTATAGAGGTGATCTGTCGCGCGCTCAACTTGCGCAGGTCGGCATACACCCCTCCTTGGACGATGCCGAACAGCGATTGCGTTGAGCTTTTCCTTGCCGCTGCGCATCGCTCCGCCCACCGCGCCGTCATTTCGAGCGATGCCTGTGCGCGCGAATGTTCGGCTGGGTAGGGGGTGCATTCGTCCAGCGCCATCATGATATCGGCGCCGAGTTGTTCCTGGATTTCAACTGCGCTCTCCGGCGTGAGCATCATCGGTGCACCGTCCAAATGTGAACGGAACCGGATTCCCGCCTCGGAGATCGAATTGATCTTCGCAAGGCTCATCGCCTGAAATCCGCCCGAGTCCGTAAGCGTCGCGCCGGGAAACCCCATGAAACGCGCAACCCCGCCCATCGCATGGACGAGCTCGGCACCGGGCCGAATCGCGAGATGGTAGGCATTGGCAAGCACCATTCGATAGCCCATTGACCATAGCTCGTCGGGAGCCATCGCCTTTACGGCGGCCAGCGTGCCCACGGGCATGAAGACCGGCGTAGCAACCTCGCCGTGCGGAGTGGTGAGATGGCCGGTGCGCGCGGCCCCGTCACGTGCCTCTATTTTGATTTCGACCGGTGCAGCCATCAGACAATTAACATGGCATCGCCGTAGCTTAGGAAGCGATAGCGATGGCGGATCGCTTCGCGGTAGGCCGCGAGGATCACGTCGCGCCCCGCCAGCGCCATCACCAGCGCCAGCACCGTCGTGCGCGGCATGTGGAAGTTCGTGAGCATCGCGTCGGTTATCTTGAAGCGGAATCCAGGATAAATGAACAGCCCGGTTGCACCTTCGGCGTCGCCAGTTATCGCCCACGATTCAAGCGCGCGGACCGCGCTGGTGCCGACTGGGATGACACGGCCGCCGATTCGCCGCGTGTGGGCGATTGCGTCCTGTGCGGCGGGAGGAATCGTGAACCATTCCGCCTCCATCGAATGCCGTTCGACTTCCAGGGCTCGAACCGGAGCGAAAGTCCCGGGCCCGATATGCAGCGTAATTCTGGCGGTGCGAATTCCCGCATCGGCCAGAGCTTGAAACAGTTCGGAAGTAAAATGTAATCCTGCGGTCGGCGCGGCGATTGCGCCCGGCGCGGCGGCATAGACGGTCTGGTAATCCTCGGCGTCGGCTGATGCCACGTCGCGATGAATATAATGGGGCAGGGCGAGCGTTCCGGACCGCTGAATCGCACTTTCAATTGAAGCCGCGCCTTCACTGACGATGATTGCCCGGCCCGGTCGCGCATAACCAATAATTTTTAGTATATCGCCATCCCCGAGTATCAGCCGCGCGCCCTCCTTGAGCGGGCGATGCACCCGTATCATCGCAAGCCAGGCGCCCGAAGGTCCTTCTGGATAGGGACGGACCAGAAGCAACTCGACCTGCCCGCCGGATTCCTTGCGCGCGCGCATCCGCGCCGGGATCACGCGCGTGTCATTCAGGACTATGAGATCGCCGTCGCGCAGATGGCGCACAAGCTTGTAGAAGCGTGAATGCTCGAACGATTTTGACTTGCGGTCGGTCACCAGCAGGCGCGCTTCATCGCGCCGCTTGAGCGGCTCCTGAGCGATCAGCTCGGCGGGCAGGTCGTAATCGAGTTCGGACAGTCGCATCGCGGGCGCGTTGGAAAAATTTGGAATATTAGCGGGATGAAACTATCATCCGCGGTCGACGGAAGCATCCGCAGCGGCGGGTGCGGCAGAAGCCCGTCAGTCTCAATTGAACTTCAAAACGATTTTTCCGAAATGCTCGCTGTTCTGCATCATTCGATGCGCGGTTGGCGCGTCCGCAGCGGCAAGCGCTTTGTAAATTGGCGGGCGCAACCGGCCGGCGTCGAGCGCGGAGCCGAATCGCTTGAGAAAGGCTGCAACGATTTCCGCCTTCTCCGCCGCCGGACGCGATCGCAACGTCGATCCGAAAATTCGCAGATGACGGCGCAGCACCGCTGCCAGATCGATCTCTGCGCGCGTGCCTTTCATCAAGCCGATCAGAACCAGGCGACCGCCCGACGCAAGCGTTTCGACATTGCCCGCCAAGTAGGCTCCACCAATCGAGTCGAGGATTGCATCCACTCCGCGGCCATTGGTCGCCGTCTTGACGCTTTCGGCAAACGGGCCGCTCTTATAATTGATGGCGACATCGGCGCCGAGTTTCAGGCATTGCTCGCATTTGGCGTCGGAGCCCGCGGTTACAATCGCGCGCGCGCCCGCTTCCTTGAGCATCAGGATCGAGGCGGTTCCGATGCCGCTGCCGCCGCCATGAACCAGTGCGCTTTCGCCGCGCCTTACATCCGCGAGCATGAACAGGTTCAGGAAAACGGTCAGGAAAACTTCCGGGAGTGCGGAGGCCTCCTCGTAGCCGAGAGCGGCGGGAATTTTCATCGCCGATCCGCGATGAACCGCTGCCAGCTCCGCGTAACCTCCACCCGCCAACAGCGCCATTGCGCGATCACCAACGCTCCAGCCGCCAGCATCGGCGCCGACCGCTGCGACATCGCCCGCGCATTCCAAGCCGATTATCTCTGACGCTCCCGGCGGAGGCGGATAGAGGCCCTGCCGCTGCAGTATATCAGCGCGATTGACCCCGGCCGCGCGCACGCGAATCAGAATTTCGTCGGGTCTGGGCGAAGGATCAGGAACCTCCGCGATTCGAAGGACATCCTCGCCGCCCGGTTTGTCCGCGATAATTGCTTTCACAAATCGACAGGTTCAACGATCGCGGATGCTAAGTCAAAGCGGCCAATAACGAATGTGGATGGGGATGCGGAGGTGTTTGCCATCGTACTTAAAATTGGCTTCGTCAAAAGTCGGCGCGCTGAGGCGGGCGGGAGCGTCGCGCGAAAATCCGAATCCTTCCTTTGGCATGCCGAGGAAATTCTCGTCGAACTTCCCGTTTCCATTCTCGTCGTGGTAAACGACCGCCGCATACTCGCCCGCCGCCAGTCCGGGGAATTCACAAATTGCCTTGCCGCCATGGATCGGGGCCCACGCGTGGCGAATTACCTTGCTTTCGTCACGCGGGAAGGACGGCGGATCGTTGAACAGGGAGCATCCGACCTGGCCGTGATCGTTGCGCATGCCGAGCACTTCGACTTCGAGCGCGTTTGGCGCGGGCGTCGCAGTCGCCTTGGGCAACGGACTCTGCGCCGGTGCGCTCTCAACGAATCCAAGCGCAGCGCAACTTGCGATCAAGATTGATACGACGAGCTGCCGCATCGGAGGTACATTTCGGTTCATTTTCGACGATCGCTGCAGCTTATTTTCGGCCCGAGTATACCGCGAAGATCAGGTTTTTGTAGGCACAATCGATATCACTGAATCCGGCCGCACGCATCCATTCAAACTGATCTTCCAGCGTTGCGGCATCGTCGTACTTCATTCGCTCCAGCGCCTGCTGCAAATCGCGTTCGTGCACGCCGATTTCACGGGAGCGCGTCAGCCATCGTTCGTGATGACGCCGCTCAGTCTCATCCGACGCCGCGCGAAACTGATCGGCATTAACAAACAGGCCGCCTGTTTTCAGCGCGCCATAAATTCGCGATACGAGCGCGCGCTTGCGGTCATCGCTTAGATGATGGATCGACAGCGCCGAGACGACCGCATCGTATGTTCCCGAGATCGGCGCGGTCGCATAGTCCATCACCTCAAAGCGAAACCGCTCGCCACCCATGGAGAAGCGTTCGCGGGCCTTTTCGAGCATTTCGTTAGAGATGTCCACCATCGTAATCTTTGCGCGTGGAAATTCGTACGCGATAAATGCGGTTAGCAGGCCCGTGCCGGCGCCGAGGTCCAGCACGTCGATTTCATCGTCACGACTGAAATTGAGCAAATCGATGGCGGCGCGATAGAAGTCGTCGAACCCTGGGATCAGCCGGCGGCGTGCTCGGTCGTAGTGCTCGGCCGCCAAGTCAAAGGCCTTTTGTACTCGATCTGCCATCCGATGATTGTGATTCGCGAACAGATCGGGAATCAACCCAGCCCGGAGCCCAATGCTGATGCCGGGGGCGGGACTCGAACCCGCACGGGGGAATTACCCCCAGAGGATTTTAAGTCCTCTGCGTCTGCCATTTCGCCACCCCGGCTACGCTCGAAAAGTCTTTTATTTATAAGGCCTTTTTCATCCAATTGCCAGATTTGCGGCATGCTGCGAGTCTGAAAAGTGTCCACTTAGTGCCCACTTTCCGGAGGCTGTCGTTTTTTCTTCGCCTAGGACCATCGCCGCCAGCCGCTCCACCGCACCGCCCCCCACCGTGTCCTTGAACCAATGGCTGTAAACGCTCAGCGTGATCGCCGGATTGCCGTGGCCGAGCTGGTGCTGGACCTCGGTGACCGGCGCGCCCGCCGCGATCATCGCCGACGCGCAACTATGCCGGAGCGAGTGGAACGTCACGCGCCGGAGTTTAGCGCGGGAGAGCGCCGGATAAAATCGCGTGCGCAGCAGATGGTCCCACTTCATAGGCGTTCCATCCGCCGCCGGGAATACAAGGTCGAACTGCGAGGGCGGGCATTGAAGCTTCCAGCGCCTTAACGCTGCCGCCAGCTCGGCCGGAAGCGAGACGGTTCGGAGCCCTGCCTTGGTCTTCGGGGGAAAGAAGCGCGGGCGGACTGGCTCGCCCGTGAGGTGCGGCCATTGGAGCGATCGCCGAACGAACATTCGACATGGCCCATCCGTGGGCAGTTCAAGATCGGTCCATCGGAGCGCCAGCAGTTCGCCCTGCCTCGCGCCGGTGATAAACGCGGTCATAAATATCGTACGGTCGAATCCGGGCTGCGCCGCGTCCAGCAGGCGGCGAATCTCGGCGGGGTTCAAAATGTTGTCGGGGGTGATCGGGTCGTCGCAGCCGCCGTCGAGCGAGAGCTCTTGGGCCGGTTTGTGGGCGAGTTCGACACGATCTAGGGGATTGGTGGAACAGTATCCGCGCCTGACCGCGAACTTGAAGATGGCGCCCGCGATTCGCAGGACGTGGTTGATCGTGTTTGCGGCGTAGCTCTTTTGGCGCAGGCAATCGCGGAGCCTTTCCAATTCGCCGACCCTGACCGCGTTCAACCGATGGGCCCCGAAGATCGGCATCAAATGCTTGTCCAGCCGCCTTCGCAGGGAGGCGACGTGGGATGGGCGGCGATCGCTCTTGCTCAGGTACCATTCTTCGGCGACATCGCCGAAATTCGGCACCGTGGCCGGGTCGATATATTCGCCAACGTCCACCTTGTGCTGCACATTGGTCAGGAACCGCTGGGCTTCTTTCTGCGTTTGGAAACGCACGCGCTGGCGTGGACCACGCACGCCCAATGGCCGGTTGTCGAGAACCCAGGGGCACTCGCATTTGCCGCCGGTGCAACTCCCGAGGTGAAATCTACGAATGTTTGCCATCGCCTCTCTCGCGCAGACCTCTATCGTGGTACGCGCGCCGCTCTCAACGTTTTGGCGCTAGGCAAAAATGTGCGTGGGGTTAGGCTCATTTGCGGGTTTGTAAGGCGAGCTTCCGCTCGATTTCCGAGGCGCGGAAGCGGACATATTTTCCGATCCGAACGCCGGGGATGCGCCCGCGGCGCTCTTCGTTCCTGACCCATGATTCGGGTACGCTCAGATGCTTCGCGATTTCACCGGCGGTGAGCAGCCGCTCCGGTTCCGCCGCGCTGCTTCCGTTCGGTTCCTGATCGCGGCCGGCGTCGCCTTCGGCGAGCAGCCGCGTCGTGAGGCATGCGAGCACGGCCGGGATCATGCCGACCGGGATGCGCTTGGCCCATTCCACGACCGCGATTTCTGAACCGTCCTGCACCTCAACAACCCCGCTCCGTCATCGACACCATCACGGCGGTCAAATCCCGTACTTCTCTGCGAACAGGTCCCGCTGCTCCGGCACCGGGACATGGACGCGCGACCGCGACGCCGGCGTCATCCCAAACTCCAGGATGTACGCGCGCATCTGGTCTGCGGCTTTGTTCCGGATTGCCAGATAGGGCGATTGAATCGGATACCCCATCGGCGACTTCAGCAGCAGTCCGTGCTGCCGGATGTGCTCGGAGGCTTCCATGTATTCCGCGTATGCCTCGCAATAGAGGGCGAGCGCGGTCCGATCGAGTTCGGTCACAAGCCTGACCTCGCCCAGCACGCGGGTTATTCGCCGCCACTCCTTGCGCGCCCGTTCGCTAAGGTGCCTAGGGCAGCTTGGTATCGACGGCGGTGGCGCTGGCTCCTGCTGGTTCATTGGACGCTTGCCCGGGTTCCCCCGCAGTACCTTGAGCCTGGTTGGCATCGGTGGTGGTCCTGGCCTCATCCTCATCATCCTCCGCAATCAACTCGGCCTTCTGGCCGGTCAGTTTTTCCCATCGCGCGATCGCCACATCCACAAAGCGCGGTTCGACCTCGATCGCGTAGCAGCGGCGTCCGAGCTGTTCAGCCGCGATAAGTTGCGAGCCGCTGCCGCTGAACGGCTCGTA
>DATKOZ010000038.1:0-327979 GCA_035524375.1 Binataceae bacterium (SeqCode) | reverse complement strand
CAGCATCGTGTTGTCAACGCAAGTCCCGGTCCCGTTCCCCGTGCAGCATGAATACGGCGCTCCGGCCGCGGTGCACTGATTGTTCAATTGCCCCTCGATCACCGAACTCGGCGACACGTTGCAATTGCTGCTCTGCGTCGGAAATACCTCGACCGTGCCGTTATTGCACGTCCCGTCTCCCGCCCGCGTGCAGCACGCATACGGCGTCGCCGCACCAGTGCATTCCCCGTTGGAACCGTAGTTCCCCACGAACAAGGTCGCCGTCCCCTTCGGCAGACACCCCAGTTTTGATACAAACGCATTCTGATTGCCGGCCAGGAAATTCTGGAACGACGCAGCCGTGGTCGGGAAATCCGACGATGCAGTATCGCCAGCGATGTACGCGCTGCCCGAAGGATCCAGCGCCACTCCGCGCGCTTTGTCGTAGACGCCTCCGCCCAAAAGCGTCGAAAACGATACATTCAACGGCGGAATACTCGCCGGCGGACCCACCGTGAACTCGGTGAGGAACGCATCCGGGTTGTCTCCGCCGCCACCGGGAACAGTTTGGACCGCCAACGGGCACGTGCCAGTCTGATAGCCGGTGCAGCATGGCATCGGAAATTCGTCGTCATTCGCAAGGCCGGGATCCGAGCAGAAAGAATTGTCGGTAACTGGAAACTGATAGAATGGATCCTGGCCCTCAATGAAATAGAAAAGATTATCGCTATAGCCCGCGACGTATACATCGCCGGCAGGATCGAGCGTGATTGCTTCTCCCCCCTGCTCGCAGCCGCCAATTGCGGTCAAATAGGTTGAATAGGTTTCAGCAGTGGCGCCTGAATTTAGCTCCGTCATAAAGGCCGACTCGCAATCAAAGAAATCTTCGGTCTCAAATGCACCCGGGGTGACCGGAAAATCGTCCGAGTCCGTTTTGCCGGCGATATAGGCATTGCCGGCCGAGTCGATGGCGATCGCATTGCCGCTATCGTCGTCATCGGTGCCGCCCAAATAGGTCGAGTACACCAGCTTTGTGCCGGACGGGTTAAGTTTAGTCACAAATGCGTCGTCGCAGCTTTGCTGGACCTGCTGAAATACGCCGGCAGTGGTTGGAAAATTGCTCGAGCAAGTTTCTCCGGTTACATACGCATCCCCGCCACCGTCGACGGCAATGCCGTTTCCACGGTCGTCAGAATTACCGCCCAGATAGGTCGAGTAGATCAAGTCCGCCGCGCCGTTACCGCCGGGATTAAGCTTTGAAACGAAGGCGTCGTAGCAAGTCTGCTGAACCGCCTGGAAGGCTCCCGGAGTAGTCGGGAAGTCATCCGAGCACGTTTTTCCTGTAATGTAAGCGTTGTCAGCCGAATCGAGCGCAATGGCATAGCCGTAATCATCATCATCGGCGCCGCCCAGATAGGTCGAATAGAGTAAGCTCGCGCCAGCCGGGTCCAACTCTGCGAAAAACGCATCCCAGCAGCTTTGCTGAGTAGGCTGGAAAGAGCCCAACGTGGTTGGGAAATTGTCGGCACAAGTGGCCCCTGTGACAAACGCATCCCCTTTAGAATCAATCGCGATTCCCCGCCCCTCCGTCGCATCATCGCTGCCGCCCAGGTAGGTTGAATAAACCAGCGCCGTACCGGTAGGGTTCAACTCCGAAACAAACGCGTCACGACCATCAGGCTCGACGGTCTCGAACGCGCCCACGGTAACCGGGAAATTCGCGGAAGTCGTATGCCCAGTGATGTAGGCGTTGCCCGCCGCATTCACCGCGATCGCCGCCCCGTAGTCGTAATTGGATCCGCCCAAATAGGTTGAATACGCCAATACCGGATCGATGGTCAGCGGCTTGCTCCGGTCGTACTCGGCAACCGTGAAGCCAACGTGGTTACCCTTGAAAATTTCGTACTTGCCGGCAACGGCATGCTGCTTGCCGCCCACCTGCTGGTAAACGACCGGCGCGTGTTCGACCAAATCGCCATCGGCCAAGTGCACGACCAGATCGCCGCCGGAGTTCAGCGTCAATTCCTTTGCACCGGCGAAGCTCAGCTGAATCTTGCCGGCGTCCGCGCCCGGAGCAACGACGAAATCATACTCCAATTGCTCCTGATTGCTTCCATGATATGCCAGGTCAATCCCCGGATAGACTCCTGCATACTTCACCCGTGAATAGAGCGGAATATTGCGGTGCCACTTTTTCGGATCGTTACCGATGAAGTAGTTGGCCTTCGCTGTCTGCTCATCCTGCCCTTCAATCTTCGCGCTGCGATCGGCGCCGATCAGGCTGACGCGTACCGCCGCGCCTTTTACTTTCTCTCGATTCGCCTTCTTGTCTACATTCTTTTGGTGAGCCGCATGATGATTCTCATCGGTCGGCTTGCTCAGCGTCAAAACTGCCCCGGAGGGAGTCAAAAACAGAGTATAGCCGCTGCCGCGCGACAGAAATTTCACCTGGCCATTGGTTTGACCGTCGTTACGCTCGAAACTGAGGGGCAGATTGCTCAGGTTGGCCGCGACCTTCGCGTGCGCCGTGGCGTTAACAGCTGCCGCGCTCGGATGAGCCGGAGCCTTCACGCTTACGTCCGAGCTAACTTTTGTTCGTGCCGAACTTGGTATTCCCGCATTCGCAGCCATCGACCCGACCACGACCAGCGAACCGGCCAGCGCGCCTACAATGGTGGCACTCCTTGCGATATTCATCAGCTCCTCCTCTGATTCGACCGAACGAGAAATTCCCGCCCAAAAACGGCAGAATAATCCCACATTTAGGGGGCTAAAACAAGTAGAAGACCGTTATCGAGTAATCGCGATGCCAGCCGGCTGGCTGAGTTGGGTGGTGGCTCCGGAGATGGACTGACTTGGCGCGGTATTGCCGCTGGTGCCAGAAGGATAAGTCGTAATCGTGCCGTTATTGTTAAAACCGCCGGCGCTGTTGGAAACGTGCATTGTACCCGCCGCATCTACCGCGATCCCGCTGGGCATGCTCAGCCCGGTATTTCCGCCCTTGATGGTGAAATTCGGCGATACATTACCATTACTGGCCGCCGCGTAGCACGTAATACTGTCAGACGACGCACCGTCGCAGGTTAGGCAATTCGCCACGTAGATTGCTCCGCTCAAATCCAATGCGATGCCGCCGGGGAAATCCAAGCCAGTTTTGCCGCCAACAATTGTAGAAATTGGCGCTACATTCCCGTTACTACCGGCTGCATAGACCGACACATTATCGGTAGCCGACGTATCGCCGAGATTAGTTACATAGATATTTCCGCTGGAATCAACGGCAATCCCGCCAGGTTGCGACAATCCGGTATTATCGACGCAGCTTCCGGTCCCAACTCCCGTGCAGCATGTATAGGGCACATGCACCCCGGCGCACTGGCTGTTGAATTGGCCCATTACTGTTGAATTGGGGACCGCATTGCCCGTTTGGCCCGCGCCGTAAACCGTAACCGAATCGATGCCGCCGGCATTGACGCTGCCGTAATTGGCCACATAGACATTTCCACTGGAATCGACCGCAACCGCGATCGGATTATTCAAGCCGGTGTTGGCTCCCGTGATTTCCGCGCTGGGGGCAGTGTTGTTTTTGCTGCCCGGAGCGTAGATGGTCACGCTGTCGCCTCCGACGCCGCCGCACGAGGAACCGCAATTCGGCACATAGACGTTTTCGCCGGTATCCAGCGCAATGCCGGCAGGTTGGAACAATCCGGTGCTGAGGCCGGCTAATACCGATATCGGCCCAATGTTGCCATTTCCGCTGGGCGGATAGGCGGCGACGGCATTATCCTGGAAATTCGCCACGTAAAGTGCGGGGGTCGTAGTTGCCGTCGGCGTCACGGTTAGCGTCACGGTTGGCGTCGCAGTATGCGTTGCCGTCGCAGTCTGAGTCGGTGTCGCCGTCACCGTAAATGTCACCGTCTGGCTAAGTGTCGGCGATACGGTCAATGTTGGGCTGGGAGTCGTAGTTTGTGTCGGCGTGGCGCTGGTCGGCGTCGCAGTCTCGGTCAGGGTCGGCGTCACGGTATCTGTGGGAGTGCCGGTCACTGTTGGTGTTGCAGTCTGGGTAAACGTGGCCGTCGCCGTGAGCGTGACCGTCGGCGTAGCCGTGACGGTCGGCGTCGCGGTCACGGTCGGAGTCGGCGCGATGCCGAACGCTACTCCGGTCAGTTTTGCGGCCACAGGACTCTTCGTGCCGCTATTTTCAATGCTGAGGGTCCCCTTTTCGGTCGTACCCTTGGGATTGCTGGCACTGGTCGGATTGAACGTCACTTGGATTTTGCACTTTCCCTTGGCCGCCAAGGACGATCCGCAAGCGTTTGAGAAAACCGCAAACGGGCTGCTGGCGCTGACTGAAGTGATATTCAGCGTGACCTTATTGGGATTGGAAACCGTTACGCTCTTTGGCGACGATACGCTTCCGGCGCGTACCTTTCCGAACGAAACCTGCGCAGGAGCTACTTTCAAATTGGTCGCCGCCGCATACGCAGCCGCCGCCATTCCGATAACTCCCACCATCAAAGCCGCGGTAACCGCACTCTTCTCGATTCTCATTCGCGAAAACAACCTTGCAAACAAAGCAGAGCTACAAAATTACTCTTTTTCCCATACCTTGGACACACCCTCATGCGGTTTATCCAAGGCCGGAGGAAAGGTCTTACCTTTGAAATAACGATCGAAGAACGACCGGCTATAATCGATAATCCCGGCGTGATGCGCGGCCAAAAGATCCGTCCAGGCGAAATGACCGGCGAGATCGAACTCAACATAATATTTCGGCGGCGGTGTTTGATCGTATGCGCCGTCGCCCTTATTTATGAATGGAGTGATCCCCAAATCCCGCGTGCCGCCCTGATACATGATCGGGGCATCGATGCCACCCAAGGTTCGTTGATAAATGAATGGCGCGGCGTACGGCGACAATGCCAGCACCGCCTTCACCCGTTTATCTTTCCATTTCGCCCACGCCCCTCCCAGTCCCATCACCGTATATCCGCCCAGTGAATGGCCGAGCAGCCCCACGTGATCCCAATCGAACGGCGCCGCGCGATAGTGCGGGTCGGCATTGAGCGCATTAAGAAGATTTTCGATGTCCTGAGCGCGGTCGGCGTAGGTGGCATCGGTCCATTCGCGCGGATCTCGGAAGGGCTCCTGCGGACGCGTCATCCACGCACGAAGGTTCTTGCACGCGGCATCCTTGTGATTCGGTGCAAAGACGGCATATCCGGCCTTTGCCAGCGCGTCGGTCAGAAAAGTCGATTGGGTATTACAGCCGTGGAAGCCATGCGAGAAGATCAGGATCGGCCAGGGACCCGGCGTTGTGCGATCTGGAATCCATGCGGCAACCTTCAGACCCGCAAGTTCCATCATCTGCGGCGGCGCACCGCGATCGGCGGCAATTCCCGCACGCCTCGCCAATAATCCGCAGATTAAGAGAATCGCGCAAAAGAAAATCAGCCACCGGCGCCATCGGTACGGAACCCGCTCGGCCATCCGGACAATTTATCCGTTCGGCGAACCGTATGCGAGATTTACGGCAATTCGAACGGCTTGGGAGTGCCGGCCAGCAATCCGCGCCCCGCGCGGCATCGCCGCGCGCGAATCGCTTCGATTAGCTCGCGCTCGTTTTTGACCGGCGCATCGAGCAGTGTCGTGACGCATCCGATCGAGGGCGCCGAATGGGAATCCGAACCGGCAACTTCCGCCAGCTTTAGATGGCGCGCGACCTTGAGCGCCATCAAGTTTTCCTCTTCGCCGCACGCGCCATTGAGCGCCTCGATCGCATCGACCAGCTCGAAAATTTTCTGGCGCGCTGCAAGGTCGGGGCGTTTCGGATCGATCGGTTCGCTATCCGGGTTGATAAACGAGAATCGCGGATCGAGCCGGTAGCGGAACGGATGATTGGCAACGAGAATCCCGCCCTCGCCGTCGACCACCCGGCGCAGCTCGGCAAGCTTGTAGATACCGCCGACGTAGCGCTCCAGCCCAAATGCGCCGATATGGCCCATGTCGGTGGTGACTTCCATCCCGCGGATGAAAATCACGCCGGACTCCGCCGACAACTCCGCCATCTCGCGCGCCTCCCACATCGTGTCGTGCTCCGTGATGCAGATCGCGCCGATCCCGACGGCGCGCGCCCGCGCCGCCAGGTCCTTGGGCGAGAGGTTGGAGTCCGAACTCCCGCGGTTGGTGTGCAGATGGAGATCGACTGTGAAATAAGCCAATCCCGCATCTCCAGGCCGGCTTTTACTTCGGCGGCTCTTTGGCGGTCGTGACCTTCTTCATTTTGTCGCCGACCTGAATCTTGTCGACCACATCCATTCCCTTAATCACGCCGCCGTAGATCGTGTAGTTGTTGTCGAGGAAGGGCGCGGGGGCCAGGCAGATATAGAACTGGCTGCCGCTCGAAGCGCGCTCCGGATTAACGTTGTCGCCGGTCCGTGCTGTCGCAACGGTCCCGCGCAGGTGATGCTCGGAACTGATCTCGGCCGGCACGGTATAGCCGGGGCCGCCGGTCCCGTTGCCGTTGGGATCGCCGCCCTGAACGACAAAG
Organism: Binataceae bacterium (SeqCode); assembly: GCA_035524375.1. Classification (GTDB taxonomy): domain Bacteria; phylum Desulfobacterota; class Binatia; order Binatales; family Binataceae; genus Binatus. The sequence goes on along the minus strand of DATKOZ010000038.1, from coordinate 321,450 downwards.
CCGGGCTCGACGCGATGGAACGTCAGGCCGTTGTAAAAGCCCTTGTCAATCAACTTCTCGAAGTTCGCGACGGTCTTGGGTGCAACGGCGGGATAAAGCTCGATAACGATGATGCCGCGGTCGCTGTCGATGATTGCGTAATGGCCGGTATTTCTCACTGGAAGCCCATCCGAGTCTGCGGCCCGGCACGCCGGCGCGATCGCAAGGATCGCAACGAATGCAACCAGGCACGGTAAATTGAACAGTTTTCGTTTCATCCTCTTCATCCTTCGTCCAAGAAAGTTCCCATTGGAACTAGTCGAGTCGCTAGCGGAGCGCAAGTCCCGTTCCATGCTGCATGGCATGGAACGGGGACAGCCTGGTATCGCTCAGCTCGCGATTTCACAAATTGGCGACGGTGGGGTTGTACGCTATTAGGATGGCATTGCGGGACAAACCGCCGCTTTCTGCGGAAGCGGCATGGCAATCGGCATTGCCGGAAGGCAATCCGACGGTTCCCCCGCTTGCCTAGTGAGGAGTGAAAAATGAAGCAGTCCGGCGGAAAAACACGTCCTGAGTTGAGCCGAAGCCCTGAGCGAAGCGAATGGGGAAGCCGAAGGATCCGGATCGGCACGTCCGCGATTTCCTTCGCAATTGCGCTCGCGACTATTGGCGGCACGGCACCGCCCGCACACGCGCAGTTGGCCACGTCGGCGTGGCCGATGTTCCATCACGGCTTGACCCATACCGGGCTTAGCCCTTACGACACCAGCGCTAACGACGGCAAATTAAAGTGGAGCTACGCAACCGGCGACTCGGTCTACTCACCGACGATTGGCGCGGACGGTACGATTTACTTCGGCTCACCGGACCACAGCGTTTATGCGCTTAACCCTGACGGCACGAAAAAGTGGAGCTACGCAACCGGCGATTGGGTTAACTACTCGACTCCCGCGATCGGCGCGGACGGGACGATTTACGTCGGCTCCTATGACCACAATGTTTATGCGCTCAATCCCGACGGCACGAAAAAGTGGAGCTACGCAACCGGCAGCGTGGTCGGCTCCTCTCCCGCAATCGGCGCGGACGGGACGATTTACGTCGGCTCTGATGACGACAATGTTTATGCGCTCAATCCCGACGGCACGAAAAAGTGGAGTTACGCCACGGCCGGCTCGATATCCCCCTCGCCCGCGATCGGCGCGGACGGGACGATTTACGTCGGCTCTGATGACGGCAATGTTTATGTGCTCAACCCAGACGGCACGAAAAAGTGGAGCTACGCGACTGCCGGTCAGGTCTACTCGTCTCCCGCGATCGGCGCGGACGGCACGATTTACGTCGGTTCCTTTGACCACAGCGTTTATGCTCTCAATTCCGACGGCACGAAGAAGTGGAGCTACGCAACCGGCGGCGATGTCTTTTCCTCCCCAGCGGTCGGCGCGGATGGCACCATTTACGTCGGCTCTGATGACGGCAATGTTTATGCGCTCAACCCCGATGGTACAAAAAGGTGGAGCTACGCATCGGGCAGCTTGGTTGGATCCTCTCCAGCGGTCGGCGCGGACGGCACCATTTACGTCGGCTCTTTGGACAACAATGTTTATGCGCTCAACCCTGACGGCACGAAAAAGTGGAGCTACACAACCGGCGACATAGTCACCTCCTCTCCAGCGATCGGCGCGGATGGTACGATTTACGTCGGCTCTTTCGACGGCCACGTCTACGCGATCGGCATTGCCAGCCCCACGCCGACGACCTCCGTGGGCCTCTCGTCGTCGCTGAGTTTCGGCAACTTGGCGCTCGGCGACACTCTGACGAAACCCGTCACTATCAAGAACACCGGCGCGCATCCGCTGTTCATTAACGGCGTTACCTCCTCCGACTCGGCCGAATTTCCACCCGGCGCCTCGACCTGTCCGGTGGGCGGACTTGCTCCGGGCGCGACGTGCACCACCTCTGTCACCTTCCACCCCAACACGCTTGGCCCGCTCAGCGCGACAATCACACTCACCGACAACGCCAACACCGGCACGCAGACGGTGGCCGTCTCCGGGACCGGAATCGCCGACCTGACAACCTCGGTCGCGAGCCTGTCATGGGGCAATGTTCCGTTCGGATATTCGATCCCGCTTGCAAACTTCTGCGCCAACGGATTGTGCCTATACAACCATCAGAACGTTCCGGTGAACCTGAGCGAGGGCATCACCGGGCCCAACGCCGCCGACTTCAAAGTGACCGGCGGCAGTTGCGGCGCGACGCTTGGGGCTGCCATTTCCGGAACCACGCCCACCCCATGCTCGCTGGCGGTGACTTTCACGCCCGGTGCGCTGGGGTCCGAGTCGGCGACGCTGAACATCTCCGACAGCCCCGATGCGAGCAGTCCGTACCACATTCCATTGAACGCGGCGGGAACCATCCCTGACACAATCTGGCCGCTGAGCTTGGCGTACGGCAATGTATCGCAAGCGGCGTCGCAAACGCTGACCGCTTATGTGATCAACAATTCGCCGCTGACGATATCGCTGAGCGACGGCATCAGCGGGCCCAATGCAGGCGACTTCACGATTACGGGCGGGACGTGCGGAGCGGCGCTGGCGGGAAAAACGACCTGCACGATACTGGTGAAATTCAAACCGACTTCAGCGGCGCCGGAGAGCGCGACTCTCGGCATCGGCGTGAATCAGGACCCCACCAGCCCGCACAACGTCGCATTGTCGGGCACGGGTACGTAGCACGCGCCGGCGACGCAGCTTTCAATTCGAGGTCGAGTACGACCACTGATACTGGCGGCCGCCGGCGGTGATGGCGACGTCGTAAATCGCGCCGGGCACAAGCGGCGAACGCGGAATCAGGACCACCGCGCCGTAGCGCTTAAGTCCCTCGCGGGCGCTCTGCTCCGCCTCAGAATCGGAGTTGGTGTAATCCGATGAATCAAAGCCACACGCCTCGACATTGGCCCAATCAGCGCCGGAATTTTCGCGCCTGATTTGAAAGTCGGCCAGATGCGAATCGACGCCCGAACCCAGCATCAAGGTGATCGCCAGGCCGACCGGCCATTGATACCCCGGACAGTTGGTCCGCGGGTCCGGCCATTCGTTGTCGAACGACAACAATCCGATCGTTGAATCGTTTGCCGGGAACCGGATCGGCCATGGCGGCGCCGAACCGGCATCGGATGACGGAAAGGCCGCATCGCTCTGTACATTCAGTACGGCGGCACACGCGCCCTCATCGCAATATGAAGCGAACCCGGCGCGCGCCAAGCCGGGATTCAGCATCGGCGCCCGATGAAACGGCATCGAGATCCATCCGTCGATCGACCATTCGGGCGTGCCCCACGGCTCCGCTGATGGAAGTTGCGCTCGCTTCCGGTGCGAACGTCCGGGATGCCGCACATCGCCGGAGGAATACCACATGTTCACATTGCTCGCTTTGGCGGCGGCAAGACCCGCGGGCGTGAACCATTCGTTGCCGGCTTCCTCATTGTGCAGGTCGGCGCCGAGCGTGCCGCCACCGTTCATAATATCGACGCGATAGTTCATGACCAGGTATTTCGCATGCGCCAAGTCACCGTCGCTTAATTTCGCGTCTTCTTCGACGCCCGGAAGGTTGGCCATCGTACGATAATAGTTCAGGCGCGCCAGCCATGGCGGCACGGGACTGTTTGCTCCCGATTCCGGGTTCGCCGTTGGCATTACCTCAGCCGCTGACACGGCTGGAACTGGCGTGGACGCTTGTACGGGTCCATTTCGATGCGGCCGCGCGCCGATCAATGAAAAAATCGCCGACGCTAATTCGGCTCGATACAGCGTGCCGGCAAATCCAGCCGCGAACATCGCCACGACAAATGACGCAAGGCGTTTCGGCTTGAACGATGAGCGCCGCCGGGATGCGGCTGACCGCGATGAGACCAGCCTGACCGGTCCTTTCGTCTTGTCTCCGTCGGACGCCATTGTACGTTGCTGCGCGTCAGGCGAGTTTCCAGAATCGTCCAACGTTTTGCGCAGCCCGCTCGATCATCGGCATCGCGCGATCGCCGCCGCCTTCATCGTGCGCGATCGGCTCGTCAGCCTCGCGGCCGAATTCCTCCAGCACGACGCGGCCGGATTCGGCAAGCGCCTCGATATCGTAGCCGCCTTCAAGTGCCGCGACCATTTTCCCGCCGCAACATTCCGCCGCCAGCCGCTTGACGCGCCGCGCCATCGCACCGAATCCCGCTTCCGTCACTCGCATCGATGCCAGCGGATCGCGGAAATGGCAGTCGAATCCGGCCGATACCAGCACGATTTCCGGTTTGAACTCGCGGCCAATCGGCATAATCATTCGATCGAACACGCGCATATACTCCGCATCGCTCCATTCCGCAGCCATCGGCAGGTTCACCGTAAAGCCCATCCCCGCGCCGTAACCGATCTCGTGGAGCGAGCCGGTACCGGGATAATGGGGAAACTGATGCGTCGATACGTAGAGCACCTCGGGCAACTCGTAAAACATCTCCTGGGTGCCGTTCCCGTGATGCACGTCCCAGTCGACGATCATCACGCGTTTGAGGCCGCGCACGTCGATTAGCCATTGCGCCGCAATCGCGATGTTATTGAAAAAGCAAAAGCCCATCGCGCGGTCGGGCATCGCATGATGGCCGGGCGGGCGGATGAGCGCGAAGGCATTCTCCGCCGCGCCGTCCATCACCGCCTCCGCCGCGGTCAACACTCCGCCCGCGGCCAAACGTGCGGTTTGGTAGGACTCGCGGCAACTGTGCGTGTCGGGATCGAAATCGACCCGATCGTATTCCGCACTCCGTTTGACGACGTCGATGTAATCGCGCCGATGGCATCGCGCGATTTCATCGATTGTCGCCTCGCGCGGGGCGAGAAATTTCAGATTGGGCCGATGGATCTCCTCGGCCATCTCGATCATCGCCTCGATCCGCTCGGGACGTTCGGGATGGGCCCGTCCGGCAAAATGTTTCAGATATCGGCGGTCGGCGATTACCGCAGTCTTAAGCATCAATAAGTTTCTAGCAGGCTGCGGCCAGAATCAGAAGAAAGCGCATATTGCAAAGATTATCGGACCGGCGTCGTTGACAGCAAAACCGGGTATAATGATGATTCGGTTAGCAGCCATCCGCGCGCGAGGAACGCATTGGAGATTATCATTATATTGGCGATTGCGCTGATCGTACTGGGGCCGGAGCGGTTCCCGCAGATGCTTCGCACTACGGGAAAGCTGCTGCGTGAACTTCGCCTCGCAAGCAATACGGTGCTGCGTGAAATTAGCGATGCTCTCGAGGATGAGCCAAACCGCACTACTGTGATGCGCCCGATCAATCCTTCGTCCGGCGCCACAACGGAGCCGCACGCGGCGATCTCGAATCCGCCACCTCCGAAACCGGCCGCACATCCTTCCAAGGAAGGTTAGCCGGCCAGCCAGCTTCGAATCGTGGATCAAGAAAATAATCTGCCTGCGAAAGCCGAAAATCCGCCCTCAAGCGAAGAGGGGCGAATGCCGCTGGTCGAGCATCTGGAAGAGCTGCGCTTTCGCCTCATTCGCTCTCTGATTGCAATCGGCATCGGCTTCGCGATCGCATACTTTTTCGCCGACGAGCTATTCCATCTGCTCACCCTGCCAATTCGCGAGGTCTCGGGCGGAAAAATTCTGCTGATCGGCACCGGCGTGGGCGAAGCGTTTTTCACCAAGATCAAGGTCGCAATGATTGCCGGCCTCTTTCTTGGCAGCCCGGCGGTGTTTTACGAAATCTGGCAATTCGTCGCGCCAGGTCTATACGAGGGCGAACGCAAGATGGCAAAGCCGTTCGTCTTTTTCGCGACCCTGTTTTTTCTGCTGGGCGGCTACTTCTGCTGGGCGGTTGTCTTCAAATTCGGCTATGCGTTTTTCCTGCGCCAGTACGAGAGTATCGAGGTAACGCCAACCCTGCGCATCACCGAGTACCTCGCATTCTCGGCGCGACTAATGATCGCGTTTGCGGTCACATTCGAGATGCCGATCTTCGCGTATTTTTTCACCCGGCTCGGGACCATCGACTACAAAATGATGCTTGGCTCCTGGCGCTACGCCGTCGTCGCTATCTTCGTCGTCGCCGGAGCGCTCACCCCGCCGGACATGGTCTCGATGTTCCTGCTTGCGATTCCGCTGCTTCTCCTCTACGGCCTGAGCATCGCGGTATCGTATGTATTCCGCTTAAAGCCGGGCGATGCCGTAGCGGAAGCGGCGCCCTCATGATCGCTGTTTAATCGCAATTGCCGCAAATGCCGTCCAAGCGAAAAAATCGAAAAGAGCCGGAGCCGCTATCCTCGATCGTCACTTCTCGCTTTATCCGTAGCGCCAAGGCCACCGTCTCCGGCGCGGGATTCGCGGCCGGGCTGGTCGGCGATATCGCCCAAGGATGGCTCGGCGGCGAATCCTCCGGCGAAAACCGCGCGGCGGAACGGCTGGCGGCATCGCTGGGCTCGCTCAAGGGCCTGATGATGAAGGTTGGCCAGATGGTCAGCTACATCGACACGGCCCTGCCGCCCGAAGTCAGGGCAGCGATGGCCGCGCTACAGGATTCCTCCACGCCGATGGCGCCCGAAGTCGTCGAGCGGGTGATTCGCGAAGAGTTGGGCGCCCCGTCCAAAAAGATTTTCGCGGCGTTTGAGCCGGTTCCGTTCGCCGCCGCAAGCATCGGACAGGTCCATCGCGCGCGATTGCACGAAGGCGCCGAGGTGGCGGTCAAGGTTCAATATCCCGAAATCGCGGCTGCATTTAAGGCGGACCTCAGCAACTTAGCCGTGATGCAATCGCTGAGCGGAATTCTATTTCGCGGAATGGATACCCGCGGCGCAACCGCGGAACTTGAACAGAGATTCATGGAGGAATGCGACTATCGCGCCGAGGCGCGCAATCAAACAGAGTTCATCTCGCTATACGGCGGCCGCGACAGAATCGTGGTCCCGGAAGTTTACCCTGCCTTCTCGGCTGGCCGCGTAATCACAACACAGTTCATCGCGGGACGCCGATTCGCCGATTTTGTTGCCAATGCAACCGAATCGGCGCGTAATCAAGCTGGCGAGTTGATCTATCGGGTTGCCTTCGAAAGTATTTTCAAGCACGCATTGCTAAACTGCGATCCCCATCCCGGCAATTACCTGTTCATGGACGACGGACGGATTGCATTTATCGACTTTGGATGCGTCAAGCGGTTCAAGCCCGCTATGATCGATCAATGGCGCCGGCTCATCCAGGCCGCGCTGGAGGGCGATCGCGCGGGATTCGACAGCCTGTCGATGCGCATGGGGTTCGTCGGAGTGCGCGAAGGCTTCGACTTCGACTATCAGTGGAAGATGTTTCATTACTTCTACCGGCCTTTGATTGAGGATCGCCCGTTTCGATTCACCGACGAGTATGTTGCCGAATCGTTCCGGCTGCTTTATTCGAATAACCCCAACAAATACAAGCAGAACATCCCGGCCGACATGATGTTTGTGAACCGGCTCCAGTGGGGCCTCAATTCGGTGCTGGCTGGTCTCAATGCCGAATTCAACGCCCGCCGCGCAATGCTTCCACTGCTCTACATCGACGGCGAAACGCCGCCATCAACATAACCCCGGGCGGGCTCCGAATCTGTCGAACTCGGGAGAGGTTTCTTTTCGGCTGTTACTCGGCTAATTCACGATATCCGGGATCGCCGCGAGCGTATGCCGGCGGAATTAGAGAGAGAGGATCGAGAACATGAAAGCTAAAGTTTCAAAATGGTTTTATCCGCTGTGCGCGCTCGTCGTGGCGGGATGCGCGGGCGCAAAGGTCACCGAAGAGACCCAGCGCGCGCCGCTGGCCGCTGCAAAGCCCGCACAGATCGTCGTCTACCCGTTTGCAATTAGCTCTGCGGAAGTGACGCTCAACCAGAGCATCGGCTCGCGCATTTACCGCAACATGTCCGACGAAAACTCGACTGCGGAACAGGCCAAGCTCGCGCACGATACCGCTCAAAACGTTTGCGTTACGGTATCCACCACGCTTACGCAGAAGGGTTATAACGCGGTATGCCTTAGCCGTGGCGTACCGGTGAATGCGAACAATGCACTGGTCGTCGATGGCGAATTCACCAACATCAATGAAGGCAACCGGCTGCGCCGAATGGTGATCGGCCTTGGCGCCGGCGCCTCCACGCTGGACACATCCGTCGAGGTCAGCCAGGTTTTCTCCGGCGAATCGAAGATGGTAATGCAATTCACGACGCATGCCGACAGCGGGAAGATGCCGGGCGCTGCGATTACCGGACCTCCCGGCGCGGTCGCGGGCGGCGCGGCGGCCGCCGCATCGCTGGGAGCCAATGTCGCGGCAGGAGGAGTAAAGTCGGTCACATCGTCCACTGGATATCTCGCGGACAAGACGTCAACCCAGATTATCAATCAACTGACAGCATATTTTCAGCAACAGGGATGGCAATCCTGAGAAACCCGCCGACGTCGCATTTCGTAAAGGCTGACGATGGCATCGATAATTGAATCGCCAGCCGCCTCCGGCGCGCCCGGAATTTCACCGCGGTGGACGCGCAGTGCAAAGGACACTGTCGGCACAGCGTATTCGTCGGTTAGCCGGGTCTGGTTCACGACTTCAGCCGGGGTGCTGAATGAAATTTACTTTCCGACCATCGACATGCCGCAGGTACGCGACCTGCAGTTTCTGATCACCGACGGCGAGACATTCTTCCACGAGGAACGGCGCCATCTCGAGTCCACCACCACCTATCTCGAAGATCGCGGGCTGGGCGTCCGAATCGTCGGCCACTCGCCCGACGGCCGCTACAACCTGATCAAGGAAGTCATCTCCGACCCACATCAGCCCGTGATCCTGATCGATGTAAAGCTGGAGGGCGATCCGGCTCTGCTCGCAAAACTTCACTTGTACGTCCTCCTTGCGCCGCACCTGCACGTCGGAGGGTGGGGCAACAACGGCAATGTCGGGCAAATCGCGGGACGAACCTTTCTGACCGCCCACAAGGCCGACGTATGGCTGGCGATGGGCGCGACGGTGCCGTTCAGCCGCACGTCATGCGGCTACGTCGGTTCGACGGACGGTTGGCAGGACCTAAGCGAAAATTTCAAATTGGATCACCCGTTCGCCGCCGCGCACAATGGAAACATCGCGCTGACCGGCGAGTTCGATCTCCGCAAGGGTTATTCGTTTACCCTCGGGCTCGCGTTCGGGCGCTATCTAAATCGCGCCGCTACCACGCTGTTCCAATCTCTGGCCGATCCGTTTTCGGAGCATCGCGATCGTTTTATCGATCAATGGAAACGTGCCTGCCACCATTTTATTCCGCTGGGCACGCAGTCGTGCGATGGCGGCAAGCTGCATCGCCGCTCGTGCGAATTGTTGCTGGCGCATGAGGACAAAACCTACCCGGGCGCGCTAATCGCATCGCTGAGCATCCCGTGGGGCGAGACCAAAGGCGACGAGGACCTGGGCGGGTACCATCTCGTATGGACCCGCGACATGATAAACAGCGCAACCGCGCTGCTCGCCGCCGGCGATGTGGGAACACCGCTGCGGGCGCTCATCTACCTCGCATGTGCGCAGCGGCCCGACGGCGGGTTCCCGCAGAATTTCTGGGTCGATGGGCAGCCCTACTGGAGCGGAATCCAGCTCGATGAAGTCGCCTTTCCGATCGTTCTCGCTTACCGCCTTTGCCGCGCTCAGGCGCTCAGAGGATTCGATCCCTACCCGATGATGCGTGCGGCTGCGCGTTATTTGATCGAGCACGGGCCCGCCACACCGCAGGAGCGATGGGAAGAAAACAGCGGCTACTCGCCATCTACTTTGGCAAGCAATATCGCCGGACTGATCTGTGCCTCGTGCATGGCGCGCGAACGGGGCGACACGGTTTCGGCGGATTTCATCGCCGATTATGCCGATTTCCTTGAATCCCACATCGAGACTTGGACGGTGACCGGCGCCGGCTCCAAGGTGCCCGGGATCAAGCGCCACTATGTGCGAATCAATCCGATCGATCCGCACAATCCCAACCCCGACGAAACCCTCGACGGCAAGCGTGTCTTTATTCAGAACCGTCCGCCCGGAATGCAATCGGAGTTCGATGTTGCCGAAATCGTCGATGCCGGTTTTCTCGAGCTGGTCCGGTACGGAATCCGCAAACCGGGAGATAAATTGATCGAAGATTCGCTGCGCGTGATCGATGCCGAACTGAAAACCGATTTCCCCGGCGGACCATGCTGGCGCCGCTATACACATGACGCATACGGCCAGAATGACGATGGCGGGCCGTTTGAGGGTCACGGCCGCGGCCGTCCGTGGCCGCTGCTTACGGGCGAGCGCGGCCATTATGAATTGGCGGCGGGCCGCGATCCGCGCCCGTACATCCGCGCGATGGAAAACTTCGCCAATACCACGCAGCTCCTTCCCGAGCAGATTTGGGACGAACCCGACATTCCGGTCGCCCTGCTGTTTTTCGGCGGCCAGACCGGCAGTGCCACGCCGTTGATGTGGGCGCACGCGGAATACATCAAGCTGCTCCGCTCCGCCGCCGACAAAAAGGTGTTCGACCTGATACCTGAAGTGGCAGCACGCTACTTGGGCCATCGCAACAAGACCAAGCCGCTGGAGGTTTGGAAGTTCAATCGGCAGGTGCGAACCGTCGCGCCCGGCGGACGGCTTCGTATTCAGGCCGCCTCAGCCTTCACGCTCCATTGGACCGATGATGAGTGGGCGACGGTGCATGACACCGGCTCGACGCAGACGCCGCTAGGGCTCGACTACGTGGACATCGAAGTTGACACGGCCGCCAAGTCACCGATTCGATTCACCTTCCATTGGCGCGATTCCGGCACTTGGGAAGGCCGCGACTTCGCGGTTGCGATCGCTCGCTAGGGAGCGGCGCCCTACTCCAGCCGCCGGATCGTGAACTGTTCACTTAGCGATGACAGCATCGCTTCGATTTCGGGGCGCGTTTCGGCCGAGAAATAAATCCGCAAATAATGCCGTTCCGGGTCCTCGGTGCGCAGAGTCGCGAGGTTGTCATACGATTCGACAATCGACTTGAACAGGACGATTTCCGCAGGCGGAATCGCGATCAGAATACTGTTGATGGCGGGCGCGGTCATTTCGCTGATAGATTCTATCCGATGGCGATCCCGCGTGTCTTCTTCGTAACCGGCAAGGGCGGCACCGGCAAGAGTACGGTGGCCGCGGCGCTTGCGGTCGCGCTCGCGCGCCGGCGTCCGACGACGCTGGCCGACCTCGACCGGCGCCTGTCAGCGGCCAAGATGTTGGGCGCCGCACCGGCGGATTCAACCCCGGTTCACGTAATGGACTCGCTCGACGTCATCGCGCTGACCACGCGCGCGGAGGTCGAGGCATTCATCGAACGAATCGTTCCGGTCCGCGCAATTTCACGCCGTCTATTGCGCAGCCGCACCTTCGGCTACGTGACCGCCGCACTGCCCGGGCTGGAGGCATTCCTTCTGCTGGAGCGGTTGCGGATGCTGGCGGGAGATGCGGCGCTGCAGGATCGGTATGTGGTGATCGACGCACCCGCATCGGGCACGGCAATCGAACTTTTGTCGGTCCCAGCCGGAGTCAAAGGAATCGCTCCCGCCGGCTCGCTCAACCGCCTCGCCGATCAAGTGGAGGCGTTTCTTTCCGATCCGGCGCGCTTTGGCGCGATTGTCACCGTCTCGCCCGAAGAATTGGCGATCAAGGAAGCGATCGAAACGGCGGAGGCGATTCGCGAGCGCGCGAAAGCTCCGGTGATAGCCGCAATCATGAATTGCGCACCGGCCGCGCTATTCGAGGCGCACGAAATAGACGCGGTGGGCCATTTGGGCGCGCACGGAACGCTTGCCAAAAAACGCGGCACGGCGGAAAAGAATGCCGCTCACGGCGCGCATCGCCTTGAAAAGGCGGGGCTTAAGACGATTACCCTGCCGATGATTTACACCGAGACGATAGGGATGGGCGAGCTTGGCAGGCTGGCCCGCGCGCTCGAGACGGAGTTGCTTGCGAGATGAAAAGCGATCCACTCGATCTAAAATCCCGCCGCCTCGTGGTATGCCTTGGGGCGGGCGGAGTCGGTAAAACAACGATCAGCGCCGCGATCGCCGTTCGCACAGCCGCAAGTGGGCGCGCAGTCGATGTTATGACGGTCGATCCGGCGCCCCGGCTGCTTGACGCGCTGGGCTTGAACTCCGATTCATCGGAGCCGCGCGAGGTCGCTCTCGATTCCGTGCTTAATTCGCGTTCGCGGAGCGCCGCGCGCGCGCGCCTGCGCGCGCTTAAGCTCGACCCCAAGGGCACCTTCGACGCGATCGTCGCGCGCAACGCCCCGTCCGCGGCGGCACGCGATGCAATCCTGGAAAACCGCATCTACCGCAATCTTGCCAACGCGCTGGCGGGCGTCGCCGACTACATGGCGATGGAAAAGCTGCTGGAGCTGGCCGACGACGCGACGACCGACATGGTTGTGCTCGATACACCGCCCGCCGCCGAAGCGCTGGATTTCCTCGATGCGCCGCGTCGGATGCTGGATCTGCTGAACTCGCGCGCGGTGTCGATTTTGGACATCAAGGGCGGATTCTTCGGCGGCCAGATGCGCATGTTCGACATTGCGGCGCGGACCGTGCTGTCGGCCTTCGACCGAATCGCCAACCTGCACATACTGGCCGACGTGCAATCCTTCGTTAACAGCTTTCAGGGAATGTACGACGGATTCGCAGAGCGGGCAGAGCGGGCGCAAAAGATGCTGCGGGCTAAAGACACCGCAATCGTCGTTGTCACAACGGCGGAACCCGGGCGAATCGCGCAGGCGCGCGAGTTTATCGAAGGGCTGGAGGCGGCGGGCCTCAAGGCTTCCGCAATCGTCGTCAACCGGATGATGAGCGAAATTCCAAGCGCTGCCGAACTTGCGGCGGCGAAAATTCCGGCCGCGCTGCGCGCCAAGCTCAAACGCAATCTGGCCGATTATGCGGCGCTAAAGCGGCGCGAGTATATTTCGATTAAATCGCTGCGCGAGGCGCTGCCGGAGGGCGCCCGCGTGCTGGCCGCGCCAGAAATCGGGCACGAGCCGCGGACTATCGCCGATCTGGCCGAGATCGGGCGCAGCCTGCGCTCACATTGATTCGCTGGCAGATTTGGAACGAGGTGCGCGCTTGCGCTTAGCCGGCTCGGGCGCGCGATCGAGCATGCGATCGAGCTTGATGCTAAGGTTGAGCAATTGAGAACTTAGATGGTCAAGGCGCGCCTTAAGATCGCGCACGTCGCGCTTGGAGGGTACGTTCACGAAATCGAGCAGTTGCTCGATGTTGCGGTCGAACGCATGCTTGTTTGCCAGGAAACGCTCGCCGGCGAGGCCAAGGCTGGTACGCATCCGCTCATTAGCCATGACTTCGTTGAACAGGGCAGTCATCCCCTCTTCGCTCATCTGACGGAGTCTGCCGATAATATTGTCGTCTTCGTGCCGTGCCATGGGTCGTTACTATAGGACCAGCGGCATATTGGGCGCAAACCGATGGAAATCATCGCAAAACTGGTGAGCTTAGCCTCTGGATTCGCATTGGCCGGGCATCATCTCCCGCCCGCAACCACGATTATGACTTCGCTCGCAATCGACGTCGCATTGGCGCCGCTTACTGCGGCAGTAGCAGTTCGGCGCGGGCGCTCGGTTATCGGATGGACGGTTGGAGGGTTGATGTTTGGCGCATGGGCACTGGGCGTTGTGATCATTCTGCGGCCGAATCGGGCCAATGCGCCGCAGTCTGGAGGCTTTCCACCTACCGACGCTGCCGCATGATGAACTTCGCGGTTGGCGCGAACACCCTCTTTTCCGAGTCCGTGCCGGCCAGCACGTCCAGATGGCCCCATCCGTCGAACTTCGTGAATGACACCTCCGCTGCGGGGGCGCCGGTCACATGTGCTGCGGCCTCGCCACCCTCGGTCCAGATGCGGCCCATGTTGGTGCTTGCGAACGCGATCACCGGAACCTTGGTCGCCTTCAGCGCCGCAAGCCGCGCGAGCGTGAACGGATATTCGTGGTCCTGGATTGCGGGCCAGTAGCGATCGTAGCCGATCAGTAATCGCGCCAGCACGCTGACATTGGAATGTCCGCCCTGCGGATTCGCCAAGCCGCCATGACCACCGAAGAATCCATCGGCGTCGTACAGCACGTGCTCCAGGTTTTCGCCGGCGGTTTTGTATTTTGGTATCGGCGCAGGTTGATTTGGATTGTCGATCACCATTTGCATCAAGGCCTTGCGCTTTTCGTAGGTCAGATGCTTCCCACCGATATCGACCGCGTATTTTCCGGGTGGCAGTGGTTCGGACTCAAGCGCGACCACAGGTATGTACCCATCAAGTATGACCAGTCCCGCAACGCGCTCCGGATGCATCGCGGCGAACATATAGGCGAACTCGCCTCCACGGCTAAATCCTGCAATGAAGATTTTGGCCTGCCCGGTTTGCGCGCCGATGAATTTAGCCGCCGTATCTATGTCTGAAATGAACAGATCGTTGGTCCATCCGGTGAGCTCGGATAAATCGCTTTCGGGCGTGGAGGGCGGAATGAAATGAGTTCGATAGTCCATCGACCAGACATCGATGCCCCGCGTCGCCAGATAAACCTGAAATGAATATCGCGGGTCATCGAGAGCAATCTCACCGTTCATATTCGTGCCGGGCAGGTACAGAACGACGGCGGCGGGATGAGCCGGCGGGGCCGATCCCTTGTCGAGGCGATGCAGCCCGATTTTGTCGAATGGCGACTTTCCAACCGTCGCTAGATACGACCATTCATGGATTCCGGCGGTGCCCGGGATCGCCTGTGCTATCCCGGCACTGGCGAAGGTTGCCGCATCCGCGAATACCGGCCACGCCGCCGGAAGCATCGCGCAAAGCGCAAGCAGGCAGGTTAGACCAATTAATATAAACGATCTGCGTGGGCGCCGGCCGTACGTATTAATCATGCGGGAAGAAACGCTCTAGTAGCGCGGCAGGACGCCGGTCGGCGATCCGACCAGCCCCATCGTTTGGAACGGGTTGCGCCCAAATGGGCTGCGGCCAAGCGAGCCCAAGCCCCCCAACGTGAGTTGGAACTGGAATTGCACTTCGTTGGGATTGAATGAGTCGACCAGGCCCATGTCAGCCGCCCAGCAATCGCAGGGCGATTTCAAACGCAGGCCGTATTCCGCCGACAGCAACTGGCGCGATGCAATGTTGTAGCTGGGCGCAAAGTAAATGCCCATTCGATCGAACAGGTCCGTGTAGGCGCGTGCGGTTATGAACTGCGCGCCATTGTTGGTGGTGCTCTGAAAGACTGCATTCGACGGGTTCGAATAGCTATACCCGAACTGCATGAAGGAACCCTGCAGCGCCTTGCCCATGAACAGGTTCGACGGATTCGCCGTGGACCACGGCGGTTGAACGTTCAGCGTTGCGTTGGCAAACGTGATTCCGGCGTGGCTGCGCGGGTTGTAGTCGAGTTGCGAACTGAGCGACGCGACGGTAGTCGGGTATACGTTCAAAATTCCTTCGACGTCCGAAACATTCGATCCACCCAGCGCGACCTCGTGGGAGACGTCGTATGCCTGCTGGATCGTAAGGTCTCCAAGCACCTGCGTATAGCCGGTGGCGCTTTTTATCGTAGCGCCACGCGGAGCCAGCGTATCGCCGGGATCGGCGGAGCCATGCTGCGGCCCGTAGGCCGGTTCCACCGGCGCACCACCTGTCGCCGCCGTTTCGTCGGTAATTTCGGGCTGATCGGCGGGCGGCTGATTTACCTTGGCAAACAGCCGCGTCGTAAATCCGTAGGTGAACATGCTGCGCGATTCGATTACGTCATTCTCGTCGAACAGCGCCACGTTGCCCTGATATATGCGCGGCACATAGGCGTAATTGACGAACGGTTCGATTGTATTCTTCAGCTTTTCGATCGAGTCACCCTCGACGTCGTAAACGCGGTCCAAGGCGGTCGAAATCCCCGCCTGCAGATAGGGAATCGCGCGCGCATACATGTCCGACTGGCTCTTGGGTCCGATTCCGATGACGTTGTTGTTGGGATTTAGAACATCCTGCACTGTCACCCCATGCTTTGTCACGGGAACGGATTCGTCGCCGGTCGGGATGACAAAAAGCTGATGGCCATAGGTTTCCCAAAGCGTGCCCGATACTCCGGCAGTACCGTAACCAGTCAGATAATCGCCCAAATGCCACGGGATTGTAATGTCGGGATTGGC
Source organism: Binataceae bacterium (SeqCode) (assembly GCA_035524375.1). Lineage (GTDB taxonomy): Bacteria > Desulfobacterota > Binatia > Binatales > Binataceae > Binatus. Next base: position 305,227 of record DATKOZ010000038.1, on the reverse strand, counting down.
GCTGAACCGGCCTCCATCGACACCCTGGTAGCGATAAAAGTAGACCGATTCGGCGTTGTAATCGGAGAACATCAGTCCGTTGAACAGCTCTTGGCGGCCGGTAACCGTCAGATCCGGCAAGCGCTGGAGCGCAAACTCCTGCGGCTGGATCAGGTCCTGGTTCCACTGGCCCTGAAGCTGCGCGTACGCATTTTGGAATTCATCGATAAATCCGAAATCCGACGCCGCATTACGCATCGAACCGAAGTTGTTGCCGAATCCGCGCGACAAGGTCCATACATCCATTTCGCGCAAGTAGAGGCTGTCGCTCACCGACATCGCGTCTCCGTATGCGATTATGTTGTCCGTCAGATGCTGCCGGGCCATCGCGATCAGGCTGTAACGGTCCAGTGGGATGTGCGGATCGGCGATGTACGGATCGACGATGTCCTCCTGGCGATTCTCGTCGGAGCGGATCGATTCATCGTAAAACGCCGCATCGCCCCACAGATAGTCGTCCGGTCCGTTGGTGAGCCGGTATTCTCCGATCCCGCCGATTCGCTCCGAGGTCTCCACATCGAAGGCCACTGTCGCATCCGAGCTCTTGTTGATCACGATGTAATACGGCTGCAGCCATTGAGCGCCGCGCAGTCCCGAATATCCCTCGCGGCCGGTTAAGAATCCGCTGTGCCGCGAATTGTCAGCGGGAAATTCGGCGAAGGGCAACGACATTATCGGCTGACCCAACACCGCAAATTTTCCGTTTGTAGCGGTGCCAACGCCGCCGATGTCCACATCCATCGCATCCGCGTTGATCGCCCAATCAGGCGTGCCGGGGGAGCATCCGCAGGTCGTGAAAAATCCCTGCGTAACCTCGTAGTTCTGGCCCTGCAGCTTTACGATCTTTTTGCCTTCGAGATGGTAGGTATTCTTCTTCGCCAATATGGTGGCGTTGTCCAACTCCAGCGTTTCATTGGCAAGGTCGATTTTGCCCTCGGTCGCCCAAATTTCGACCTCTTCGTCGATCAAATGAACGTGGCCGATCGCACGGGCCTGCCGGGAATGGCGAGTTACGTCGATCTCATCCGCCTTAAGTACGCTGCCGCCTTGAGTCATCACGGCATCCCCGCGGACGTAGAAGGTGTCGGTATCGGAGTCGAAGATAGTCTGCTTGCCGGTTACGTTAATCGGCTCGTCGTGCTCAGCCTTGGATGTGGCTGGAACTCCGGCCGCTCGATTGGCGGCGAAAGCCGGATTGGCAGCGGCGAATATCGCCACCCACAGGGCTATAATCCAGCGAGACTTATGCGCCGGCTTCAGCAAACAACCCCTCTTTGCCCTCCCGGGCTAGAAAGTACGGATAAACTTCGCCGATAAGATACACCGATCCCGTTACCAGCGCCACGTCGGCAGGGCTCATTTCTTCCATCACGCGGGCAATCGCGCGCAATGGCTCGCTCTCGACGCGGGCCGGCACCAGCGGCGCAAAATGCGGCACCAGCTTTTCCGGATCCAGCGGGCGTTTGGGCTTGACCTTGGTCAGCGTCACGTCGCGTACGCGCGGCGCAAGCATAGCCGCCATCTTCGGCCAGTCCTTATCCGACAGGCAGCCGAACACCAGGCGCGGCCTGACATCCGGCCCAAGTTCGACGGTTATCGTATCGAGCAGCGCCGCGACGCTCATTTCATTGTGTGCGCAATCGAGAATCACCGTCGGGTTACGCGCGACGATGTCGAACCGGCCGGGCCATCTTATTTCGCTCATGCCGCGTTGGATGGCATCCTCATCAATACGCCATCCCTGCGCGCGCAGCTCTTCCAGCGCCGCAATTGCGATCGCGGCGTTCTCCTGCTGAAACGGGCCCGCTAAGCCAATTTCGACGGCACGCATTGAAAACGTGTCGCCGTCATAATCGATTCGATGCGCCGGCGGCTGATGCGACTGGTACGAAAAGTCCCGGTCCAGCAGGCGAACGGGACTATTCCGCTGCGCCGCCATCGTCGTGAGCACCCTCCGCGCGTCAGGTTCGCGCGCGCCAATCACCACTGGCACGCCCGGCTTGATTATTCCGCCCTTCTCACCCGCGATCGAAGCGATCGTGTTGCCAAGATACTCCATGTGATCGAAACCGATTGGCGTGATTACGCTCAAACATGGCGTTACCACATTGGTCGAGTCCAAACGCCCGCCCAGTCCGGTTTCGATCACCGCGATGTCGACCGCTGCATCGGCGAAATACTGAAACATCATCGCGACCGTAAACTCGAAAAACGTCAGCGCCATCCCGGCGCGCTCATACACCACGCGCAGCCGCTCTATATAATCGAGCATCAATCGGGCTGAAATTTCAGCACCGTCAATTCGCGTCCGTTCCGCGAGATTCACCAGATGCGGCTTAGTGTAAAGCCCCGTGCGATAACCTGCCGCGCGCAGGCAAGCATCGAGCATTGCTGCGACCGAGCCTTTCCCCTTGGTGCCGGCGATGTGGACGGCGCGGAGCCTTCGATGCGGGTTACCGATCAGCTCAAGCGCCGCTTCCATGCGCTCGAGCTTGTAAATCTCACCGCGCGCCTCCAGCGAGTAGAGCCACTCGATGGTTTTGTTGAAGCGATCATCCATTATTACTTTTTCGGGCGATTCTGGCGCGTGAGCATCGAGAGCAGCCGCGCGAGCGTTGAACGCATTTGCGCCCGCGGCACAATTGCATCGAGCATCCCGTGCGCCATCAGAAACTCAGCGCTTTGAAATCCTTCGGGCAGTTGCGCATTCGTGGTCTGCTCGATCACCCGCCGTCCCGCAAATCCGATCAGTGCGCCGGGCTCCGCGATGTTCAAATCGCCGAGCATTGCGAACGACGCCGCCACTCCCCCCGTGGTCGGATCGCACAGCACGGCAATGTACGCCAAGCGCGCATCGCGCAGCCGCGAAATTGCCGCGGCAGCCTTGCCCATCTGCATTAGCGAAAGCGCCCCCTCCTGCATCCGCGCACCGCCCGAAGATGTGAATACAATCGCCGGTAGCTTGCGGGCGCGCGCGAGGTCGAACAGCCGCGCGAGCTTTTCTCCGACCACCACGCCCATGCTGCCGCCCATGAAGGCAAAGTCCATGACGGCGACCGCCGCGCGATGCTCTTCGATTTCGCCAACGCCAGTGACGATCGCATCGCCGCGGCCGGCCGCCAATCGCGCCTGCGCGATTCGCTCCGGGTATGGTTTCGAGTCGCGAAAATGCAGAGGATCGCCGGCTTTTAGCTCGGCCCACAGTTCTCGCCACGTGCCGCGATCGACTGTAACCGCGATGCGCTGCGCAACGGTCAGGCGAAAGTGGTAGCCGCATTTTGGGCAGACATTGAGGTTGCGCTCGACCTCTTTGCGAAACGTAATCTCGCGGCAGCCTGGACACTTCGACCACAGCTCTTCCGGTGACGCTTGGGCCGCCGCCAATGCGAGTTTATGCCTTGCCATCGATCTTCCCGGCACGCGCTGCGCGGATTGCCGCCTTCATTTCTCCGATCAAGCCGCCGACCGCGCCAATCGGATCGCCCGTGCCCAAATTCCGCTCGATCAGCAGTGAGAGCGCGCTCCCGACTACGACCGCATCGGCCATCGCGGCGACCGCGCCTGCCTGTGCGGCAGTCGAGATGCCAAACCCGACGCCAATCGGCAGATCGGTCACACCGCGCAAATCGCGCATATGTGCGCCCAGCTCGGCATCCAGGCTCGCGCGCGCCCCGGTCACGCCAGTGACCGACACATAATAAAGGAATCCGCTGGCGGAGCGTGCGATCTTTCGCGCCCGGTCGACCGGTGTGGTCGGCGCAAGCAATTGAATTATGTCCAAGCCGGCTTTACGCGCCGGACGCGCCAGTTCCGCAGCTTCCTCGAACGGCAAATCAATGGTCAGCAGCGCATCAATGCCCGCGTGGGCCGCGTCGGTGCACAATCGCTCGCATCCGTACCGGAAAATGGGATTGAAGTAGCCGAACAGCACGATCGGGATTTTAGTCCGCTCACGCAATTCGCTGACCATCGCGAGGATCGCCGCGAGCGATGCCCCCGCTTTGAGTCCCCGCGCCAACGCCCGCTGATTGGCAGGGCCGTCGGCCATCGGATCGGAAAACGGCACGCCGAGCTCGATCAAATCGGCGCCGCGCGTCTCAAGTTCAAGGATCAGTTTCCCAGTGGTACCGAGGTCCGGGTCGCCCGCGACAATAAATGGGACCAGCGCCGCCTCGTTACGCGCGCGCAGTTCACGAAATTTTCCTTTGACTCGCCCTGCCGATGCCATCGTTCCCTCTACAGCGTGACGCCGAACGCCTTGGCGACAGTCTGCATGTCCTTGTCGCCGCGGCCCGACAGATTGACGATCATGATTTTGTCCTTCGGAAGTTTCGGCGCGAGTTTAATCGCATATGCAACCGCATGCGAACTCTCCAGTGCCGGTATGATTCCCTCGGCGTCCGAAAGGAATTTCAGCGCATCCAGCGCTTCCTGATCGGTCACGGTAGTGTACCGCGCTCGCTCGACATCTTTGAGCCACGCATGCTCCGGACCGACGCCCGGATAATCGAGGCCCGCGGCGATCGAATGGGTTTCGCGAATCTGGCCGAATTCGTCCTGCAAAAGATAGGTCTTGTTGCCGTGCAGCACTCCTACGCTGCCGGCACTAATCGTCGCCGCATGGTTGGGACCGTCGAGACCCAGTCCGGCCGCCTCGACACCGATCATTTCCACACCCTTGTCCTTGATAAACGGATAGAACAGCCCGATCGCATTCGAACCGCCATTGACGCACGCGACCAGCACGTCGGGCAAACGCCCCTCGGCCTTCAGAATCTGGCGGCGCGCCTCGCGCCCGATCACTGCTTGAAAATCGCGAACGATCATCGGATACGGATGCGGCCCTGCGGCCGTGCCGATCAGGTAGTAGGTGTTGCGCACGGTCGCGATCCAGTCACGCAGCGCCTCGTTGAGTGCGTCCTTCAGGCTCTTGCTGCCGGAATCTACTGACGTGACCTTCGCACCAAGCAGCTTCATCCGGAAAACGTTCAGCGATTGACGCTCGACGTCGATCGATCCCATGAACACTTCGCATTCGCGCCGGAACAACGCCGCCATCGTCGCGCTGGCAACGCCATGCTGTCCCGCGCCGGTCTCGGCGGTGATGCGCGCCTTGTTCATCCGCACCGCCAACAGCGCTTGGCCAAGCGTGTTGTTCACCTTGTGCGCTCCGGTGTGGCACAGGTCCTCGCGCTTCAAGTAAACCTTCGCTCCTCCAAGCTTCCCTGTCAGGTTCGCCGCGAAATAGAGCGGCGTGGGCCGGCCAACGTACTCGCGGGAGCGCTCGGCCAGCTCGGCGCGGAATTTCGGATCGCGGATCGCGTCCTTGTACGCGCGCTCCAATTCGAACAGCGCTGGCATCAGCGTCTCGGCGACGTATCGGCCGCCGTACTGGCCGAAATGGCCGTGGCTATCGGGCAGATTTTGCATTGGCGATAAATCTCCTAACTTTCTCGGGGTCCTTGATTCCCGGCGTCGATTCGACGCCGCTTGCGCAGTCGACGGCATAGGGTTTGAGCGCAGCGGCTTCAGCAACATTTTCGGGGGTAAGCCCACCGGCGATAATGACGCGGCTCAGATCGAGCCCGCGCAGCGAATCGAGAGCGAGCCGCATCCCGGTGCCACCGTACTGGTCGGCGCTGAATGCGTCGAGCAACACATAATCGGATTTTCGCGCGGCAAGGTCGATACGTTCATCCGGCTTGATGCGGATCGCCGCGATTACCGGCACTGGCCATCTCGACATCGCGGCGCTGTCCTCATCGCCGGAGAACTGGAGCATATCGAGCGACAACTCGCGCCGGCGTTCCTCGATATAATCGCGCGGCGCGTTGACAAAGACGCCGACGGCCTGAGCGCGATCGCCTATAGAGTCGCGGATGGCCCGCGCCCTCTCGATAGTCAGGTAACGGGGACTTCTATCGTAAAAGTTCAATCCGATCATGTCGGCTCTGGCGGCGATCGCCGCAGCGGCATCCTCAAGGCGCGTAACCCCGCATATTTTTACACGCACCGTCATCCCTTACTCGGGTTGAGCAACTCCATTAACTTTTCGCGCGGAGCACCGCCGCGCAGGAGGCTTTCGCCGATCAAAAATGCGCGCGCACCCGCCTTGCTCAGGCGGCGAATATCATCCGGCGATTCGATTCCGCTTTCAGTCACGATTAATGCGCGCCCGTGGTAGCCGTCGAGCAGCCGCTCAGTCACGGCGAGGTCGGTTATGAACGTCCGCAGGTCGCGATTATTAATTCCGATCAACTCCGCGCCAAGCTGTTCCGCGCGGTCGAATTCCTCTCGATCGTGCACTTCCACCAGCGCCGACATTCCGAGTTCCAGCGCGAGCGAATGGAGCGATCGCAACTCCCCTTCCTTGAGCATCGCGACGATCAGCAGGATCGCGTCGGCCCCGCACGCACGCGCCTCGTACACTTGATACGGATCGAAAATAAAGTCCTTGCGCAGGATCGGAATATCGACGGCCGCGCGGGCCGCACGAAGGTCATCGAGCGTTCCCTTGAAGTGGCGGTCCGTCAGCACCGAGACCGCCACCGCTCCCGCCGCGGCATACTCGGTTGCGACGGCAACCGGGTCGAGCCGCGGCAGAATGTCGCCCTTGCTCGGCGATGCGCGCTTGATCTCGGCGATTATCGCCGGATGATGCGCGCGGAGGGCTTCGACAAAGTCCCGCGGTTTTGGCGCCCGCGACGCTTCCGCCACGATAGCCTGCGGCGATACAGCCGCACGCCGCTCACGCACTTCGTCGCGCTTAGCGGCGTAGATTTTGTCCAGGATTGAGCTCACGCACTCTCTCCGTTGCTTGCGCGCCGCAGCTTTTCCAGCACCTCAAGTGCGCGGCGCGAGGCGATTATAGCGCGCGCCGCCGAAATTCCCGCCGCAAGCGAATTCGCCTTGCCGCCGATATAGATTGCCGCTCCGCCATTTAACGCGAGTGCATCCTGCTTGGGCCCATGGCCGCCATCGAGCGCCTCGCATAGCATCCGCGCGGCGTCATCGACGTTGTCCGCAATCAGTGCGCGGTCGTCGCTGCGGGCGATTCCAAACTGCTCGGGCTTGATCTTGTACCCGGTAATCTCGCCGCTTGCGTGCAATTCCGCCACCCGGGTCTGCTCGCCGATCGAAATTTCGTCGATTCCGCCTTTCCCGCACACCACCATCGCGCGGCGCGTGCCGAGCATCCGGAGCGCATGCGCCATCGGATGGATCAAATGTTCCTCCGCCGCACCGAGCAGCCGGTAATGGGGCCGTGCGGGGTTTCCCAGCGAACCCATCAAGTTGAAGATTGTGCGGATTCCGAGCGCGCGGCGAATCGGCGCGATCCGCACGAACGCCGGATGATACTTGGGCGCAAAGATGAAGCAGCACCCGCAGGCTTCAAGACAGCGCGACAATTCGGAGGGCTCGCAATCGATATTTACGCCCAGCTTTTCCAGCACGTCGGCCGCGCCAACCTTTCCGCTGATTGCTCGATTACCATGCTTGGCTACCGAAACTCCCGCGGCTGCCGCAATCAGCGCCGCGCCGGTCGAAATGTTGAAGGTGCTCTTTCCGTCGCCTCCGGTGCCGCAAGTGTCCAGCACCTCGCCGCCAAGCAGATCGAGCGGGAGGGCACGATTGAGCATCGCGCGCACCGCGCCGGAAAGTTCGCCCGCCTCGATCCGCTTGAGCTTCAGCGCGACCAGTAATGCACCCGCGACGGCATCGTGCGCGGTACCGTCCATGATCGCTCCGATCGCTTGCTCAGCCTCGTCCGGAGAGAGGGGGCGCCCGGCGAGAACGGCGTTGAGGGTTTCGGAAGCTCCTTTCATTTGGCCAGGCTGTCGAGAAAGTTCCTCAACAGATGCTTCCCTTCTCCCGTCAGGATCGATTCGGGATGGAACTGCACGCCCTCGACCGGAAGCGTCTTATGGCGCACGCCCATGATTTCACCCTCCGCGGTGCGCGCACTGATTTCGAGAACCGGCGCGAGCGTGGCGGCATCCACAATCAGCGAATGGTAGCGCATCGCGTCGAACGGGCTGGGTAGGCCTGCGAAAATCGTCCTGCCATCGTGGATTACGGGTGAGGTCTTTCCATGCATCAGGCGCGGCGCGCGAATCACCTTGCCGCCGAATGCCTCCCCGATGCACTGATGGCCAAGGCATACGCCCAAAATCGGAACCTCGCCCGCCATCTCGCGTATGAGCTTGAGCGAGACTCCAGCCTCGGCGGGGGTGCACGGTCCCGGAGAGATCACGATGGCATCAGGCTTAATTGCACGGATGCCATCGATATCGATTGCGTCGTTGCGTTTCACAATCACTTCCGCACCCAGCTCGCCCAGATATTGCACGAGGTTGTAAGTGAACGAATCGTAATTGTCGATCATTAAGATGCGTAGCACTTTTGATTTCGTGGTCACTGCCGCCTACCTCCGTGCCGCCGCTTCGAGGTCGCGGGCGGCCTGCAGCGCACGGACCATCGCGCGCGCCTTGTTGACCGATTCCTCGTACTCGGCGCCCGGATCGGAATCGGCGACGACGCCGCCGCCCGCCTGGATGTACACGCGGTTGTCCTTGATTAGCAGCGTGCGCAGCGCGATCGCGGTGTCTGTGTTGCCGGTATAGCTGAAATAGCCGACCGCGCCCGCATAGACGCCGCGCCGCACGTTCTCCAGCTCGTCGATAATCTCCATCGCGCGGATTTTCGGCGCGCCCGAGACGGTGCCCTGCGGAAAAGTGGCGCGGAACGCATCGAATGCGTCGCATCCCTCCCGCAGCGTTCCGACCACGTTCGACACGATATGCATCACGTGCGAGTAGCGCTCGACCACCATCAGCTCGGTGACCTTGACCGAACCGGTTTCCGACACACGGCCGACGTCGTTGCGGCCCAGATCGACCAGCATCACGTGCTCCGCGCGCTCCTTGGGATCGGCGAGGAGTTCCTTTTCCATCTCCAGATCCTCGGCCTCGGTCGCGCCGCGCTTGCGCGTTCCGGCAATCGGGCGAAGCGTGATGTCACGGCCCTCGACGCGGACCATCACCTCCGGCGATGCGCCCACCAGGGTATGGTCGCCCAGGCGCAGGTAGAACATGTAGGGGGACGGATTTATCGTTCGAAGAGTGCGGTAGATGTTGAACGGATGCGCCGTCAGCGGCGCTTCGAACCGCTGCGAGGGAACGACCTGGATCACGTCGCCGGCCGCGATGTATTCCTTCGCAGCCGTGACCATCGCCATGTACCCCTCGCGCGTCTGGTTCGAGGTAACCGTCGCGTCGTTCGCGGAGACGGGAGACGGCGTGTCGAGCATCGGCAATTGAGCCGGGTGCTTTAGGCGTTCGATTACCTCATCGATCTTGACGCGCGCGCTTTCGTACGCCAGATGAGTCGATGCGAATGCCTCCACCGAGACATTGGCGATGATCTTGAGGGTCTGGCGGATGTTGTCGAAACACATAACGACATCGGTGAACATCAGGTACAGGTCGGGCGTGCCGAGATCGTCGCGCGCGGATTCGGGGATTTTCTCAAAGCATCGCACGATGTCGTACGCCAAGAATCCAACCGCGCCGCCGAAGAATCGTGGCAGGCCCGGCAATTCCGGCGATCGGAAGCGCTTGAGCTCGGCGCGCAGTTCGTCGAAGGCATTGGAGATCGAGCGGACCTCCACGCCACGGCCGGGCCGGATGATCTCCATCCGGTTTTTGCGCGCCCGAATGACCATCGCGGGTTCCGAGCCAAGGAACGTGTAGCGGCCCCACTTCTCGCCCCCGCGCACGCTTTCGAGCAGGAAGGCATAGTCGCCGCGCGCGGCCTTAAGGAAGGCCGACACGGGAGTTTCGAGGTCGGCGGCGACTTCCTCGAACACGGGGATGAGGTTGTAGCCTTTGGCGGCTAGCGCTTCGAATTCGCGTTCACTTGGTTGCAGCATCGTTCTTTCTCTCCCTCTCTACCTCGGACCATCGAATCCCCGCGGGCCTTGAAAAAACGAAAAGGGCCGCGGGAGTTTCGCCCGCGGCCCTTGGAAATTCGGTTCTGTAACGGATTAACAGACCGGCGCGCAGGCGGGGGCATTGGCTTGCCAACGCCACCATCCAGCGCAAATCGTCCGGCCCGTGTGATCCATTGTAGGATTAATGATGATGATTGGATGGCGGGTTGTCAATCGTGCTTTTTGCACAGAGCTGAGCAATACTATTTTTCCATCAGACGCGGATCGTCGTTGGACACACATATTGCGTCGCGCATTTGTGCGAAAACGCTCATATTTGCTAAGTCGTTTTGAAATGCGACCGTTTGTCGCTGATACCAATTTACGCCATTAGTTCTGAACCCTTCGCAGTCTTCACGGGAAGCAAACGCTCCCTCCCATTTTCGCGATGGATCATAGCTGCGAAGATTTTCCCATTTAGAAAATCGCGCTTCTAATTCAACCTTCATAGAAGCGCGATTGAACGGCGGGGCCATAAGATACCATCCCGCAAGGGCGAGAGCGGCTGTGTGGCGAAACGCCATATGCGCCCCCCTCACCGCGAGGTTGTGTACGCCTGCTTGTATTGTTCGCGGAGGCTGGCTTCGGCCGCGCGAGCCTCGTCCTCCGTGTCATAGGGGCCGACGCGCACGCGATACCATGTCGCGCCGCTTAGGAAAGTCTTCGCTTCCTGCGCGTTGAAGCCAAGCGACTTCAGCCGCGCGACCATCGCATCGGCGGCGGCCTTGTCCATCACCGCTTCGATCTGGATGTTGTACGGCTTCGGATGCTGCGCGGATGCCGCCGCAGGCGCTGGCGCACGCTCGGCCGAGGCTTCCTCGGACGGCGGTGCGATCGGTTTGGGCTTCACGGCCGAGACTGGTTTCGGCGGTTCGGCACGCGCGACCACCGCCGGCGTTTGACGGGGCGCCGCTGGCGAAGCGGCCGCTACGGCTGCATTGGTGTGCTTCGCAACCGGAGGAGCAATCGCCGGCTTAATCGCGGGTGCCGGCGCGGACGCTGGCGGCACAGCGGCCGCCATTGGCGGCGGCGGCGCGGGTGGCGGCGCCATCACTGCGGCGGGCGCCGGCGGCTTGGCGGGTGCTTCCGCTTCAGGAGGACTCGGCAGCGGATAGGTTGTCGAGACCTGATTCGCTTCGGCTTGATTCTGCTTGGACATTTGGTATCCGGCCACCAAGCCAAGCGCGAACACCGCGCCGGAGAGCACGACGACTCCCCCGATAATTAAAACAACACCGCCCTTGCCAATTTCAAATTTCATCGCAGGCCCCTCACCTCATCACATCCGCTCGGGCGCGCTTACGCCCAGCAACTCCAGCCCCCCCGCGATTGCAGACTTAAGAATCCCGGCCACGAACATTCTCGCCACGCTGAGTTCGCGATCGGGTCCGATTATACGATTATCCGGCTGATTGTAATAGCGATGAAACTCGCCTGCGAGGTCCAGCAGATAGAAGGGCACCCGATGCGGTTCCAGGGTGCGGGCGGCCGCAGTCATGATTTCGGGCAATCCAAGCGCACGTTTGGCAAGTCCGATTTCCGCTGGCGACAAACGCGCTAGATCGACTGTGGATAAATCTTCGGGTAATTCCAGCCCCTTGTTCGCCGCCTCGCGAAAAACGCTGCACAAACGCGCATGAGCATACTGGACGTAGAAGACCGGATTTTCCGGCGCCTGCTTGCGCGCAAGATCGATGTCGAAGTCGAGATGGCTGTCGTGCTTGCGAAACAGAAAGAAGAAGCGCGCGACGTCGGCGCCCACTTCATCGATCAACTCGTCGAGCGTAACGTAGGTCGCCTTACGCGTGGACATCTTGACCTTCTCGCCGCCGCGCGTGAGCGTCACGAACTGGTAGATGATAGCGCGGATGGGCGCGATGTCGTGGCCAAGCGCCTTGACGGCGGCAATTACCTGCTGATGCTCGTCGATATGGTCCGCGCCGAACACGTCCACGATCAGATCGAAGCCGCGCTTCAACTTCTCGATGTGATAGGCGATGTCGGGCGTGCGATAGGTCGGCTCGCGGCCGGGGCCCGATCGTACCAGCACGGCATCCTTGGGGAGGCCAAGCGGCTCCGCGCGGAGCCAAATCGCGCCGTCTTTCTCAAGCGTCAACCCGCGCTTGCCAAGTTCAGCCAGCGCCGAATCGACCAGGCCGGATTTCATCAGGTCGAGTTCATTGGCGTAAATGTCGAAGCTAATCTTTAGCTTTTCGCAGGTGCGCTTGATGTCGGCAAAAATCGCATCGACCGCGGCGGTGCGGAACACCTCGCGATCGCTCACTTCGGCCAGCTTGTCGCCGTGCTCGTTCTTCAAATTGCGCGCGATATCGCGGATGTACTCGCCCTGATAGCCGTCCTCGGGCAGTACGGCCTCGATGCCGAGTTCGTTGAGATAGCGGACGCGAACCGACTCGGCCAGCAGCTTCATCTGCCGGCCGCCGTCATTGAAATAATATTCGCGCGTCACGTCGAAGCCCGCCGCCTCATACAGCCGGGAGATTGTGTCGCCAAGGACGGCATTGCGGCCGTGGCCAACGGTCAGCGGTCCGGTGGGATTCGCCGAAAGAAATTCGACCTGGACCTTCTTTCCGCCCGCCGCATTGAGCGCCCATCCATGCGGCCGCCAGAACGAGGCTCCCGCATGAGCGGCCCGGCGCATCTCGGAATGCCAGTACCCGGGCGCCATCCTGAAGTTGATGAAGCCCGGACCGGCAATCGTTACGTCTTGAATTTCGGCGGGCTTTGTTATGTTCGCGACGATAGTCTCGGCAATCTTGCGCGGCGGCTTGCCCTCGGCACGCGCAATCGCAAGCGCCAGGTTGGTCGCGACATCGCCATGCGCTGGATCCTTGGGCGCCTCCACTTCGATCGGAGGGTTTTCCGAAACAAGCTGGCCCGCGGCGCGTGCCTTATGAATCGCCGCACCAAGAATCGAAACGATTATCTCTTTCATCGGAGGGATGCAGAGCAATCGTGCCAGATACGGCCCGCGCTGTTAAGCGGGAGGGCGGAACGTAATCCCCGAAACCCCTTACGGGTTTCGGGCTTCCCGTCTAATTTGGAGCGCCCGAAAACGGCGGGACGCCGTTTTCGGCAAACGGGAGGCGCGGAACCCGTGAGGGGTTCCGCATAAGTTATGATTAGTCTTGTTCCACGCTTTTTTATTGGCAGACGCCGGTGGCCGACACGGTATACGACTGCACGATGAAAAAGTCGCGCATGCTGAGTTCGGTCGTCACGCCCGAAACCTTTCCGGTCGCGCAATTAGCGAGCAGGTTCGCCTGCGCGGTCTGCGTGAGCCCGGTGGGCGCGGAAAGCCGCAGGACCCCGAGGTCGCTGGCGCTGGCGCTAATCGCGGCGCCCGAGCCGGTGCGCTCGCCAACCGTGCTCGACTCGATCACTATGCACCCCTGCGCCGAAACACACGCCACCGCAACGCCGGCAATTAGCCACCCTTTAATTCGATTCATTGGATTGTGATCCTCCTGCCCTCCGCGAGCGGATGAAATCGTAGGCCGCGCGCGCAGGCAAAAGCAATCGTCCCCGCCATCAATCGACGTGCAGGCGCTGCGCCAGGCGTGAGAAACGGCGGCGCTCGTCCTGATTGCGGACCGCCTGCGACAGCGCACTTTTGGTGCCGACCAGCACGCAAACCCGCTCGGCGCGCGTGATCGCGGTGTAGAGCAAATTGCGCCGCAGCATCAGGTAGTGCGCGGAATGTATCGGCATCACGACGCCGGGATACTGGCTGCCCTGGCTCTTGTGGACGGAAATCGCATACGCGAGTGCTATCTCGTCCAGCTCGCCGATTTCGTACTCGGCATGCGTCTCCTCGAACGCAACATGCACGCGCTGCTTTTCGGTATTGATCGAAACGATCCGGCCGATCGAGCCGTTGAACACGCCTTTGTCGTAATTGTTGCGCAACTGGATCACGCGGTCCGCCTCGCGCAGGATGCGATCGCCGGAGCGAATCTCGCGTCCTGCCGGATTGAGCAGCGCCTGCAGTTCGCGGTTGAGCGCATGGGTCCCCAGCGGGCCGCGATTCATCGGCGTCAGCACCTGAATATCGGCCGGGCCGCGAATTCCGAAGCGGCCGATGAGACGTGTCTGCACGAGCTGCTTTATCGTGTTGAGCACATCCTCGGCGGCATTACGTTCGAAGAAGAAAAAATCGCCCTCGGCGTCGTTGGCAAGCTCCGGCATTTGACCGCGGTTCAAGCGATGCGCGTTGGCGACGATCAAGCTCTCGCGGGCCTGCCGATAAACCTCACGCAATTGAACCACCGGCACAAATCCCGACGCGATCACGTCCTTGAGCACGCTGCCCGGTCCGACCGACGGCAACTGATCCTGATCGCCCACCAGCAGAATCGAGCAGTTGAGCGTCAGCGCCGAGAGCAGGCTGGAGGCGAGCTCGATGTCCATCATCGAGGCTTCATCGACGATCAGGTAATCGGTGCGAATTGGAAATTCCTTGCCACGCACGAACCCGCCCGTCTCGGGCGAATACTCGAGCAATCGATGAATCGTCTTCGCATCGCGGCCTGCGGCTTCCTGCAAACGCCGCGCCGCCCTGCCCGTCGGGGCAGCCAGGGTCGGCTTCAGCCCAGCCTCGGCAAGCGCCACCAATATCGATCGGAGCAACGTGGTCTTGCCTGTGCCGGGACCGCCGGTGATGACCGTGACGCGGCTTTTAAGCGCGCACGCGAGCGCATTCTTCTGCTCCGGCGATAACGCAAGAGTGGACGCCCTCATCGCCGCCGCCACGGCACGATCGACAATCTCGCGGCTCATTGGGCGGGCCGCGCTCAGTTCCGCGATGCGGCGCGCAACATTCACTTCCGCCTGATGGAGCCGCTTGAGATAAACCGCGGCATGCTCGCCGGCCGCCTCAACGACGACTTCGCCCGCCGCCGCCAGTTCATCGATTGCGTCGCGCGCCAAGCTGGAATCCATTTCAAGCGCGGCGCCGAACTGCCCCTCCAAGTATTCGAGCGGCGCGTAAACGTGGCCTTCGTCAGCCATCCGTTCGAGCAAGTAGAGAACGGCTGCGCGGGCACGCTGGATCGAATTGCGCGGGATGCCGAGTTTTTCGGCGACAGCATCCGCCGTGCGAAAGCCGATACCGTGAATGGTGCGCGCAAGCAAGTAAGGATCGCGCCGGACAACTTCGAATGCGTCCTTTCCATAAACCTTGTGGATGCGCCGGGCGTGCGCGGCCGCGATTCCATGCCCGCGTAAAAAGACTGTGAGTTCGCGCAGGCCGGACGAATCGCGCCACGCCGCGACTATCCGTGCCGCCACCACGGGGCCGATGCCGGCAACCTCGCGCATCCGCTCCGGAGAATTGTCCAGCACCTCGCCCAGCGCATCGCCAAAATATTCGGCGATTCGCCGCGCGGTTGCGGGGCCTACTCCCTTTATCTCGGAAGCGAGATAGCGCTCGATCGCCGCGGCACCGGCGGGCCGGACCGTTTCAAAGTCGACGACCTTGAACTGCTCACCGAAGCGCGGATGCTTCTCAAATGCGCCGTGCGCCCGGATTGTCGAGCCCACTTCAATGCCAGCCAATTGGCCGACTACCGTCACGCGGCGCGGATCGCCGTGCTCGCGCGGTTCGACGACCACCGCCACCGAGAATCCGCTTTGATCGTTTATGAAGAGAACCTGATCGAGAGTGCCCTCGACGGTCTCAACAGCTTGCTGCGCTTCCGCCACGCACCGAGGATTACGCGCGCCGTGCCCGCGGTAAAGCGGCGCCGTGAAAGGTCATCAACACGAGCCGGCGCGGTAAATCGCTAGACTTGGATTGTCGCCCACTTTCCGCCGTAAAAACGCCAGGTCTTGAGCGTTGACCGGACGACATAGTCGGCGATCAGGCTCCACCAGATCAAAAGTACGGAGCCGTGAAAATAAACGATCACAACCGTCAGGAGCAGGCGCATCCCATAGAACCCGGCGATCGACCCATAGAGCGGCGATTTTGAATCGCCCGCGCCTCGTAGTGCGCCCGAGATCGTCCAATCGATCGCCATTAGCGGCTGCCCGGCTGCCAACGCGTACATGAACTGCACCGTGTAATAGATGACTTTCGGATCGTCGATGAACATCGCGGCGATCGGATGAGCAAACACGGCGAACAGCAGGCCCATCGCGCTCATCATCGCAATCGCCATCCCGGTCGATTCCCATCCTGCCTTGCGCGCGAAATGCGGATCACCGGCGCCAAGGCCCTGCCCGACCATCGTTGCGGAGGCGGACGAAAACGCAAATCCGGGAAGGAACGAAAATGCGAGGATTCGGACGCCGATAAAGTAGGCGGCAACCTCCGCCGTACCGTAGTGCGCGATGAACGCGACATATCCGATGAATCCGAACTGAATGATCAGCTGCTCGATTGCAGCCGGATTGCCGACGCCAAGAATCCGCCATCCCAGCGAAAAGTCCGGCCACAACCGATGCCATCGAAACTTCAGGACCATCCCTTCCAGCGACAAGGCCCAGAAGAACAATACCCCACCCGCCGCTATCGCAATCAGCGTCGCGATTGCGGAACCGTCGACGCCGAGTGCCGGCGCGCCGAACTTCCCGAAAATCAACATGTAATTGAGGATGATCGCGAGAACATCAATGATCCCGCCAATCCATAACGGCGTACGCGTATCGCCCGCCCCGCGCAGAGCCGCGGCGCACATCAGGAAAATTCCCTGAAACGGCTCCGAAAGCATCACCACCTGCAGGTAGCGCGCTCCCATCTCCGCCATCTGCCCGTGGACCTGAAACAGCGACATCAATTGCGGCGCGAATACGATAACCGGTAGGGCAATTATGGTCGAAACGAGGACTCCGAAGATGACCGATTGTTTCAGGACTTCTTCGGCATTATCGCGATCTCCCGCACCGATATACCTAGCCACGAGCGCAACGGTTCCAGTACCGACTGCAGCGATTCCGGCCCGAACCGCATTAAGAATTTGCGTGGCAAGGCCAACTGCACCAACCGCATCCGGTCCCAGCCGCCCGACCATGAGCATGGCGGCCAGCCCGAGGACTGAATCCAGAGCGAACGAAATAATTACCGGCCATGCAAGCGCCCAAACCTCTGCGCGGATGCGGCCGGGTGCCGGCAGGGTAATCGCGGTGCCGGCCGCAGCAGCATCTGAGGCCGACTCGAGAAAATCAGACATTGGATAACAAGCAGTTACGACAGTCCGCAGCCCCGCAGTCAAGTGAGGGGTGAGAGACAATGCAGCGTAATTTGAACAATTCAGCTATAAAGCGATCACCGATGCCGCCCGATACAGCAGGATCAGAAGCGGTGCAGGCGTCCAAGTTTTCTCCACGCCAGCGCATCGTTTTTGCCGCGATCCTCGTCGCTGCGGCAGCGATCTATTCGTACCGCACTGGCCAGGAAGCGCTCGGCGCCAGCGAAGCATATAGCGCATTGGCGGCAGCCAAACCCGGCATCGCCGAAATCGTAAGAATTCCGGTCCTGCAGGACCCCGGCAAGAACGTGCTCTATTACATCGCCCTGCACTACTACACGCTCCTGTTTGGATCGAGTGAGATCGCATTGCGTTCGCTTTCGGCGGTCTTTGCTCTCGCTTCACTTGGACTGATCGTGATTCTGGGGCGGGAGCTGTTCGATCCTGAAACGGCCTTGGCGGCGGCAGCCATCTGGGCATTCAATCCCATCGCGGTTGCATTTGCGCATCGCGCGCGAATGTATCCGATGTTCATCGCAATCGCGCTGGCGCATCTGGCGCTTTTGTGGCGAATTCGACAGCGTCCAAGTTCACGCGCCGCCCTAGGAGCCGGCCTGCTCGGAGCAGCACTGCTCTATACGCATCTGGCCGGAACCCTGATTTTTGGCACTGAAGCGGCAATGCTGGTGCGCGACTACGTACGCGGACGGCGAAATGCGATGGCGTGGATTGCGATGGCGCTGGCGATTGCGCTGTTCGTACCTTACGTCCCGGCGGCCTATGCCCAAGAGCAGGCGCTGGTCAACGGCCACTGGCTTGACTGGATTGGTGATTCATTCAGTTTTCCAACCGCGTTAAGGACCCCGCTGAATGTCGCCGTGGTAATCGCAGGGCTGTGGATTGTCTTTGGCGTGGATTTCGAGGATCCGGGCGGCGGAGAACCGATCAGATGGATGATTGTATGGTGCACGGTCCCGCCGGTCGCTCTACTGATCGGCTCGATAGTGGTCCGACCGATGTTCAACACACGGTACGTCGCGCCGTCTGCGGCAGCGACCGTACTCCTGATATCCCGATCGATCTCCCTCTATAGCCCAAAAATCCGCAACCTGGTGACGGCCGGCTTCGTAACCGCATGCCTGATCCTCTTGCCATTTGATTATCCTCCCTCTCAGCCATGGCGCGATTTCGCCGCGACCGTGGCCGCGCAGGGCGGCGCCGCTGAACCGATTTTCTTCGAGTCGGGCTTCGTCTTTCGCGGTGGGGCGACGGGACCGTCAAACGGCGGCTTCCCGTTCGGCTATTACCGGGCTCCCTTCAATTACTATTTTCAAGGACCCAATCCACGAATCGTGGTGCCGGGCTATGACCCGGCTTCCGCACGCCTGATAATCGAATCGCGCGTATCTGACGCGGGCGGCGGATGGCTCGTTAGCTGGAAAGATTTGGACCAAATCAAACCGGAACTTCCGGAGCCGGATCACTTCAAGACCGTGGAGATCCACCGCGAGCCGGATCTTGCAATTTACCGAATCACTGCAGCGTCCAGAAAACCTTAGACGGAATATTCAGCTCGCTCGTGGCCCAACTGGTAGCGCGCCGCATCGATCAAATTTTGCATTAGCGACACCACCGTCATCGGGCCGGTGCCGCCGGGGTTCAGAGTCACCCAGCCTGCAACCTCCTTGACCCGCTCGAAATCGACATCTCCCGTGAATTTGCCGGGCCCAATCCGCCGGAAGCCTACGTCAATCACGCAGGCACCGGGCTTCACCATATCCTGCGTAATCAAATATGTCCTGCCTACATCGGCGCCTACGCACGATACGATCAAGTCCGAATCGCGGCAGATCGCGGCAAGATCCCGCGTATGGCGATGGCACCAGGTAACCGTTGCATTGCGCAGCCGGCCGCCCAAGATGATGGCTGCGGGCTTGCCGGCGATATCGCTGCGCCCGACCACCGCCGCTCGTACCCCTTCGACCGGGACCTTGTAATAATCGAGCAGCGTCAGGACTCCCCGTGGCGTGCATGGAATGAATCGGCCCCAGCGACCCCGATAGAAGCCGCCCACGCTCGATGCCCCAACCGCATCGAGGTCCTTTAGCGGCGCAATTGCGTCGAACAGCCGAAAGCGATCCGCAGCTTCGGGCAACGGCAACTGGATGAGGATTGCGGTGACTTTCGGATCGTTGTTGAGCTGTGCAATTTCGTCAAGCAAGCGATCGGTGGTCCCTTCGGCAGGCGTCATCCGAATGAGCCTACTGTCGCAACCGATGTCCGCCGCCATCCGTTGCTTGCTCTTGACGTATTGGCGCGATGCCGGGTCGTCACCGACCAAAATCGCCGCTAGCGACGGCACGCATCCATGCTTGTCGCGCAATTCCGTGACGTGGCGCACAAGTTCGGGTTGCAAATGCGCGCTCAGCGCCCGCCCATCCATGATAATCGCAGCCATTGCGTACCAGTCGATTACAGTACGCTCGCGTGACTGGCAAGGCGGCGGCGACGCGGCGATGATTCGCCTCGCGGTGCCGCGTGGGGTTTGTTAACATTGCCGCACTCATGAACGCGGCAAAACGCACCGTACTGTTCGACCTCCATCAAAAGCTCGGCGCAAAAATGACCGTGTTTGGCGGCTATGAAATGCCGGTCAACTACAGCGGCATCCTCGCCGAGCATCGCGCGGTGCGTACCGCCGCGGGAATTTTCGATTTGAGCCACATGGGCGAGTTCGAGGCGAGCGGACCGCATTCGCTTCGACTGCTTGAACGCGCGTTTACCAATTCCGCCGCGCGCCTTACCGACGGACGTGCGCAGTATACGATCATGTGCGCTCCGGATGGCGGCACGATCGACGATCTAATCGTGTATCGCTTCGGCCCTGAAAAATATTTACTCTGCGTCAACGCCTCGAATATCGACATTGACCGCGAATGGCTGATCGAACTGAACGGCGGACGCGCCAAGTTCGAGGACCAGAGCGGCTCGACCTCGCTCATCGCTGTGCAGGGACCAAAGGCAGTCGAAATCCTGAGCCCGCTGGCCGCGTTCCCGATCGCCGATGTGCCGCGTTTCGGGTTCGCCCAAGGCAAGGTCGCCGGCATCGAATGCATAGCCGCGCGCACCGGTTATACCGGAGAAGATGGATTCGAATTTTTCGTGGAGAATAAGCATGCGCCGCGGTTGTTCGAGGCGATCCTTGATGCCGGCGCATCGGCAGGAATAAAGCCAATTGGCCTTGGAGCGCGCGACACGCTTCGGCTGGAAGCGGCATTGCCGCTGTATGGGCATGAACTCGACCGCGAGACGTCGCCGCTGGAAGCAGGCTTGGATATTTTCGTAAAACTTGGCCGCGAGTTCATCGGCGAGGCAGCGTTGGCGGCACAGCGGGCCGGAGGACTTGCAAAAAAATTGATTGGTATCCAACCGGACGACGGCAAAATTATTGCTCGCCAGGGCTGCAAGCTGTATTGCGGCGGCATTGCGGCGGGCATCGTCACCAGCGGCACCTTGGCGCCTTCGCTTGGGCGGCCGGTTGCGATGGCCTACGCCGCGCTCGATGCGACCGGAGGCACACCACCGCCACCGGGCAGCAAATTGGATGTGGAAATTCGCGGCCGCAAAATTCCCGCCACTGTCGTGCCGCTCCCGTTCTATCGGCGGCCAAAAAAATCCGGTGCCGCTTTATGACCAAATCGCAGGTATCGATGTTTCTTGCGCTTCTCTCGCTGACCGGGTGCGCCCCCGCTCAATCCCCGCAGTTTGACGAAGACATGAGCACGATTCGATCGGGGTATCGCGAATGCGTGAACGACCTCGGTCCGGAGTCTCCGGCGTGCAAGTCCCTTTCAGATGGCGTGCATCAAGTCGCCGAGCAAGTCGGCAGCGCCCAGAGCACGGCCGGCGCAATCAAGGCGGAGAGCGCAGCCCGCCACTCACTGGGTTATTGAGCAAGTTTCATCCGAACCCAATCCACGCCCATCATTTTCTCGGGACCGGCCCCGTGTGAACGGAAGCCGTTACGGCGGCAGCCTGCTCGGCTGGCGAGGATACACACACCAAATCCCGCGCGACGGAGTATTCATAAATTTGTCCGTTCCAAGAAAACTCCCCTCCCGTGTGCGCGAGCTCAGCCTTGATTCTGGCGGCCCGGTTTGGGTCGTTTGGATCATCCGAGATCGGTGCATACGCCATGTAAATGGTTCCGCTCTCGGGGATCACATCTGAAAGCGGTGGCGTGAAATCCATCGCCATGAAATTAACCGCCGGTCGCCATCCGTCCGCGCCGGTGTCGGAGCTGACAATTGGAGTCCAATGCGCTGCGTCGCCGGAACTGACCAGATGAAGTTCGCGATAGTCGGGGGCGCCCCCGGCGACCTTCCGAAGCTCGACCACCACCAAATCCGGCCGCTCAATTGCCATCAGATGGCAGGTGTTCTCCGGCGTCAACTTTTGGGAGGTCGCGCTCGCCTCCTCGGAAGACGTCGTAGAGGTGGCCTGATCTTTCGCATCGGCCTTGTCGTCCGAACCGCTCTTCGAGCTGGCAATGTTGTAGATGAAGCTGAGTGCGGACGGAATGACTGACAGTGCGGGAGCGAAGCATCCCGCTGCGCCGATCGTGAGCATCGCGCCAAATAACACTAGCGGCGCCGCCGGCAGATTCAGCCGCGGCGCGTAGGGCTGGATCGATTTCCAGTTACCGCCCCGCAATTACCCCTCCCTGGAGCGCGTTACATGATCCCTTGTACGCTTCCCGGCCTGACAAATCGAGTTGGCCTTTCGCAGCCGGCCGGTTCGCAGGCGCGGCCATCGCACTCTTCACCAAGTACAAGCATCGGAGTCCGATCGAATGAAGTGGGCTGTTGATAAGGTTTCTTTCAACCTGCGGCAAGTTGGATATAATTGTTGCTTATTCGACGCAGGCGGTTCGCGCGCCGCATCGGGGATACAGTCAAACGATGAGATACATGCCACAGACCGAGGCCGACATTGCGGCGATGCTCGCAGTTACCGGCAAACACCACCTCGACGACTTGATCGCGCACGTCCCGGCCAACTTGCGCAAAACCGCCGCGATCAACCTCGACCCCGGCCGTACAGAGGAAGCCCTGACCGTCGAAATTTCATCGCTTGCCGCGTGCAACGCCGGAGCGTCGAGCTATACGAGCTTTCTGGGTGCTGGATATTATCGTCACTTTATTCCCGCCGCGGTCCGCGCAGTCACTGCCCGCGCAGAATTTGCGACGTCCTATACTCCGTATCAAGCTGAAGCGAGCCAAGGCACAACGCAGGCGATTTTTGAGTTTCAGACATTGATCGCGCAGCTGACCGGCCTGGAGGTTGCCAACGCCGGCATGTACGACGGTGCATCCGCGGCGGCAGAGGCGGTTTTGATGGCGCGCCGGTTACTCCCAAAGCGCTCCGTCGTCGCGCTCTCCCGTGCGGTGTGGCCCGATTATCGCGCCACCATTCGCACTTATTTGAGCGCACTAGACGGCATCGAGATCGTTGAAGTTCCCTTTGATGACAAAACCGGCGCAACCGATATCGGTGCGCTTTCGAAAATCGCAGGCGACCGCCTACTCTGCACTGTCGCCGGATATCCGAATGCGTTTGGTGTGATCGAGCCGCTCGGCACAATTTCGGATATCACGCGCCGAGCGGGTGCGATCACAATCTCCGTCACTGCGGAGGGGCTGGCGCTCGGGCTTCTCCGTGCGCCCGGCGAGCTCGGCGTGGATATCGCCGTCGGCGAGGGACAGAGCTTCGGGCTGCCGTTGCAATTCGGCGGTCCGGGATTGGGCTTCATGGCGGGACGGATGGCACACATCCGCCAGATGCCCGGACGGCTGATCGGGCAAACTCGCGATCGCGACGGCCGCCGTGCCTTCACACTCACGCTGGCAACGCGTGAACAACACATTCGGCGCGAACGCGCGACCTCCAACATCTGCACCAACCATTCGCTCTGCGCCCTTGCCGCTACCGTCTATTTGTCGCTGATGGGCCGCCACGGGTTGCGAGAACTGGCGGAACGAAACGTCGAGTTGGCGCATCAGGCTGCCGCGACGCTCGAGTCTGCGGGAATCCACCGTCGATTTTCCGGACCGTTCTTCAATGAATTTGTGGTGAACGTCCAGAATGGAACCGCCGCTATCGATGCCGCCGAACGCCGCCAGATTCTGGCCGGGGTCGCGCTCAACCACGATTATCCGGAACTCAAAGATGCGATCGCCGTCGCCGTCACCGAAATGAATCACCCGGAAGAATTTCCCCGGCTTGCCGCGGCCCTGGCGGAGGCGGCACGATGACTGCGGCAAGCAAATCCCCAATTATTGAAATCAAGCAAGCCCCGGCTGAATCGAGCCGGCAATCTGCGCAAAGCGTGCCGCTCATTTTCGAACATTCGTCGACGGGACGCCATGGCGTCGATATTGCGGTTCATACAGGTTCCGGGGCTCGCGGCGCTGATATCCTGGGCGCGGAATTGTGCCGCGCGGATTTGCCGGAATTTCCCGAACTGAGCGAGCCCGACGTTCTGCGCCATTTCCTTCGCCTCTCCCAGTTGAACTTCGGCCAGGCGCTTCAGTTCTATCCGCTCGGCTCTTGCACGATGAAATACAATCCCGTCGTCAACGACGAAATGGCGGCATTGCCGGGGTTCGCCAGATTGCATCCCGCCACCCCCGCTCATCTGGCACAGGGAGCACTCGAACTCATAGCGCGGATGGAAGCCGCGCTGGCGGAGATCACCGGAATGGACTCTGTGTCGCTGCATCCGGCAGCCGGCGCGCAGGGTGAGCTGACGGGACTTCTGATGATTCGCGCGTACCATCGCAAGGCGGGTGCGGCGCGGCACAAGGTGATCATTCCCGACACGGCCCATGGCACCAATCCCGCAAGTTGTACGCATGCCGGATTCGAGGTTGTCGTCGCCAAATCCAACCGGCGCGGGTTCCTCGATGCGAACGAAATTCGGCACCTCGTGGACGAAGATGTCGCCGCAATGATGGTCACCAATCCGAATACGATGGGAGTATTCGAGCCGGAAATTCAGGAAATCGCCGCCATCCTGCACGAACGCGGCGCGCTCTTGTACATCGACGGCGCTAACATGAATGCGCTCCTCGGCGTCGCCAAGCCGGGCCACATGGGAGCGGATATCGTGCAACTCAACCTGCACAAAACTTTTTCAACTCCACATGGCGGGGGCGGTCCGGGCGCAGGCCCGGTAGCAGTGAAAAAGCCTCTCGAACCATTCCTACCAATGCCGCGACTGATGCGTACTGAAGCCGGCTATGCCTTTGATGAGGATCGGCCCGATTCCATCGGCCGATTGCGGTCGTTCCATGGAAACTTCGGGATGGTCGTGCGTGGATATGCGTACATCCTGGCCCTAGGCGGCGATGGACTTGCAATGGCGAGCCGGCTTGCAATTCTGGGGGCGAATTACATCCGCAAGCGGCTTGAGGGACATTTTCCAAGCGCTACTTCGGAACCGTCGATGCACGAGTGCGTTTTGTCGCACGATCTGGAAAAGCTGGCTCATATCAGTACGCTCGAAATCGCAAAGCGCTTGCTCGACTTTGGAATCCATCCGCCGACCATCTATTTTCCATTGGTCGTCCCGGGGGCATTGATGATCGAGCCGACCGAAACGGAAAGCCGTGAGACGCTGGACCGATTCATAGAGACGATGGACCGGATTTACAGCGAGGCGCTGAGCGACCCTGAGCGCATTCGCAATGCACCGCAATCGACGCCAGTGTCGCGCGTGGACGAGGTCGAAGCAGCCCGTCGCCCGATCCTTAGATGGACGCGGTCAAAAATTTGACTAATCGCGCTTAGCCATCGCCAGCGCGCGGGCGTAGTCGGTCGGCGTATTGACGTTGAAGAAGCTCCTTAGTTCAGGATTGAGTGCGCGTAGCTCGGGCTCATTCATAATTTTAACTCGCGCCGCATCGACGATCGCGGTTAGGCGTTTTTCTCCGCGGGCCGCCATCGACGCTAGGATTCCCATGCATCGCGTGCGATAAGCTGCATGCAGCGGTTGCAACATCCCCCCCACATTCGGAATTACCGCATCAAAGTCGCCGATCATTCCCACCATTGCGGATGCCACTCCTGCGTCGAGAAACGGCAAATCACACGAACATACGAACGCGCGATCGTTCCGAATCGCACCGAGCCCATGTTCAAGCGCGCCCAGCGGACCCGCAAATGCTACTTCGTCGTGAATGATTTTCGCACCGCACAAATCGATGTTGCCTTGCAATTGAAACTCCGGCGCTGCGACGACCACGATTTCCTGGAATTTGGCGCTCAGCCGATCAACAAGAACTTGCAGCAGCGGCCGGCCACCAAACTCAAGCGTGGCCTTCGGACGGCCCATGCGCGCACTGCGTCCGCCAGCCAGAATGATCGCGCTTGATGAATTGGCATCGGCCACGCCTCAAGTCTAGCAGAGCGCCGGACAGGTGCGGGGCGGTAAAATCAGGCAGCAGCCTGATTGTCGCCGATTCGATTGGCACGCAATTCGGCGCCAACGATGCGAAACACTTCAGGATGATACAGCAGCGCGAGATGCCCAGTGTTGCCGAGAGTCACGACCCGGCCAAACGCGCCGTGCCCAAGCATCTCTTCGATCGGCGGCGGAATCAGTGGGTCGCCTGCACCAAAAATCGCGACCTCGCCTGGACTGGTCTGTGCGTACGAGTATGGCGATCCAAGTGTGATAAGCGAACGCACCAGTCCGGGACGCGCGATTGCGGCAAATCGCCGCGAAATCAATCCTCCCAGACTGTGCCCAATCAGATGCACACCTCCATCGCGCGCCTTTCGCTCCGCCATAAGCGCCAGCAATCCGGCGGAATCGGCAACGCTCTGCCATTGCGGATACTCCAAAAACGAAAGGTTGTCGTAACCGGCAAGGCGAAGATAGGCAGCCAGCGCAAGCAGATTCGATCGGCTGCCGCTGAACCCATGCGTGAGAATCACCGGTTCACTGGAAGTGCCGCACAGATACGGCTCGCTCTTCTGCACGATCCAATCGATCGGATAGGAACCGAGAAGCAATCCCGCAGCTGCGAGCTCATTAATGAATGTTGTCCGCACCGCTATTCCGGCCAAGCCCTCCCATCGAACGATCGCAAGTTTAGCAGGGCCACAATGCCCATCAAGCATCCACAGCGGCATTTGCGCGCGCGCTCGCGACGGGACACAATGCCCGCAACCGGGGGATGGCGGCCATGAGCGAACACAAACCCAAATCCAGCACACCGGCGCGCGGATTTTTCCGTAACAAGTCGGTTATCGTCACCGGCGCATCAAGCGGCATCGGCTATGACTGCGCGCTTGCCTTCGGATGGCAGGGCGCCAACGTCACCTTGCTGTCCCGCCGGCGCCTGCGGCTGGAGGAAGCCGCCGAAAAAATCAGCGAATCGGGCGGCAAGGCGCTGGCACTCGATTGCGATGTCACCGATCGCGCGCGCGTATTTTGGGCCGTCGAGCAGGCGCGTGAGGCATTCGGCGGCGTGGACATACTTGTCAACTCGGCTGGCGTGCTGGTTTCCAATCCGGTCGAGCACATGACACCCGAAGAACTTGAACGCATGATGGCGGTAAACGTGTACGGCGCTCTCAATGCGATGCAGGCGGTACTGCCGGTCATGCGCAAGGCCCGCACCGGCAGCATCATCAATATTTCGTCGCTGGCCGGAAGGCGCGGGCTGAGCCCGATCGGCGGATACAGCGCCACCAAATTCGCGCTGGTGGGATTGTCTGAAGCGCTGCGCGTCGAATTGTTCAGAACTGGAATAAAAGTTTCGCTAATTATGCCGGGGGTCATCGACACGCCGATGACCACCAAGGCGCGTGAGCACGAAGCGATCAAAGGGATTCCCGGAGTCGGGATGATGGCTATGCCGGCCCGGTGGGTGACATGGGCAGTGCTGGCGGCGGCAGCATTCGGGCTGACCGAGGTCGACGTACCACCCGGAGCCGCAGTGCTGGAAAAACTCGCGTCGCTGTTTCCAGGTGCGACCGACGCAGTGCTTAGCGTCGGCACGCGCATTCTCGAAGGCGCCGGCGCCTGGATCGGCGGCGGCAAGGGAACCGCGAAAGGAAAATAGTCACGCCGCCACGGCGTAGCGCTAGTTCAAGGCCGGTCCCCTTTAATGCCGCCGGATCGCGATGTTTCGATTATTGGGCACCTTTGGGCGAACCCGCTTTGTCACCAGCGGCCCCATGCTTCTGGCGCAGGCAGACGACTTTGCCGTTTCTAATTTTATGGCACGCGCCATCGATGCTCTTGCCGTCGCGTGATGTAAATGTGCAGGCATCGCCCTCCGACTTCTTCTCGCAGGCGGCGAGCCTCTCTTTCATGATTTGCTGGAACGCGGGATGCCCTCCCGGACCTGGAGCAGGCGCTTGGGCTGAAGCGGGCGATTGAGCCGGCGCAGGAGCTTCCGCATTCTGGGCGCGCGCCACCGGCGCGGAAATCATGAGTGCAAGTGCGCCTGCGGAAATCAGTGTAATAAGTTTGGGTGCGTATTTCATAATCATTACCTGAGGCATCTCCTTCAATCTGATCCAATGGATTTTAGACGCGAGCTTTTATCAGCGCAATACAGCGTCGGCGCAACACCTACATAAAATACGGCTTTGCCAAGCGGTTGAATTCACCATACATCAGCCAGACGCGAACATTGTGTGCGTGCGGATGCGCGACCGATGAGCGGCCGACGGTATGAAGGCCGAGTTGCACGTACAAAGCATGCAGCGGCTCGATCGGGGTCGTAACGATCAATTTTGGCCGCCGCGAGAACAGGAACAACCGCGCGGCATCGGAAAGAATTTTGACCAATCCGCGTCCCTGGTAATTTGGATCGATCGCCATCCCGCCGAATTCAAACACTTCCGACGGCTCGACGTTCTTGAACAAACGCGGTGGATACAAATGGCCCAAGGTTAGCGGCGCATCGGCCAGCGACCGTGCCCAGAAGGCACCGACCAATCGCGGACGATCAGAGTCGCCGGCCGCCCTCACCTCGTAAAGTCCAAAATGAATCGCGAGCGGCCACAAAATCATGTGGACCCGCTTCTCGCGGATGCCCAAATTTCCCCATGCGCGCTTATGCAGTGCTGCCAACTCCCGAAAGCCGAGGGCGGTGCCGATCGGCCGCACTTCAAGGCAGGTCTCATGCACGGGCACAGTGCCAGTGCCAATCAAATTCGCGACTTTTCCCGCCGGCATCGGACTCAACCGATATTATGCGCTGGATGCACTGACGTTCCAACCGCAAAAGAAATGGGGCGCCCGATACGGGCGCCCCTTCAGATCCTTCAGACAACGGCGGAGCTAAACGAGCTTCGCCCAGACCGACTTGATCTGCGTGTACAACTCGATCGAATGCTTGCCGAGTTCGCGGCCGAATCCCGACTGCTTGTAGCCGCCAAACGGCGAAATCGGGTCCAACACGTTGTAGCAGTTGATCCAAACAGTGCCGGCCTTGAGCTTGCGCGCAACCGTATGAGCGCGGCCCAAGTCCTTCGTCCATACGGCGGCGGCCAGACCGTACTCGGTGTCATTGCCCTGAAAGACCGCGTCATTCTCGTCCTTGAACGGAATAGCGGCCGCGACGGGGCCAAAGATCTCTTCCTTGGCGATCTTCATTTGATTGGTTACGCCGGTGAAAATGGTCGGCTTCACGAAATACCCGCACTTCTGCTCGCCCGCCTCGCCGCCAGCCGCCGCCTTGGCACCCTCGGTCTTCCCGGCCTTCAAGTAGCCGAGTACGCGCTCGTGCTGTTCCTTGGAGACCAGTGGTCCCATTCGAGTATTGGGATCGAGGCCGCTGCCGAGCGTGATGCTCTGCGCCATCTGTGCCATCCCCTCGGTCACCTGATCGTAAATTTTCTCCTGAACGAACACTCGCGATCCGGCGCAGCAGACCTGGCCCTGGTTGAAGAAGATTGCGAGCATCGACGATCCGAACACTGCCTGCGGAATGTCCGCGTCGGGGAAGATGATGTTCGGTGACTTGCCGCCCAGCTCGAGCGATACGCGCTTCAGATTTCCCGCGGATGCCTTCAGGATCAGCTTGCCGACCTCGGTCGAGCCAGTGAAGGCAACCTTGTCAATGTCGGGATGCTCGGCAATCGAAGAGCCGGCGCCGGGGCCAAAGCCCGTGATGATGTTGACGACACCGTCGGGGATTCCCGCTTCGCAGATCAGCTCGCCCAGCCGAATCGCAGTTAGCGGAGTCTGTTCGGCCGGCTTCAGAATTACGACATTGCCGCAAGCAAGCGCCGGTCCCAGCTTCCACGCCGCCATAAGGAGCGGAAAGTTCCACGGAATAATCTGTCCGCAAACTCCCACCGGCTCGCGCAGCGTGTAGTTGAACATGGCCGGATCGGAGGGATTGGTCTCGCCGTAAATCTTGGTTGCGAAGCCGGCATAGTAGCGGAAGGTCTCCGCTGCGCCGGGGATGTCAACGTTCTTGGTCTCGAACAGCGGCTTGCCGTTGTCCAGCGTCTCAAGTTCGGCAAGCTCGTCGGCGTTCTTCTCAATCAATTCAGCGAGCTTGTACAGCAGCCGGCCGCGCGCATGCGGGTTCATACCCGACCACCGGCCAGCCTCGAAAGTCTTGCGCGCCGCCTTGACGGCTTCATCGACATCAGCCTTGTCGCCCTCGGCAACAAGGGCCAGCACTTCTTCGTTGGCCGGATTGAGGACTTCGAAGGTCTTGCCGGACTTGGCGGGCACCCACTTGCCGCCGATCAGCAGCTTGGTCGGGGATTTCTTCAGAAATTCCAACGCCGCAGTGGATTTCGCTCCGGCAGCGGCCTTTTCCAGTGAAGGTGTGGCTGCAACTCCCATATTCCTAAATCTCCTTACAATTTGAATGCGCCGCCGCGTGCGGGCGTATGTCCCGCCGAACTTGGCGAACGTTAAAACATTCCGCTTGACCCACCCATCCTAGTAAATCACCACGCCGCCCGTAAAGCGCACCGTTGGGTTCGGTATTGGTGCAGTTTGGAGTACGGGGATGTTTCCAGAAGCGGTCGCGTATCGAGTGCTCGGCCTGCGGTCGCGTCATAGCGGGCGGGCAAATCGAGTTTGGGGCTTCGAGGAGGTCATCGCGGAAAAAATACCCGTAATCAGTGGTGAAATTGGGTTCGTTTCGTAATTTTTCTTTAATATTTATCACCGAGGAAAGGCAGTGCCGCTTGATTTTTACTTGGGATATGCGGCGGCTGGCATCATTGTACGCGCTCCGGCCGCTGCCCATAAGGCTGAACCAGTTCAGCCTTGACCCCAAGGCGCCGGGCGGGAGCATGGTGGTTTACCAGCGATCGCAAAAATCAAACTGAACCAGTGCCTTCGGCTCCAATCAAAGTAGGCGCGGTATCTAAAGATGGCCGCCGGTGACGCGCCGGCGCAGATGTACATGCTTTCCAAGTTCGAGCGCCAGCCCCTCCAGCCATGAGCAGAGTGTGATCCGCCCCGCGAAACTAGGGCGATCGGGATTTGAGAAATCGACCCGGCGATCCGGCCATCGTTCAGGGGCCGGCCAGCGATTCCTTTGCTGCAAATGCGAAATCTAGCGGCACCACCGGTTGATGGTGATTTCTGAAAGGCAGCTTTCGCTCTGTTCGGTTACATGCTTAGATCGGTGCGACTTGCGCTCGGGGAGGAGCTTATTCGTGCTCACGAAACAATTCGTGTTGTCGTCGGTGTTAGGGGTACTAATTGTAACCTTAGCAGTGATGTCGGCGTATGCCGGAAGCTCATCCGGGATTTCGGTTACACCTGACAATCTTTCCTTCAATCAAGTGGCCGTGGGAACCACCTCCGCGCCCAAGAGCGTAACGCTTTCCAACTTGGGCTCCGCCGCGATTCAGGTCGCCACCGTGGCGCCATCGGGACAATTCATCGTCTCCAGCGATGGATGCGCCGGTCATGCGGTCGCGCCGGGCGCAAGTTGCACGCTTAGCATTGCATTCAGTCCCGCTACCTCCGGCGCGCAGCAGGGACAGCTTTCGATTACCACGGCGTTGGCCAAGAACCGGCGTGAGCGGATCCGGCACAGTTCCGTCGCGCTGAGCGGAAATGCCGGTCCAGCGGCAAGCGGAATCTATGTCGCCAATCCGTATGGCAACAGCGCGACGGTGTATCCAATCGACGCGGTGGGGGACGCGATCCCAACCGCTACTATCTTCGGCCCGGCAACGCTGCTCGACTATCCGTTCGGGATCGCAGCCGCTGCCAACGGCACGATCTATGTTGCCAACTACAGCGCAAACAGCGTGACGATCTACCCGGCCGGTAGTAACGGCAATGCCGCCCCAGTAACCGAGATCGGCGGTCCGCTGACGCGGCTTGCCAACCCCCAGGAGATTGCCGTCGATTCCAGCGGTAACCTTTACGTGGCGAACAATGCGCCCGGCTTCGGCAGCGTCACGGTTTATGGCGCGGGCGCATCGGGCAACGTCGCGCCCAAGCAGGCAATCGCGGGCGCATCGACGGGACTGGCATATCCGTCCGGGGTGGCGGTCGATTCGAATGGGAACATCTATGCCGCGAACTTGGAGGGCGGAAGCAGCGGCACAGGCAGCATCACGATTTACAAGAGCAACGCCAACGGCAACGCCGCGCCGATTGCGACGATTACCGGATCGCTGACCCAGCTTGGTCAGCCGTCGGGAATCGCCATCGACCCGATGGGCAAGATTTACGTGACGAACAACAGTTGCGGACCGTCGTCCAGCGGATGCATCGCAATTTATGCGCCGCTTGCGGGGCGGACCGGCAAGTTGAACATCGCGCCACTAAAGACGATCGGCGGGCCGGACGCGGAGTTGAACGACATTGCGGGAATTACCGTCGATGCGGCCGGGACGATGTACGTGACCAGCTTCACCGATCCGGGCGAGGTGGCGATCTACTATGCGTGGGCCAACGGGAACATGGCGCCGGCGGCGGTGATTGCGGGTGCTGACACGGAGTTGCTCGCGCCGCGCGGGATCGCCGAACTGGGCATTCGCCCGACGCCGACCGCGACCGTTACCGCTACGGCAACCGTAACCGCCACCCGCACCGCAACCCGCACCGCCACCACTACTGCGACCGTGACCGCAACGACTACCGCAACTACCACGGCGACCACTACCGCCACGATTACTGCGACCCAAACCGCGACCGTAACCGCAACCCGCACCGCAACCATCACCGCCACCACTACTGCTACCGCGACCGCAACGACCACCGCGACGACTACGGCCACCACCACCGCGACGACTACGGCCACCACTACCGCGACTCTTACCGCCACCACCACCGCGACCACGACTGCCACTGTCACTGCGACTCCGACCGCAACGACCACCGCCACCACGACTGAAACGACCACGGCCACGCCGACCGACACAACCACCGCCACCGCCACCGAGACGGCGACTCAGACTGCGACACCGACGGCAACTACCACCTCAACCTCGACTCCCACCGCGACCGACACTTCAACCCAGACCACAACGGCGACGCCGACCGCTACTCAAACGGCGACATCGACCGCCACAGTGACGGCGACGGCAACCGCCACTCAAACCGCGACCGTAACCGCAACCCGCACCGCAACCATCACCGCCACCACTACTGCGACCGCGACCGCCACAACCTCGGGACCGTTTCTGTTTGCCGCCAATATTAACAGCAACGCCGTTACCTCATATCCAATAACCAGCCACGGCAATGTGCCGCCCGCCACGAACATCGCCGGCTCCGGCACGGGGCTGGCGTCGCCCTACGGCGTCGCGGTGGATTCCAGCGGGAGCATTTATGTTGCGAACTGCGGCGAATGTGTTGGAGCCAGCGATAGCGTGACGGTCTATCCGGCGGGGAGCACCGGCAACGCCACGCCGAACAATGCCTTCTCGTGCGGCGGCTTGAACGCGACCATCTGCGGCGGCGCCACGGGGCTGAACGGACCCGGCGCCATTGCGGTGGATTCCAGCGGCAAGATCTACGTGGCAAACATCTTCGGGAACAGCGTCACCGTCTATCCGGCGGGGAGCACCGGCAATGCTGCGCCCAGCGCGACCATCTCCGGCTCCAACACGGGGCTGGCCTCCCCCGAAGGCATCGCGCTCGATTCCGCCGGAAATATTTATGTGGCGAACTTCAACGGCGGCGACGCCACTATCTTTGGCAGCATCACGATTTATCCGGCAGGGAGCAACGGCAACGTTTCGCCGAACAACGCCTTCACGTGCGGCAGTGGCGGCACGATCTCGACCATCTGCGGCACCGGGACGGGTCTGTCCCAGCCCATCGGCATCGCGGTGGATTCCAGCGGCAATATCTACGTGGCAAACAACGCGGACGGCGTAACCGTCTATCCCGCGGGGAGCCACGGCAACCAGACGCCCAGCGCGACCATCTCCGGCAGCAGCACGGGGTTTAATTTCCCCGCTGGCCTCGCGCTGGATTCCAGCAGCCAGATATATGTGGCAAACAGCCTCGGGAACAGCGTCAACGTCTATCCGGCGGGGAGCAACGGCAACATCGCGCCGAACAACGCCTTAGTATGCGGCGGCCTTAACACGACCATCTGCGGTGCCAACACGGGGCTTAACGAACCCGAATCCTTAGCGATCGGGCCGTAGCTGTGGCGGTTTCGGCCTTTGGCGGGCGCGGCGCAAGGCGCTATTCTGTCGCGCGAAGCGTACGCCGTGGCCGTCAAACAGACACCTCTTATCGCGCAGTATTTAAGCGTAAAGCAGCGCGTCCCCGACGCGATCCTGTTTTTCCGCTTGGGCGATTTCTACGAGATGTTCTTCGAGGATGCCGAGATCGGCGCGCGCGTGCTCGATATCCAGCTCACTTCGAGGTCCAAGGATGGCGTGCCGCTCTGTGGCGTACCCTACCATTCGGCAGAACCTTACATTGCCAAGCTGCTAAAGGCCGGACATAAGGTCGCCATCTGCGAACAGGGGGCGCCCGACGGCAAATCCGGCAAGCTGATGCCCCGCCAGATCGTCCGGGTGATTACGCCGGGTACAGTTGGTGAGGAAATGGTTCTCACCGCGTCCGAGAAGAGCTATCTCGTCGCGGTGGCAGCGGCCGATTCACGGTTCGCGCTGGCCGCGCTGGACGTATCGACAGGCGAGTTCATTACCACATCGTTCAAGGACGCCATCGCGCTGCGCGAGGAGATTGCGCGCCTTGCTCCGCGCGAGGTCATCTTCGCCGGTAACGATGAACCCCTCGCAGCCGCGCTGAAGTCGATTAACTGCCCGCGCACCGCGCTCAATGCGGAAGCGTTTACCGCTGAACGGGCAACCGGCGCGCTTGCGAGCCGCTTTGGCGGCGTCGCCGCAGGCCTCGACGGGCCAATCGCCCACGCCGCGGGTATGGCACTGCTTTATGTCGAAGAGACTTTTGGCCGCGACCTTGCGCACTTCGAACCGCCGCGCCTGTATCAGGCCGCCGAGTACATGCTGGTCGATGAGACCACACGGCGGCATTTGGAACTGGTGGCATCGACCGACGGCTCGCGCCGCGGCTCGCTGCTCGATGTCCTCGACGAAACGATGACCGCAACGGGCGCGCGCACGCTCGCAAACTGGATCGTCTATCCGCTGCTTTCGCTGGACGCCGTTCACGCGCGCCACGACGCCGTCGAGGAACTTTTCGATGCCGACCTTGGCGGACCGATCGCCGCCGCGCTCAAGCGAATCGGCGACTTGGAGCGGCTGGCGGGCAGGATCGGCGGGATGCGTGCGTCGCCGCGCGATTTAGTCCGGCTGGCCGGAGCACTCGATGCGATCGGCGATCTGAAAACCGCGATGGGCCCGCTAAAAAGCGCGTTAGTCCGCGACCTGGCTGGGCGAATTGCGCCACGGCCGGAATTATCGGCGCAAATTTCCGCAACCCTTTGCGACGAGCCCCCCGTCAACGCGCGCGAGGGCAACGTCATTCGCACTGGCTACAGCGCGGAGGTGGACGAACTGCGCGGTTTGGCCTCCGGCGCTCGCGGCACGCTCGCGAAGATCGAAACGGCTGAGCGTGAAAGCACCGGGATTTCCTCGCTCAAAGTCCGTTACAACAATATCTTCGGCTATTACATCGAGGTTACCAAGCCTCACATTAGCCGCGTGCCGGCCTCGTACGAACGCAAGCAGACGCTGGTCAATGCCGAGCGCTTCACGACGCCGGAACTCAAAGAACTGGAGCGAAAAATCCTGACTGCGGAATCGGGCCTAAAGGAGCTCGAACTGCAAATCTTCAGCAAGCTCCTGCGCGATCTCCAGGCGCATAGCGCGGCGATCCTAATCACCGCCCGCGCAATCGGCGAGTTCGACGCGATCATGTCGATGGCCAAGGTGGCCCGCCGGCGCGGCTACGTGCGTCCCGCAATCAACACGGGCCTGCGCATCCGCGTGCGCGACGGACGCCATCCGGTGCTCGAAGCGGGGATGAAACCCGGCGAGTTCGTCCCCAACGATCTCGACGCCGACCCTGACACGCGGCAACTCTTGCTGATCACGGGACCCAACATGGCCGGAAAATCGACCTATCTGCGCCAAGTTGCTCTCGTCGCGATAATGGCGCAGATGGGCGGCTTCGTTCCCGCCGCGGAGGCATCGATCGGACTTATCGATCGCGTGCTAACTCGAATCGGCGCACGCGACGAACTACGCCGCGGCGAGTCCACCTTCATGGTCGAAATGAGCGAGACGGCACGTCTGCTTCAGGGCCTGACCGAGCGCTCGCTCCTTCTGCTCGACGAGGTCGGACGCGGCACCAGCACCTTCGACGGCCTTGCAATCGCGTGGGCCGTTGCGGAGTATCTGCACGATCAGGCTCGCGCAAAAGTTCTGTTCGCAACGCACTTCCACGAATTAACCGACCTCGCGCGCGAGCGCCCTCGAGTGAAAAACCTGAGCATGGCGGTGCGGGAATGGGGTGGTGAGGTGCTGTTTCTGCGCCGCGTTGTCGAAGGCCCGGCCTCGCGCAGCTACGGGATCGAAGTCGCCAAGCTTGCCGGTTTGCCGAATTCGATTATCGCGCGCGCGCGCGAAATCCTGAACAACCTCGAACAGGGCGAGTTGGATGAAGCCGGAATGCCGCGCATCGCACAGCATCGCCGCGCCGCGAAACCGGCACCGCAGATGGGGCTGTTCGCGCCGAAGGAAAGCCGCGCGATGGACGAACTGCGGGCGGCCAATACCGATCAGATGACGCCGATGGATGCGCTCA
This sequence comes from Binataceae bacterium (SeqCode), assembly GCA_035524375.1. Lineage (GTDB taxonomy): Bacteria > Desulfobacterota > Binatia > Binatales > Binataceae > Binatus. The sequence goes on along the minus strand of DATKOZ010000038.1, from coordinate 268,719 downwards.
ATCTGCTTGCGCGGCTGATTGCGATGCTAAAGGACGAGAAATGACAAGCTTCTGAAACAGGCGTGGCGGAGCCGAGACTTGCCCGGTATCCTTGTCAGTGGGGTGGAGGACAGAGCGGTGATGCGGGCGCGGCTCGGAATTGCGGTCGCCGGTGCAGCAATTGCGCTGGCTGCAATCCCTTTGCTGGCACATGCGCCTCAAGCGAGCGCTTCTACTACAACCTCAACCCTCAATTCCGCGCGTATCGAACATAGAGGAACCACGCAGGAAATCCATTTCGGCTTCGACGGCCCCGCACCCCGGCTGAATCTCAGCACCCACGCCAGCGAACTCTCGATCGAATTGGGTCGCACGCGAATCGGCGTGCCGCCTCGTCCCCTGTTCGGCTACGAGTCGCCGCCGATCAAAAGCGTCCGCGCCATCGACGATGCCGACGGACAGCGGATTATCGTCGATGTCGCCGGCAAGGCCGACTACGCGATCGCGCGCCTTAAGCATGAAATCATTTTGCGGATCGCTTCGTCGGGTGCCGATCCCAACATCGCGGCGCCGATAATCGTGCACCATGGGCCGGCACATAATGAAAATGCGCCGAACTTGATGTCCTCTCCCAAGCCCGCCCCGCCTCCACGCCCCGCCCTCGCGGATGCGTCTCCAGCGCCCGAGTATCACTACAATGGCCCCGCTTTCGTCCGCCCGCCCGCGGCCCAAATCCAATCGGCGGCGTCATCGGCGAATTACGCAGCGGGCCACCCGTTTGTGATGATCGATCCCGGCCATGGCGGCTATGACCCGGGCACGCAATCTGCCACCGGCGTCGAGGAGAAAGACGTCGCGCTGGATATTTCCAAGCGGCTGGTCGCCGCGTTGCAGGCGCGCGGAATTCACGCGGAGCTGACCCGCTCGACCGATGAATTCATCAGCCTGCCCGAGCGCACGCGGCGCGCAAATCAGGCGGGAGCGGACCTGTTCGTTTCCGTTCACCTCAATTCGAGCCCTAACCCGGATACCTCGGGAATCGAGGTTTACTATTTGAACAACACGACCGACCGAGCGACGATACGGCTGGCGCGGATGGAGAATGGCGCCGCGGCGGCCTCTGGCACGCAAGGTAACTCCAACTTAAACTACATTCTGGCCGATCTGCGCCAGAACTATAAGGCGGAGGAGTCGGCATCGCTGGCCGGGATGATCGACGCACAGACCGTCGCCGATCTCGACGCCGGATTTGGATTAAAAGTGAACGCACTCGGAGCGAAAATGGGGCCATTTTACGTGCTGGTCGGCGCGCATATGCCGGCCGTATTGATCGAGTGCGGGTTCCTCTCCAATGCCACCGAAGCCGCACGGCTATCATCGGCCGTTTACCAGGACACGATTGCCGGCGCCGCGGCGGCCGCAGTGGTCCATTATTTCAACGCCGACTTGGCGGTGGGAAATCTGTGAGCGCGGCGATTCCAGGCGCCTCCCGCGTTAGCGAAAAGCGTGGGGAGGCCGATACCCCACGCGGCGAGACCGCGCTGCTGGTATGGTTCGGCGAACGCGGCAGCCCGGGCATCCGCGCGCGCGAGTACCTGGCCTCGGTCCGCGCCGAATTATCGCAAAGGCATTTCGCGGGCGCCGACGGGGCCGCTATCGTCCGCGCAATGACTGCGGCGATGGACGACTTAGTCCGAGCCCTCTTCCGCTATGCCGACGCCGAATACGTCCGTAAATTTCCCAAGCTCAATCAGCGGCTTACCGTCGTCGCGCGCGGCGGCTACGGTCGTGGCGAGTTGAATCCCTATTCCGATGTCGATCTGTTGTTCTTGCATGAGCATAAGCGTGGCCCGTATGCGGAGATCGTAACGGAAACGATGCTGCACGCGTTGTGGGATGCCGGGTTGACGGTCGGCCAGGGCGTCCGCAGCGCCAAAGATTGCGTGCGTCTGGCAGCCGAGGACCTGAAAGAAAAGACGGCGATACTCGACTCTCGATATCTTTGCGGCGACGAGAAACTGTACGCGGAACTCGAACGCGTCCTTGTCAGCGATGTCCTAAATCGGCATCAGGATAAATTTTTCAAGGCCAAGCTCGAAGAGAGCCGGGCCCGCCACGCGCAGTACGGCGATTCGATCTACTTGCTGGAACCGAACCTGAAGGATGGCGAAGGCGGCCTGCGAGACTTGCACACCGCGATGTGGCTGGCGAAGGTCAAGTACAAAGTCCATTCGATCGAAGAGCTGGTGCAGAAGGCCGTCATCTCGCAACGCGAAGCCACAGAAGTGATCGCGGCGCGCGATTTCCTATGGCGCGTGCGCAATTCGCTCCACTTTCTCACCGGACGCCATTTCGATCAGTTGACGTTCGAGATGCAGGAGCGGATCGAGCCGATCATGGGAATGCGCGCCGAGGAGGGCCAGGCGGCCGGGTCGGGTTTGATGCGCGCATATTATCAGCAGGCAACGACGATTCATCGATTCGCGGAGGGCCTTATTGCGCGGGTCACGGAACATAGCCCCGGCGGGCGGTTTTTCCGGCGCAAGCCGGTACGCACGATCCGCCCCGGCGTGCTCGTCCAGCAGGATTTGCTGAGCATCGCCGACCCGGACTTTTTTAAGAATGACCCGTTCAACCTGATCTCGATTTATGCCGATTGCCAGGCGCAGGGAGTCGGACTTTCCGGCGCCGCCTACCAGATGGTGCGTGACAACCTTGCGCTAATCGGCGACGCCATGCGCAGCGATCCGCGCACCGGCGCCGCGCTGATGCAAATCCTTTCCGGAAGAAGCCGCGTAGCCGAGACACTTGAGGCGATGCACCTCTCGGGCGTGCTGGGCGCGATAATCCCTGAATTCGGCAATCTTTACGCGCGCGTGCTGCACGACCTTTACCATATCTATACGGTCGATCGGCATTCGCTGGCCGGTGTGCGAGAACTGGAACGATTGCGCGCCGGAGAATTCAAGGACACCACCCCGCTTCTGACCGAGGTCGCCCGCGAGTGCGACCAAACTCCGCTGGTATTTCTCGCCATGCTCCTGCATGACATCGGCAAGGGCCACGGCCATGACCATCATGAGCACGGCGCGGACCTGACCACCGGCGTAGCAAAACGCCTTGGACTAGATCCGGAGGAAATCGATCTGGTCGTGTTTCTGGTGCGCAATCATCTAATCATGTCGCAGGTGGCGCAAAAGGGGGACCTTGACGATCAGACCACGGTGATCGAGTTCGCGCGCGAGGCCGGATCGATCGACCGGTTGAAGGCCCTCTACCTGCTCACCTACGCCGACATGCGCGCCGTCGCACCCAAGGTTTTCAACAACTGGCGCGATATGTTGCTGAGCGAGCTATACCTGCGCGCGCTCAAGGTACTCGAACAGGGCGATCGCGAGGCGGTCGATCCCGCGCGCCGGCTCGCAACCGTCAAAACGTCCGTTCGCGAACAGCTCGCGAAGGCGGGAGGCTCGCCCGCCGATATCGCAGCGTTTCTCGCCGAAATGCCCGACCGCTACTTCCTAATCGTGCCAGAAGGCGACATCGCGCTCCACTTCGAGCTGATGCGCGCGCTTGGCGATCTGACGCTGGTTACGCGCGTCCGGCATTTCCCCGAGCTCGAGTTCAGCGAATTCATCGTCGTGACACGCGACCGGCCGGGACTGTTCTCGATGATCGCAGGTGCGCTCACCGCCAATAATCTGAATATTTTGTCCGCCCGAATCACCACCCGCTCGAACGGAATCGCGATGGATGCGTTTCGCGTCTCGCACCTGGCGGGCGCCGATGCAATGGCGATGGAGGATGATCGCTGGCTGCGTGTCGAACGCGACTTGGAGCGCGCGATAACCGGCGAGCGCGACATAGCGGAATTGGTCGCCGCGGCTCATCATGTCGTTACGGCGGGGAAAAAATTCATCCGGCACGTGCCAACCGAGGTTACAGTCGATAACCGCACCTCGGAGCAATTCACCGTAATCGACGTATTCACGCAGGACCGCGTCGGTCTGCTGTTCGCGATTACTCACACGCTGTTTCGATTAGGCCTGCTGATACATCTGGCCCGCATCTCAACCAACGCCGATCAGGCACTCGACGTGTTCTATGTAAGCGACCGGGACGGGCAAAAGGTCACCGACCTGGAGCGCATGCGCGAATTGCGTACCGCGCTTCTGGAAAAAATCGAAGAGAACCCGGCGCAAGGACGGCCAGCGTGAACGCAGTGGATTGGGACGGCGCGATCGATCGCCATCTGGCGCGCCAGTCGGTCGAGCGCGGACTTAGCCGCCATTCGCTGGACGCCTACGCGCGCGATCTGCGCGAATTCCAGGCTTGGTGCCGGAATAAAAAGCTTGAACCGAGCGCCTTCGACGCCGCCGCGCTTACAGCCTATTTGGAGGCGCTGGCCGATCGCGGGCTGGCGGTCGCCTCCCAGCGGCGCCATCTAGCCAGCCTGCGCGGACTGGCCCGCGAATTGGTGGATGAAAAAATAATCGACCGCGACCCCGCGCCGTCAGTGAAACTCAGGAACCATCCGCGTCAGTTGCCCAAGACCCTTTCACGCGGCGATATCGAGCGCCTGATTGAATCAATCGAAGTTTCAACCGCGCGCGGCCTGCGCGATCGAACGATGCTTGAACTCGCTTATGGATGCGGCCTGCGTGTATCGGAACTCACGGGCCTGCAGTTGCATCAAGTGGACATTAATTCGGGCGTCGTCATCGTGATAGGCAAAGGCGCCAAGGAGCGCATCGTGCCGTTGGGGCGCGCGGCGGGGCGATCGTTGCGTGAATGGCTTTCGCGGCGCAACGAAATCCTCAACCCGGAAGCTGCCAATGGCAAGAAGAACAAACAGTTGCCACGCCGAGCCACCGCAGTCTTTGTTACGCGACTGGGTAAGGCGATGACCCGGCAGGGATTCTTCAAGGCGCTCAAGGGCTGGGCCGCGACCGACCCGCGCCTCAAATGGATCAGCCCGCACACGCTGCGTCATTCGTTTGCAACCCACCTACTCGAGGGCGGAGCGGACTTGCGGGCGGTACAGGAGATGCTCGGCCATAGCGACATTTCGACCACCCAGATTTATACGCACCTGTCCAAAGGCCACCTGCGCAAAGTGCATCGCACATTCCATCCCCGCGCCACTCGCGCCGGCGCACTCGGAGGCACGCGCGCATGAGCGACACGGGCGATTTTTTGGTCAAAATCTCGATCTGGGTGCTGCCCACGATCTTCGCGATCATCTTGCACGAAGTAATGCACGGGGTGGTCGCACTCCGGCTCGGCGATGACACCGCACTTGAGGCCGGCCGGCTGACGCTAAATCCAATCCCGCACATCGATCCGTTCGGAACGGTAATTCTGCCGATGCTGCTGCTCTGGATGAGAATGCCGGTGTTCGGATTCGCGCGGCCGGTGCCGGTGAATTTTTCGCGCCTGCGCAACGGGCGGCGTGGCATGATGATGGTCGCCGCGGCCGGGCCGCTCACCAATATTGCGCTGGCGATTGTCAGTTCGCTCGCGCTCCGTATCGATCAGGGATTCATCGCGGGACCGTTGGGCAATGAGGTCGCTCGGCCGCTCCTGTTCATGCTTGGCGCCTCAGTCGTAGTCAATGTGGTGCTGGCGATCTTCAACCTGTTCCCGCTCCTTCCACTTGACGGGGGGCGGGTAATGGTGGGGATCCTGCCGCTCGATGCGGCACGGGCATTCGCGCGGATGGAGCCGCTCGGCTTTCCGATTCTGTTCTTGCTGCTATATACAGGAGTCATCGACCGGGTGATTGACCCAATCATCAACACGGTCACGCAAATACTGCTGTGAGCGACGAGACCGCACCACCCAGAATTGAAGCCGGCGGCGGAGTCCGTTTTCGGCTGCCGATCTATGAAGGTCCACTCGACCTGCTTTTGCATTTGCTCAAGCGTGCCGAACTCGACCCGCACGAAGTGACCGCCAGCGTTGTCACCGAGCAATACCTGGCTTACCTCGAACTGCTCGACCAACTGAACCTCGACATCGCGGGCGAGTACCTGGTGATGGCGGCAACACTGCTGCTTATCAAGTCGTTTGCGATGCTGCCGCATCCGGAGCTTGCCGACACCGAAGAAGCCGAAGAACTAAAGCGCGACCTCGTTGCACGGCTGCTCGAATATCAGCGTTATCGCGAGGCGGCCGACAAGCTGGCCGGACGTGCGCTGTTGGGGCGCGATGTTTTCACCACGCCGGGCGAGCAGCCACAAGAGGATCCCAATGCGCCGCGATTCGAGGCATCGATTTTCGACCTGGTCGAGGCGATGGGTGCCGTCCTTAAGCGTATGGCGGACAAGACGCCGCGCGGAATCACGCTGCGCGACATCCCGGTCGCGGAATGCATTCCGCGGATACTTAGTGCACTCGAAGGCGGTAGCCGCGTTGAATTCACGGCGCTGTTCGCGGATGCGGCCGATCGCTCGATCGTTATCGCCACATTTATGGCCCTGCTGGAACTTTTGCGCCGCCGCGAGGTGCGCGCCTATCAGGAGGTCCGCTTCGGCCCGATCTTTCTGGAACGCGCCGAATCATCGGACACCGCACCGCAGCAGGGCTGAACCGAGGGGAACTTAATTGGAAGAATCACATCTGAAGTCAATTCTTGAATCTCTGCTGTTTGCGGCGGGGGAACCGGTGACGGCCGCCAAGCTTGCCGACGCAATTGGCGATGTACCGCGCGCAACGGTTGCCAAGGCACTCGCCGCGATGGCGACAGACTATGCCGGCTCAAACCGTGGCGTCGTGATTGAGGAGGTTGGCGGCGGTTACCAGATGCGCACCCGCAAGGACTATGCGGCATACGTGCGCAAGCTTCTCGCGGCCCGGCCGCCGCGCCTTAGCCGTCAGTTGCTGGAGACCGCGGCGATTATCGCCTATCGCCAGCCGATTACGCGGCCAGAAATCGAGCAATTGCGCGGCGTCGATTCAGGCGGGGTCCTGGAAACGTTGCTTGAAAAGCGCCTGATAAAAATTGCCGGCCGAAAGGAAGCGCCCGGCCGGCCAATCATTTATTCCACCACGCAGGAATTCCTGGAGCTGTTCGGACTGAAGGACTTGGAAAGCCTGCCGGACCTGTCCGAATTCAAGGAAATCGAACGCGCCGTCGAGCAGGTGAACACGCCACCGATCGAGAGTGTCGAGACGCATCCGGAAGATGTAGAGGATGTAGAGGCGGTAGCCGCAGCCGATCCTCCCCCGGCCAAGGACGATTCAGAGTCCTCTTAGCCGCCGCGATGCCTCAGCCGCCGGCGTCTTCAAAAACGTTGGCTTCCGGCGTGTAGTTCTCGAAGCGAGTGTACGACCCGATGTAGGTGAGTTTGACGGTATCCGTGGGGCCGTTGCGTTGCTTCGCAACGATTATTTCCGCGATGCCGGCATCTTTGCTTTCTTTCCCCTTGTACATTTCGTCGCGATAGATAAACGCGATCACATCGGCATCCTGTTCAATAGCGCCGGATTCGCGCAGGTCGGCAAGCATCGGCCTGCGATCCGTTCTGCTTTCCACCTGACGGTTCAACTGCGATAGCGCAATTACCGGCACCCTAAGCTCTTTGGCCAGCGCCTTCAGCGAACGCGACATCTCCGCGATTTCCACGTCACGCCGGTCATTTGCCTTTACCGGCTTCATCAGTTGGAGGTAATCCACGACGATTAGGCCCAGATTCACATCTTTGTCGCGGGCAAGCCGCCTGCATTTGGCCTTAAGCGTCAAGACGCTGGTATCGGACGAATCGTCGATGAATATCTTCGTCTGAGAGATGGGATCGGCGGCTGCAATTAATCTCTGCAGCTCATCCTGGCTGATCACGCCCGTACGGGCGCGAGCGCTATCGACGCGCGCTTGAGCGCAGAGGAGCCTGAGCGCGAGCTGCTCCTTGGACATTTCCAGAGAAAAGAACGCAACTCCAACCGGGCGATCGCCCTCCATCGCAGCATTTGCCGCGATGTTTAGCGCCAGCGCAGTTTTCCCGACTCCGGGGCGAGCCGCGATTATGATCAATTCAGTGGGCTGGAGTCCCGCTGTAAGCCGGTCGAGATCTATAAATCCCGTGGGCACGCCAGTTATCAATTCCCGCGTATGATAGAGGCGCTCCACCTGATCTATCGATTTGATCATCGCATCGTGGACGGAGTGAAAGGACTGCCGAATGCGCTGGTCGACAATCTCAAATATCCGGTGCTCGGCCTGATCCAAATATTCATCGACATTGGTCGGCGACTCGTAGGAGCCGCTCGCGATCGAGGTGGAAACGGAAACCAATGACCGCAGCAGGGCCTTTTCACGCACGATCCGCGCGTAATGCTCGATGTTGGCCGCGGTTGGCACCACCGAGGCCAACTCCGCTATGTAGGCTGGCCCGCCGATAGCCTCCAACGCGCCCTTCCGGGACAACGCCTCGGTCAGAGTGATTGCGTCGACCGGTTCAACCCGATCGCGCAGTTCGATCATCGCGGTAAAAATCTGGCCGTGCGACGGGCGGTAGAAATCTGCGGCTTTAACGATATCAACGATCCGATCGATCGCATCGTTGTCGAGCAAGATCGCGCCCAAGACCGACTGTTCGGCATCGAGATTTTGCGGAGGAACGCGCTTAAGAATATCGTCCGATGATTCCGCCACTGACCTCAGCCCTCCACGCTCGCGCAATTCCCTTTTGTCACGATCAAGTATGAAAGATGCGATGGCGTTCCTCAAGCATCGATCCACCGATTGTCCCCACTATCCACAAGTGAAGGGCCGCAAATGACTTGATCTTTATCGGGATCTCCCATGTCGGCGCGCGATCATCGGGGCAAATGCGATGCCAAAAAGGAATCCCCCAACGTGCGCCCACCATGCGATGCCGCCCATTTCGGCACCTCCGCCACCAGCCGCCAGACCGGAGAACAACTGCGCGGCGAACCACACCAGCAGATAGATGACGGCAGGAATCTGGACGAACTCGATGAAAATTAACAAGGGTACGGCGGTCAGAATCCGGCCGCGCGGAAAGAATATGAAGTATGCTCCGAGGACACCTGCGATTGCGCCGCTGGCTCCAATCACTGGCACGTGCGAAGCCGGATCGATCCATACTGTTGCAAGGGCAGCTGCTACGCCCGCGGCCAGATAAAAAACCAGGTATCGGATGAACCCCATCCGGCTTTCCACTGCCGCACCGAAAATGAATAGATAAAGCATGTTGCCCGCGACGTGCAGGATGCTGCCGTGCAAGAACATCGACGTGAAAATCGTTTCCAGCGCGGCCATCGACGGACCGGGGACCGCCTGACGCGCGTCCGCGAAGTACGCCGGCAGTGCACGCGCGACGGCGGCTGGAACCATCGCAAACCTTGCGGCGAAGTGGTTGATTCCGGGACCCAGTGAAACTTCGTACGCAAAGACCGCGACATTGGCCGCGATGAGGATCGTGTTCACCGGGGTCAGGCGGCGCGCGGCGGCACTATCGCGAAGCGGAATCATTTAGCGAGATGAGCCGATAATCGGAGTAAATTCACCACCAAGGCATCAAGCCACAAAGTCAGAATTTGCTTGGCGTCTTAGTGTCTTGGCGGTTAATCCTCTCTGCCCGCGCGCGGGCCGGACAGCCCAGGCAGGCCATCGATGCTCATGCGGTTCTTTTCCGACCGGTATTGCTCGACGGCTGCCTCCCCCTTGTTCTCCGCCCATTCGATGAGCTGGGAGCGTTCTCCCTCATAGCTGAATAGCGGGATCGCGTATCCGCACGAATCGGCGACCCGATTTACCGAAACGACGATAATCGAGCGGGTGCCGGCCAGACTTGGAAACAGCGGGCGCAGTTCGTCGAAGCGAGAATCACCCTGCTCGAATACCTCGCCACGGCCATGCAGACGCACAATCTTGGGCGGACCCTGAAACGCGCAGAACATCAGCACGATCCTGCCGTTCTCACGCAGGTGCGCAATGGTTTCGATCCCACTGCCGGTTAGATCGAGATAGGCGACGGTCTTGGAATCCAGAATTCGCAGGCAATCCAACCCCTTGGGCGAAAGATTCACATGGCCGGCCGCATCCAGCGGCGCCGTCGCCACGAAAAATAGATGTTGCGCCTTGATGAATTTCTCGATCATATCGTCGATGCACTCGAATATTTTTGCCATGACCTCAACCCGGCGTTTCCGCTCGATAATCTTGCTTGCCCGCCAACTACGAAGCAACGCGCCCACCGGACAGCGCTTGAGCCGCGCGCGGTTGTATGCGAGAAGGATCGGTTAGCCGCACTATCTTCCGGCGGAGGTTGGAATGATGGAAATCGTCACCAGTGAAGTGAAAATCCCGATTCGCGCCGAGCGGATGCCGGCGCATCTGGCGCAGCCCGCGGAGGGCGGCCCATATCCCGCCCTGATCGTCGTGATGGAAGCGTTCGGGCTGAACAAAAATATTAAAGGGATCGCGAATCGATTCGCGGCGGAGGGCTTTGTCGTAATCGCGCCGAATCTCTATTTCCGGATGCCCAACAATGTTGTCGGCTATGACGACCTCCCCTCCGCGATAAAGCTGATGATGGCGCTGAAGGATGAACAGGTCGTTAGCGACATGGCCTTTACGATCGACTATCTGAAGACGCTCAAGGAAGCTAAGCGGCCGATTGGAGTGACCGGCTTCTGCATGGGCGGGCGCATCAGCTTTCTTACCGCCTGCCGCAATCCGGATGTGAAGGCGGCAGCGCCCTACTACGGTGGCGGAATGGTAAAGGCGAGCCGTCCCGGCGCGAAGGCGCCGATCGAATTTGTCGACGGGCTGAACGCACCGGTGCTCGCTTTCTTTGGCGGCAAGGACGCCTTCATCCCGCTGGCGGAAGTCGATGAATTTCGCGACGCGCTCAAGCGCGCGGGCAAGCCTGCGGAGGTGGTCTTTTACCCGGACGCCGACCACGGATTCATGTGTGACGAACGGCCATCGTTCCATCCCACGCATTCCAAGGACGCATGGAACAAGACCGTCGCCTTTTTCAAGCAACACCTCGCCTGACTTTGTTCGGAGCGGTCGTGCGCAAGTTGATCATTACGCTTGCGCTCATATCGGCGGTGGCCGTTTCGGCGTGCTACTCCAGCGACTATGCGCGCGAGACCGCGGCGAATGTCGCGCTCCTATCCGACTTGGCGGACAAACTCGGAGATTTCACGCGCTCGGGCTTTATCATCGATGGTCGGGCATTAACCTCGGAGGAGATGGGCGAGTTCTATTACGCATTCAACAAGGCCGATACGTTTGCGTCGGAGACCCCCCGCGAGAATGGGTTGAAATCGCATCATGACTTCGTTGAGCTTCTGAACGGCTACGAGCGCTTCGTCCACACCGCCGACGCATACCGGCTCTCGGGTAAACCCGATCCTGCGACGGTGGCAGCGCTTTTGACGCTACGCGATTCCGTCAAGCAGCTCGCCCGTGTCGTAATGGACGACCTGCACGCCGAAAAGAAGTGATCGCCACGCTAATCGAGCCGGACCAGCTTGTGTTTGATTGCGTACCGGACCATCGCGGCGGTCGAGCGTAAGTTCAACTTTTGCTTTAAGTTATCCCGGTGCACCTGAGCGGTCTTTGGGCTGATCTTTAACCGCCGCGCAATCTCTTTGGCGGTGGCGCCATCGGCGATTAGCCGAAGCACTTCGCGCTCACGCCGGGTGAGATTCGTGGCCGCAGATGGAGCGGCCGGCTTGCTCAATCGACCGATCACAATCGGCGCAACAGACGGACTGATGTAGCGGCGGCCCGCATGCACCGCGCGCACCGCCGCGAGCAACTCGTCGGCAGCGTCGGTCTTGACCACGAAGCCGTGTGCGCCCGCCTCCCCCAGAGCCTCGACCACGGATTCCTCGTCATCATATTGGCTGAGTACAAGCACCTTGCATCCGGGAACCTCCCGTCCGATGCGGCGCGCAGCGGCAAAGCCGTCCATGCCCGACATCCGCAAATCGACCACTGCGACCTGTGGCTTCAATTTTACAGCAAGGTCCACGGCAGCTTCGCCGCTGGATGCCTCGCCGACGATGTCGCAGTCGGCAGCAAGCAGCGCGCGGAGCGCCTCACGCAGGATGCGATGGTCGTCGGCAAGAAGAATTCGGATTCGTTCGCTTGGACTCATATGCGTGGAACTGGAATTTCAGCCATCAGCGTGGCTCCGCGCGGCCCGGATTCGATCGCCATCCGCCCTCCGATTAATTCCAGCCGCTCGCGAATACCCGCAAGCCCTGCCCCGTCGCGCCTTTCCTTAGCCGCGATACCACGACCGTCGTCAGCGATGGTGACTCGCACGTCACCTTTGCTTCGCTCAATTCGGACTTCGATTGTCCGCGCGCGAGCATGGCGAAGCACGTTGGATATCGCCTCGCGAACGATCTGGAAGCACAACTGTTGCGCCGGCCTTGGAAGCGCGCGCGCCGCGGACGCGCCCGCCAGCTTCGCTCCGATCCCGGTGCCAGAGAGCCGGTCGAATTCACGCCGTATCGCCTCGTCCAGTCTGGCGCGGCCCAACATTGCCGGACGTAACTCGCGCGTCTTGCGCCGTAGCTCGTCTTCGACCTGCCCCAGAATGGCCCGCGCCGCGGCACGGCGGCCCGCAAGCGCGATTCGCGCCGCAGCAAGCAATTGCGCCTGATCGTCATGCAGGTCGCGAGCGATGCGTGCGCGCTCCTCATCGATCGCGTTGAACATTCGCAGCCCCAGCCGCGCGATCAATGCACGGCTGCGCTCGGATTCTTCCTCCATTGCCCAAGTTCGAACAATTGGATCAAGGCGACGCACGATGGCTTCCGCCACGGCGCGCGCGTCGAGCTTGGGCCGGCCGCGCGAGCCGAGCGCGATCGCCCCGGCCTCAAATGGAATGCAAACGAATGCGCCGCGAAAAATTTGGTCTTCAGGATATTGTGCTCTCCCCTCGCCGTCAGACCCCGTAATCATGCTCTGCCGATTGAAACATTCAGCAAGCGCACCACTGTCGACAGCGTAGCTGCCAACGTTGATGCGATCGGACGCCGCCATGGTTTTCAGCGCCCCATTTTCGGCAATCGCAATGACCCAGTCGTCGTAGCCAGCAGTGGAACCAATGAGCGCTCCGAGGCGCGCCATCCGATCATACGGGCGAAAACGCCGGGCCTTTTCCACCGCTGCATCAAGGCATGCCTGCACCTGGCGTTCCATCGCGAGCTCGCGCCTGGTTGCAGCGGCCTGCGTGCCGGTATCGACGCAACGCTCGCGCCAAAATCGATGCGCGGCGCGCTCGTTTTCCACTGCGATTTCAGCCAGCGCGGCCCGCCCCGCAAGTTCAAGCGTTGCTTCAAGTTCGGCCCGCCGACATTCGCCCGTTTTGATCAAGGCCACGCGCACAGCGGTCCCGGTGCTTGCGAATGCGGTTGCGGCGATTTGCACGCGATCTTCCTCGTCTTCATCGCTATTTAGAGGTACGCGGCCAACGATAGCTTCGATCTGGCGCGCGGAAAGCGAAACCGACTGAGCAGATGAATGTGTTCGAGCCGGTACCGAATTGGCTGTAAGCTCGCCAAGACATTGGTCAAGCGCGGCGAAAAGTGCGTTCAGCGTATCGCGCCACCTTGAATCGCGGCGCGGCGCGTAGATTGCGCGATTCGGTTCCGCGCCGCTCCACGCGATCGCGCACATCTCAGCGCCGATCGTGGCGGCTGCCAAAGCGGCTATCGCCTCGATTTTCGCTTGCAGAAAATCTTCGTGGCGGAACCTGCGTCGATTAAAATCCGCAATTGATTTTCGCCGTTTCGAACTTGCCGCCACTCCGTCCTCCGGAGCCGGATGCCGTTATTCTATTGATGCACAGTTGACGGAGGCTGGCCAAGCTCATCACCGAGCTGTTTCATCTCGGAGCCGAATTCCGCCCAATCGCCCGCACGCAGTGCCGCAAGCGCTCGAGAGTAGTGCTCGGCAGCCGCCTTCAAGTCGCCATGAACGGCAGGAGCAATTGCGACGCCGGACGAAGCGGCAGGCACGGTTTTCGCGATAGTTGCAGGAGCCGGCGCACCGCCCGTAAACAACGCTGCGAGCGCAGCGTCGAGCGTATCGCCCATTACGACGCGATCGCTGTAGGATGCGATGACGCGCTGCAGTTCCGGCAGCTGTCCGTTTTCGGCGCGGATGTAAAGCGGCTCCACGTACAGCAATGAATCTTGTACCGGAATCACCAGCAGGTTCCCCAACAGCACTTTGGAACCCATCTGGTTCCATAGCGATAACTGGCGCGAAATTTCCGGATTCTGATTTATGCGCGCCTGAATTTGATACGGACCGTAGAACAGCCGGTCCTTCGAGAACGAATATTCGAACAAATGCCCGTAGCCGGGTGTGTCGCATCGCGCGGCCATCCACGCGATCATGTTGTCACGCCCGCGGGGCACCATCGGTAGCATCAGGATGTACTCGGCTTTCGACTCGCCCGGCAGCCGCATGATTACGTAATAGGGACGCATCGCCGAAGTTTGATCCGCGTAATTCTCGCGCGCGAAGTCCCACAAGTCCTCCCGATTATAAAATACTTGCGGGTCGGTCATGTGGTAGGTGCGATAGATGTCGGTTTGGACTAGAAAGAAATCTTCCGGATAACGAATGTGCGCATGCAGGTCGGCCGGCATCTCCGACATCGGCTTGAACATATTCGGGTAAATCCGCTCCCAAGTCTGAATTACCGGATCATCGGGATCTGCCACGTAAAAATCGGTTGCACCCGTGTACGCATCGACGATCGCCTTGACCGAATTGCGAATGTAATTGATTTGGCCACCGTCGGGCCGAACATATGCGCTGGTCTGCGAGTACGGATAATGGTCGCTGGTCGTATAGCAATCGACCACCCATTTAATGTGTCCTCCGCTTATCACGGCGTATGGGTCGCCATCGCGATCGAGAAACGGCGCCAGGTAGCCGAGCATGTCTATTATGTTCCGCCGGATCATGATTTTGCTTTTCGCGACGATATTGTCGGTAACCAGCAGGTTGAAATCGCTGTAAAAGAATGTGAACAAAATCCTGCGCAACAGACCGCTTACGGGAATCCCGCCCGAACCTCCGTAATAGCTGAACACATTGTCGGCGCCGCGCGGATAATCGAACTCGGGCGTGGCCGCATCGACGATCGCATAATTGTCGCGCGCTTCGCCGAAATAAATCGCGGGCTGATTGATTTTAAGTCCCGCGCTCGAGACCGCCGGGATGTCCTTCAAATAGAAGTACGGCAGGCCCTCGGTATCCTTTCGATTCACCGGGCTCATCACCAGACCCGAGCCGTGGGTGAATTTTAAATGCTGGTTGACCCAGGTTTGTGCCGTACTCGAAAGATTATCGATGTTCATTTCGCGGGCCGATAGCATCACTTCGGTGTACTTCCCGTCGATCTGGTAGCGATCGATATCGACGTCACGAAAGTCGTAGTAGGTGCGGATTTCCTGCAGCTGCTTGTAGGTGTCCAGCAGCGGACGGTTATCCCAAAGCCGGATGTTCCCGATCGTGGATTCGTCCTGCTCAAGAACTGCCGGCGTAAGCTTTCCCTGCCCCGCAAATGGTTTCACGTCGACGCCGTCCAACTTATATGCATGCCGTGTCATCGCGATGTTGCGCTCCAGGTAGGGCTTTTCAATTCTAAGCTCGTCAGGTTTGACCCAGACTCGCTCGATCGCCGGTTGAATAAACCCGAGCAAAATCGCCGGACCAAAAACCGCAACCGCCGCCATTACCAGCAGCCGGACACCGCGCTGTCTGATGTTGGCAATGCAGAGTGCCGCGGCAACGATCGATAGCGCAACCAGCAGCCATAGTCCCGGCTGCCATAGCACGCGATCGACGTACCGCAGACCCACAACGACATCATTGGTATGCAGCAGCAATGCGAACCGGGAGAGCCAGTAGCTCATCGCGCGTTGGACAAAAAACAATCCCAGCAGCACCGAGAAGTGCGCCGTCGCAGCTGGCGAGATGCGCGGCGGAGACTCCCGGAAGTCGAGTGCATCGCGAGCCCAGTAAACTCCGGCGGCCGTCGCAGCCGCCAGGAATAGTACGACAAAAAACAGGTCGCGCATCTCCTCTAGCAACGGCACGGTAAACACGTAAAATCCGATGTCGTTACCGAAGGCAGGCTCCACGATGCCGAACGGCACCCCATAGAAACCTTTTAGGTACACGTCCCAGCTTGAGGCCTCACCTTGCGCCACGAAAATCGCGAGTACCCCCGCGGCCGCGAGCACAATTATCCGCCACGGCACGCGCTCGCCAAGCGCTCGGATTAATTCCGGCACGTTGACTTCGGTCATTTCCTCCGGACGCCGAACAACGTGAATGCGCCCGCGCTCGCGGCTCATCCCCACCGCAACCAGGCCGCTGATCGAAATCGCGGCGAACGATACGATCCACACAATCGCGAATACGGCGATCTGCGCGAATATCGTCGTATCGAAAACCGACCCGAAGCCGAGCGTGCCGTACCACAGGTAGTCGATCGCGAGCCGATCGATCAGATTAAGCACGACCAGCGCGACGATCACCGTCGCGGCAAGGCCGAACAGGATTATGCGGGGACGCATCAGGTGGCGCTTTCAGCTATCCGTGCGCGACCGCAGTGATGTGTTCCCGGACCACGTCAGGCGGGCACAGCCAGAGGAAGACCTTCAGCGCAAGGTAGCCGGCCAGAAGCCAATCCAGTTCGCCAACGATCGGAACCAGATCAAGCTCAAGCGCTGGCGGCGTCATCATCGACAGCATCACCAGAAGCGGCACCATCTTGACCAATGACGGCACCCGTTCGTCATGCATCAGCCTCCAGAAGACACGCACAAATTGCGGCAGAAACATCGCAACCCGGCCGAGTTGCAAGGGCCTGAGCACCTGCATGCGAAGCATCGATCGAAACATGAATTAGCCCCTTTCGCCGGTTATCTTAGCACACTCGCTGCTGAATGTTGCCAATCCGGGACAGTGCCCCGGACACGATTCTGTTACAATTTGCATTGAATAGAGGGGACGAAACGGCATGAAGCGGCACATGGCACTTGGCGATTTTCTGGGCGCGTACCTGCGCAAAATCGGCGTACGCCACGTGTTCGGGATTCCCGGCGATTTGGCGCTGAAATTATTTTTCGCCTTGGGCCGCCGCCATGGGCTTGAGATCATCACGCTGTCGCACGAGCCGGGTGTCGGCTTTGCCGCCGACGGCTACGCGCGCGCAACCGGCAAGATCGGTGTCGTATGCGTGACCTATGGCGCGGGTGGCCACAACATGGTCAACCCAGTTGCCGGGTCGTTTTCCGAGCGGGTGCCAATATTGATTTTTTCCGGCGGACCCGGCGAGGAGGAACGCAAGCTTGGCACGCTGATCCATCACCAAGCGCGGGAGATCGAATCGCAGCATCGCATTTACAACGAAGTAACCTGCGCTTCCGCCGTGCTGACCGATCCGCGCACCGCCGCCGAAGAATTGCATCGCGTGGTTCGCGCCATCTGGGCCGAGCAGCGTCCGGGATACGTCGAGATTCATCGCGATATGGTCAGCCGCCAAATCGAAGTCCCCGACGAAATTATCGAATGGGATGGGAGGCTGCATTTCCTCGATTCCGATTTGCGCAAGGTCAAGGAGGCTGCACGCGAGACTGCCGCGATGTTCAACGCAAGCCGCAAGCCGATCGTAATCGCCGGAATCGAGATTCACCGTTACAAGGCATTGCGAGATGTGGTCGATCTGGCCGAAAACATGGGTGCGCCGGTCTGCACGACCGTGCTGGGCAAAGGCGCATTCCCGATGGATCATCCGCTGCATATGGGCGTACACGTGGGCGAACTCAGTCCGGCGCCGATAGTAGAGCGGATGAATCGGGCGGATTTCGTGCTCAACCTCGGATGCCTTAAAACCGACATGAATTTCGGCAACCGGCCGCCGCACGTCATCAGGGATCGGACGGTGTGGGCCGTCGACCGCAAAGTCGATGTGAAGTACCACACCTATACGGACACTGCGGTAAGGGACTTCGTGCGCGCCCTGAGTCGCGAGAAACTGCGGCAGCATCGTGAGAAAGTCGCCTACAGCGACAACCTTCCTCCGCCCGGCAGCAATAGAAACGGGATTCTCAAGGTACGCGACATCCTTGCGGCAACCAACGAGTTTTTGGCCGACAAGCAAAATTACATGGTGGTCGCCGAGTCAGGTGACATGCTGTTCGGCGGCCTTGACGTGCGCGTGCCATACACCAGTTACTATCTGGCACAGGGATTTTACGCTTCCATGGGATTCGCGGTTCCAGCCGCGATGGGTGCGCAGATTGGATGCGGATTTCGGCCGCTGGTTCTATGCGGCGACGGCGGCTTCCAGATGACCGGCACGGAAATCTCTCATTCGCCCGCCAAGGGTGTGAACCCAATTGTGCTGGTGCTCAATAACGGCGGATGGGGCATCTTTCGGCCAATCGCCGAGCGGCGCGAGCTGCTTGAGATTCCTCCGTGGCCGTATGCGAAACTCGCGCGCGATTTCGGCGGCGCCGGATTCGAGGCAAACACGCCGGACGATTTGCGCCGTGCGCTCAGGGCTGCTCACGAGGGCCACACATTTGCAATAATCGATGCGCAAGTTGATCGCGAAGACCTTTCGCCAGTGACGATGAAGTACATCAAGGCAACGATCAAGCGATCGCAGGCGCCCCGCACGCGCGGACATTGACGGCATGAACGCAGACCAACTTGAGAAATATCGCGCAGCATATCGCGACTTTCGGTGGAACACGCCGGAGTTCTTTAATTTCGGAGCCGAGATCGATCGCCTCGCCTACGATCCGAACCGCGTCGCGCTGTTGTGGGAGGATCAGGAGGGACGGCGCGCACGCCTGACCTTCGCCGATTTGTCGCGCCAATCGAATCAAATCGCCAATGTCCTGGCCGGGCTGGGCATTCGGCGTGGCGACGCCGTTCTGCTCGTATTACCGCGAATCACGCTTTGGCAGGCCGCTTATATCGGCGCGCTCAAGCTGGGCGCGATCGTCATTCCATGCACGGCAATGTTGCGCGAGAAGGACCTGATTTATCGCGCGAATCATTCCGGCGCACGCGCGATCATCGGGTCGCCGGAAAACGCCACGATGGTGGCCGAATTGTGCAAGCAATGCCCGTCGCTCCAGCATTACCTGATCGCAGGCGGCGCGCGCTCAGGATGGATCGGCCTGCAGGAGTCGATGAACAATGCGTCGCAACTTTTCAAACCAGCCCAGACGAGATCCACCGAACCAGCAATCTGCTACTACACCTCCGGCACCACCGGCGAACCAAAGGCCGTGCTGCACAGCCACGGCTACGCGTATAGCCATCGATTCACGGGGCTCAACTGGCTGTCATTGCAGGCTGGCGGTGTGCATTGGACAACGTCAGATACGGGCTGGGCGAAGGCAGCCTACGGCGTGCTGTTCGGGCCGTGGATGAACGGCGTCACAACGTTCATGTACAACGGCCGTTTCGATCCGAAGAAAGAATTGGAGTTGCTCGCGCGCTATGAGATAGCGACATTCTGCGCACCGCCAACCGAGTACCGGATGCTGATAAAGGAAGATCTGGCGCAGCACAAATATCCCAAGCTGCGCCATTGCACCGGCGCTGGCGAGCCGCTTAATCCGGAAGTGATAGAAGTATGGCGCGAACAATTGGGGCATACGATCTATGATGGTTTCGGCCAGACGGAAACGATCATCGTCGCCGCAAACATGCCGGGGATGCAGGTAAAGCCGGGATCGATGGGACTGCCCTTCCCCGGCCACGATGTGCGCATTCTTAATCGCGACTTGAACGAAGGCGCAGTCGACGAGATCGGCGAAATTGCCGTGCGCATCGCGCCGGAACGGCCGCCATCGGTGTTTTTGGAATATTGGAAGAATGCCGACGAGACCGCGCGGGCATTTCGCGGCGATTGGTATCTGACCGGCGATCACGCCCGGCGTGACGCCGATGGATACTTATGGTTCGTCGGCCGCGCCGATGACGTTATAATCTCCGCCGGCTACCGCATCGGCCCATTTGAGGTCGAAAGTGCGCTGCTGGAGCATCCGGCAGTAATCGAATCGGCGGTGGTCGCAATTCCCGATGCCGATCGAGGGTCCGTAGTAAAGGCGTTCGTAAAGCTCAAGCCCGGTGTCGAGCGCGGCGAGCCGATGGTGCGCGAGTTACAGGAGCATGTGAAGCGAGTCACTGCGCCCTACAAGTACCCGCGCGAGATCGAATTCATTGACGAATTGCCCAAGACGGTTAGCGGAAAAATCCGCCGCTCGGAACTGCGCTGCCGGAAGGAATAGCGCGCGAAAAGCTAGCGTGCCACAAACGCGATGCGAAACTTCGGATCGATCATCAGCAGACCCGCCGTACGCGACATCGCGACCGATAGCGACTCGCCAGGTTCGGCTTCAAGAGGCAGGAACACTTCATTCCCCGACGGAGCCGGTGGTTCGTCTTCGATGCCAACGATCTCCCCGGAGTAAAGCACCTTGCCACGCCGGTTTTTCAAAACGAATTTCGCGCGCACCGCCGCATGCATTGTGAAATACTGTCCGTGGACGGTTTGGGAGGAGCCGAAGCGTTTGACCACGTCGAATTGTTCAAGCTCGTAGGTCAGGATGAAATCAACGTCCTCGGGCGGTGTGCTGTCCGGTGACTCCGATTCGGCCGGCAGCGGCTCCAATCCGGCGCCTGCGAGCGCGGAAACGATCGCCAGGGTGAAAATTTTTCCCGCATTAGTGACAGTGGCCGTCTTCACACCGCCGTCAGCTGCGTAAGTCTTCCCGGCATCGATTTTCCCGGATGCGAGCGCACCAGTGGCGGGGAAGACCGCAATTTTTGCCGCTCGGAAAATGTTTTCCGATCCGGGCACTATGCCGGGAATGTAATGAATGTGGAGGCTGACTTCAGAGCGGCATCCAGTAATCACCATCAACGCCACCATTACGGTTGCGCGGGTTGCGTTGACAACGATGTCTGGAATCAATCGCATGCCCGCTTGAAGGAGCGGCGACTTGGCATCCCGTTACGGCTGAGAACCTTCAACCGACGGATGCTTTTCTCTCCACCAGAAAACGTAAAGGAGCGCCACAATCAACACCGCACCAACGGCAATCCATGCGGACGCCTGATGCGCCATCGCCAGCATTGGGTACAACTCATCGCCGGCCAAGTAGCCAACGGTCACCACCATCGTGCACCACGTAATCGCTCCCAGCACGTTCCATCCCAGAAACTGCCAAAATGGCATCCCACACGCGCCAGCCATCGGCCCCGCCATGAATCGAACCCCCGCGATGAAGCGAGCCATGAAGACCGCCTTGCTGCCATGCGACTGAAAGAATATCTGCAGCCGATCGTACCGCGGGCGCAGGAATGCAAACGTCTCCGACAACCTGGCCATCAAGCGCTGGCCGCCGGTTCGTCCCGCCAGATAGCCACAGCAATCGCCGATAACGGCACTCACGACGACCACGACGTAAACTGCGCGCAGGTCGAGCAGGCCCTGGCCAGCGAGGAAACCGGCAGCCAGCATTACGGTCTCCTCCGGCACTGGAATCCCGATGTTTCCGACGAAGACAAGGCTGAAAATCCCCCAATAGCCCCACGTCGATATCCACTCCGCGATACCCGCGGGGTCCGTCATTCCATGCATTCGACCCGGTTCCATTGCGGCCTGCGCATGCATCCCCCGGCCGCTGAACTCCCTTATCTAGATTGCCGCATCGTCGCCGCCAAAGTAAGGGGGGCGCGTGCGCATGACGCGTGGAATCACAAGCGCGGCAACTGCCGTCAGAATCGTAATTAACGCGCCGAACACTACCGACCAAGGGCGATATCCAATCACAATTTCGCTTTTTCCAGCCGGCACCGTGACCGCAAGCAAGCCCGATTGCGAAATCTGGTGTCCGGGGCCAGACGCAACCTGCCATCCGGGGTCGTAATTCTGATTAACGACCAAGGTTGCAGGCGCGGGCACGTCAACATCGTATGTCAGTTCATTTGGCGTCCAGAGCGCAGGAAGCACCGAGCCGGCGCCAAGAAGATACTGCTCGCCCCGATATCCGGGCTGCTCGGCGCCGATTGCCGAAGTATTCCAATTGTCCTCGTATTCGTAGCACGCCACTATCCCCAGGTTCTCGCGCGCGATCTCGTACATGCTAGCCCGCACAACTTGGTAACCTCCCGTAGGCTGGGGTGCCAGTCGGTATTGGCGAA
Organism: Binataceae bacterium (SeqCode); assembly: GCA_035524375.1. Classification (GTDB taxonomy): domain Bacteria; phylum Desulfobacterota; class Binatia; order Binatales; family Binataceae; genus Binatus. The sequence continues at coordinate 246,491 of DATKOZ010000038.1, read as the reverse complement.
ACTGCGCGGATGGAACTGAGGGATGTACCGTCCATTCGACCGCGTATTTGAGATTCGGAACTGTGACCAGGAATTCATCCGCAACCGCGAGACCCAGAAATACTGCGGCCAGAACCGGCACCGCACGAGACCGCATCAAGAGAATTGAATCAAATCCGAATCCTGCGAGCACTCCCACGGTAAGGGGCGCAATCATTAGGAACCGCGCCGGCAGACGCAATTCAGAACCGATCGGCAGTTGATGGATTAGCATCCACAGGGACTGGGGTCCCGTGGCGCCGCGCGCAAGCATAATTATTACGGCGCTGGCGAACGCCCACGGCATCGCACGACGCCACGATGCCAGGCCGATTACCGCTGGAATGCAAAACAACCCGAGGTAGGCCCCCAGTTCGTGGAAGCCCTGAGCGTTAGGGCTTGCGCGCAGCAGATCCTGATTCCGTGAAAAGAGTGCGGTCCCGATCGCCGCCCAATCGTTTACGTACGCAAATGGTGTTGGGCGCGGATGAGCCGCCAGAACTTCCGACGCAGGAATGAGCTTGATCGCGGCGAATCCTGTCGCGAATATCCCGACCGTCAACAACGACCATATCGGGCGCATGCTTCCCCGTGCGATCGCCATTCCAATCATCACCGTCCCCAGAACCACCACGATGAATACGGGCACGTAACCCTCGAGAAATACCATGGCAAGCATGGCGCCTGCACCGATAGACGCACTCATCGCGCCGGGTGAGCTACCAATTATCGCCAAGGCGAGAATCCATGGAGAATATGCGATCGCAAGAAAGACGATGTGCCCCTCACACGCGTGCAGATTGAACCATGAACTCATCGAAAACGCGCACGCGGCAACGGTCGCCGCCATCGGCTTCATCGCGAGAGTTCGTCCCAGCACGTAAGTTCCAAGCCAGGCTGCAATGAAGTGGCCAATCACCTCCAAATGCAACCCAACGACCGGCCCAAATGCCAGCGTCAGCAGAAACCAGGGAGAGAGAAAATGCGACTGCGGATTGCCCAATAGCGGCATCCCCCCGCATTTCCACGGGTTCCACAGCGGGAGCTGATCGAAGTGGACGATCGAATAATAGGCCGCCCACTGCAATTGCAGCGAAAAATCCCAATCGTGAAAGACTCCCGGCGAATCAAGTTGGCGGATTAGCGGGTATCCAAATGCGATGGCGAGGATCAGCGCCACGGTCGATGCCGCAAGCCATTCGCGCGAGGACATTACGCAAACGGGTTGCGGATTATCGCCATCCTTCACCATCACGCTTTCTCTTTATCACGCTGCCTGAAATTGGCAGCTGAGGACTCAGTCCAGAAGCAGCTTACGGAAGCGCCGGGCTGGCGTTTGAAACGGCGACCCGCTGGCATCGCACGATCTCCTCGCCTTGCGCCACGCTGGCATGTTCCTCGACGGCAAATCCATTGCGGGACAACAGTCCCTCGAGCTCCTTTCGAGGGGGAAGCTCAAAGGTTTGGCCGCCGATGCTTGGAGCCTTCGCACGTCCGCCAAATGGCGACGCGCCGATCCGATCCGGCCCGGCGAAAATCAACCGGCCTCCGGGGTTCAATACGCGCCGCATCTCGCTCAAGATTGCGTCGGCGGCAGATAGGGGGCTGTCGGCAGTCGAGCCGATCAGACAATCGAAGCTTGCATCACGAAATGGGAGTGCATCGGGAGAAGCGCATACCACCGCGATTCCATAGCGGCTCAAAAATCGCAGCTTGTCGAAGTTCCGATCCATCCCAATCCCGTTGTTCAAGCTTTGGGTCACGACTCCAGACCCGCATCCGACGTGCAGCGTTCGATCCGCCTCCCGCGCCCAAGTAGTGATGATCCGGTGGCGGTCGCGCCGGCGCAGACGCCGAAACGGGCGCAGCGTATAGAAGGCGCGCTCCTCATAGTCAGCCGAATCCGGCCGGTTTCGCAGGTTTCTAAGATTGATGGTCGAGCGTATGTACCCTATCGCAAGTTGAAATAGCGGAGCGTGCGACTTCCCACTCCCGCGCGGAAAGTAGGTGAAAGGAACCTCGAAAATGCTGAACCCGCGTCCGTATGCCTTTGACAGCAACTCCTGCTGCACCTCGAAACTGCTGCCCTCGATATTCACCCCGGCCGCAGTTTCGCGCCGATACAGGCGAAAGCCGCTGGAAAGATCGCGCACCGGCATCCATAGGGCAAATCGCTGCACCTCGTTGAGCAGGCGGCTCATTTCCTTGCGCACGATTGGGCCATGGCTCGCGCCGCCGCGTACATAGCGAGAGGCGATCACGATGTCCCCCTGCGTGCGGGCGCGCCACATCCGGGGAACGAAATTAGGATCGTGCGACAGATCGGCGTCCATGGTCAGAAAGTAATCTCCGAGCGCATCCGCAAATCCAGTCTCCAGCGCCCCGGCGTAGCCGCGGCGCCGTTCGGGCTCCACACGCGCACCCAGTTCCGCCGCCGCTTCCCGCGTGCCATCACGCGATCCGCCATCGATTACTAAAATCTCGAACGTCAGTCCCAGGCGTGTCAGCACCGTCTTGAGGTGTGGGATGAGCGCGACGAGATTATCGCGCTCGTTGATCACCGGCAGAATTACTGAAACGTCCACTCTTGGCTATCCGATTGACGTTGCGGTGGACTGAAATTCCCCCAACCAGGCCAAACTGCTCAAAGAGCCCGCCGCTGGTGGGTTGCGGTCCCGGCCGTAGACTGAATCGCAACAGCTTCAGCCAAGGCGTCCACGACTCGATCCTGTTCAGCCGACGTCATTTGATGAAAAAGCGGGATAATTATCGTATGGTCTTGAGCCGCTTCACTTTGATGCAGGTTTCCCGCAATGCGGTAATCGCGATCCGTATATGCCGGCTCACGATGACTGCACATCACACCACGGCGCGTCGCAATTCCCCGATCCAGCATGAATTGCATCACCGCAGTCTGATCGCATGCGTCCGGAAGCCGCACCGAGTAGCTCTGCCAATTGCTGCGCACAAATTCGGGCTCGAATGGAATGCCGACTCCCGGCACCTTGGCAAACAAATGGTGGTAGCGCGCGGCTAATTCGCGGCGGCGCGCAACGATCTCTGGCAGGCGCTTGATCTGCTCGCGTCCGATGGCGCCTGCAATGTCGGTCATGCGGTAGTTATAGCCAAGGTCGGGGTAGGCCTCGAATGTAACCTGCTTCGACTCATGCCGGGTAGCGGCAGAAACACTCATGCTGTGTTGGCGCCATCGCCGGAACCTGCGGTCATAGTCCGGGTTGGCGGTGGTGAGCATTCCGCCGTCACCGGTGGTGAGAAGTTTTCGCGGATGAAACGAAAAACATGCGACGTCACCGTGCGGTTTGCCGATTTTTTCCCATTTCCCGTTCCAGAGGATTTCACTCCCTATCGCGCATGCTGCGTCTTCTATGACCGGTAGCGAATGCCGGCGCGCGATCGGCAGAATAGCGTCCAGATCGCAGGGCATCCCAATTTGATGCACGCACAGGATAGCGCGGGTGCGGGCGGTAATTGCCGGTTCAATCTCTGCCGGATCGATATTGAAGGTTGCGTGCTCGATGTCCACAAACACCGGCGTCGCACCGCAATATCGTACGCTATTGGCGGTCGCGATAAACGAATGGCTTACAGTGATAACTTCGTCGCCGGCCTTCACGCCTGCGGCTAATAGCGCCAAGTGAAGTCCGGTCGTGCAACTCGAAACTGCGCAGGCGTATGGCGCTCCAACCATGGCGGCAAATTCCTGCTCAAATGCGGCAACTTCGGGCCCTTGGGTGACCCAACCAGACAGAATCGAACGGCGCGCCGCATCGGCCTCGCGTTCATCCATCCAAGGCTTGGCAACTGGAATGAAGCCGGACTGCTCAGGCATGTTTGCCCACCCAGTTTTGGACGATTTCCTTCTCCAGCAAGACTTCGGGTGGTGTCCCCTGCGCTTCGTACCAATTCTTAAGCTGTCCAAGGCCTTCTTGAAGCGTTACCGTAGCCTGATAGCCGCATAACTCTCGGGCGCGCGACATATCCGCGCACAACCTGCCAACATCGCCCGGACGCGGCTCGATATGTTCAACCGGCGGTGCCGGCCGTCCGATCGCCGCCCCCACTTCGCGTGCCAGATCCGCGATGGACACTTCCTGTCCGCTGCCGAGGTTCAAAGTTGCGCCTATCGCCCGGTCATTGGTTCCCGCGATTATAATCCCGCGAGCGCTATCAGTAACGTAGGTAAAATCACGCGTTTGCTTGCCGTCCCCGAAAATCACCATTGGCCGGCCTGCCATGCACCGCAGAAGAAACTTTGGAATTACTTCACCGCTGTCGCCTTCATGATGGCATCGCGGGCCATAGGTATTGAATGGCCGGATGACGACGGTGGGAAATCCGTGCGTATAATAAAAGGCGCGCGTATAGCATTCGCCGGCCAGCTTTGAGGCACCGTATACGGTTCGTGGAAAGGTCGGATGATCCTCGCTCATCGGCACCCATCGCGCCGGTCCGTACACCTCGGAACTGGATACGTATACGAACCGTTCCGCACCAGCGGTCCGAGCGGCCATCAACATGCTCAGCGTGCCGGCTGCGTTGACCTCGTGATTTTCGCGCGGCGAGTGAATCGAATGACGCACCCCCAGACACGCGAGATGAAAGATCAGGTCGGCGCGTTTGGCCAATTTCTCCATCCGCTCCGTGTCGCGAATGTCGGCCTCCACAAACAACACATCGCCCGGCAAACCGGCCAAATTCTCGCGGCGTCCGTTGACGAGGTTGTCCACAACCGCGACTTCCGCGCGCAGTTCCGCAAGTTGCCGGACGAGCTCCGAACCGATAAAGCCTGCCCCGCCAGTGACCAGAATCCGTTTGCCCGCAATAATCATTTTGACCGAAGTTTATACTAATTCGAAGCAATCCGCATATCACCTGGCCGCGCGAGCCGGGACTTTACTGCGGCGCTAACGGCTTGGATTTGCTGCTTGGTGATTTCCGGAAATATCGGAATCGATAACTCTTCGCTCGCTACGGCTTCCGACACCGGGAAATCGCCTTCCTTGTACCGTGGCTCGCGATAAGCGGGCTGAAGATGGACCGGAATTGGATAATGGATTCCAGTTTGTACTCCAGCGTCCGCCAGTTCCTGCGCAAACAAATCCCGCTGCGGAACCCGTAGCGCAAACACGTGAAAGACGTGGCGCGTGTGCGGCATCTCCGACGGCAGCCAGGCATCCGCCTTATCCATCAAGCGGATATATTCGCGAGCGCATGCGCGCCGGGCCTCGGTCCACTTTTCAAGATGGCGCAGCTTGACACGAAGAATTGCGCCCTGAATTCCTTCCAGCCGGTTATTGAATCCGCGGAGGTCATGGTAGTAACGGCGCGCCTGTCCCCAATCGCGCAACATCCGAATGATTTTCGCGTACTCGGGATTGCTCGTGACGACAGCGCCGCCCTCGCCATACGCACCGAGATTTTTTCCGGGATAAAAACTGAAACATCCCATCTCGCCAATCGAGCCCGCGCGCCGACCCTTGTACTCGGCGCCGTGCGCCTGACAGGCGTCTTCGATGACGACCTTTTTATTCCGCCGCGCGATTTCCATGATCGGGTCCATGTCCGCCGGTTGGCCGTACAGGTGTACCGGAATGATCGCCTTGGTCCGCGGGGAGATCGCACGTTCCAGTTTCGCAGGATCCATCGTGTAGAATTTGGGGTCGATATCAACGTACACGGGCGTCGCGCCGGTGTAGAGAATTGCGGCGACCGTCGCAACAAAAGTAAACGGGACGGTTATCACTTCGTCACCGGGGCCAACCCCCGCAGCGAGCAGAGACAAATGCAAGGCGCTGGTCCCGGTATTGACGCCAATGCCATGCTTCGCGCCGCTGTAGGCGGCGAACTCCTCCTCAAACGCTGCAACTTCTTTGCCCAATATGAATTGGCTGCTCTCAAGCACGCCGGAGATCGCACGATCGATCTCGCCCTTGATGCTGTGATACTGGGCCTTGAGGTCCGCCAGAGGGACTACATTCTTAGCTGTTTCCATTTCCACCTATTGCCGAGCCCGCACGCGGGCAGATGCTTTCGCCGCTACCACAGCGTATGTCCGGCGCATTTGGCCATGCTCTCCCAAATCTTGCAACAAGTGCCCTAGGCGACCCAATAGCTTACCATCCCCGCGCTTGAGGCTCCCCTGTGACCGCAGATAGCCGAGAATCAGCGGCAGCAGGGGAATTCCCTTAACTTCCAATGGTTCAAGGCCACGCCCGCGAAGCATCGCAATCAATTCCGTCTCGGTAAAACAGCGGCTACGAACGGAATCTTGCATTCCACCGTCCCACATGTCCCGAGACTTGGCGATCGAGAGCATTGCGCCCACCCCACTGTATAATAACCTCGCGAGCAATGCCCCTTCCCACGAACGCTCAGCCAGAAAAATGCGCCCATTCGGCTTCATGATGCGAACACATTCCGCAAGTCCGCGTGGATAGTCCTCATTTAGATAATAGAGCGACTCGATCGCGATCACGATATCGGCTTGAGCGGAACTCAACGGAATTTGCCGTGCGTCACATTCGACCATCAGAATGCGATCCAGCCACGCGGGATGCTGTCGCCGAATCCGTTGCCTGAATCTTGCCAGCGAGGCACAGACTGCATCCACCGCCACGACTCGTTTAAAACCCCACGCAAGCCATGGCGCTGTGTTCCTGCCGTCTCCGGCGCCGACATCGACCACGATTGATTCAGCAAGGTTCGGCGGCCGGAGTTTGGCCAAAAACCGATGATAAACTGGGGTGTCAAGGGCACTCATAGCGTATGGCACACGGCTGCGTTCGTAAAAATGCGCCCCACCCTTGTCCTGATACCATCTAATGGATGCATCTACCCGAAATGCTGGAAATCGAAATATTCCATCTTCGAGGTAGCCAACAGGACCGCAATCGGAACAGTATAATTTCGACGATTCGTGCTTAAGTGATTCGTGGCAGCTTGGGCACGTGATTACCTTCCACGCCCAATCCGCGACGGGGTCACGTGGCTGTCCGGACTTTTTCATAGCGGAAATCAGACTTCCGGGCGTTCCCACCGCCAAGTCTCGCGACAGAATCCTTGTGCCCCGAATCCTTCCTTAAAAAAAACGAGTCCATCATTGAAATGCGTATCAGAAGCGCTTGGCCCCAAGTCCAGGTAGCGAAAGCCTTCGGCAGCCATTTGCTCCGCTACATGCGCCACCAGCACCGCGGGACCGCAGAGTTTTCTGTGCGCTTCACTCTCGCAAATATAGAATGTATTCGCGATGACATCATTGAGCATGAACGCCGCCACGCCTGCGATCGCCGCTCCTTGATACGTGCAGAGGAACAAGCGCACGCGGCCTGGGACCCGAACCAGCAAATCTGCAAGTTCAGACTGAGTATGGGTGGGTGACGCCTGCTGCCGGCCGAAAGTCTCTGACAAGAGCCGATAAAAGTCGCCTAATTTGTCCGGCGACGCTTCACCCGGCTGCAGGCCCTTTTTGAGATTTGCGCGAACGTCGTAGCGTTTGCTCTTCGAAAGGACGCGCTCAAGCAGAGTTTCGCGCGGCCCGGACAGCGGCACCATGAAGAGAAACCAGCGGTGTGCGAGTTGAAATCCACGAACCATCAGGCTGAACGATTGCAAGTCATTGGGCTGTCGGAGGTAGGCATTAGGGCCAATTCTCAATTCGATTCCCGCAAGTCCATTCGCCGATGCGTACCTTTGGATTTCTTCCACGATTTTCAGCATCGCACCGACTTTCAAAGCCGGTGAAACCACAAACCCGCCGATCGATGCGCCGGCTGGCGACTTGAGAACTCGCCTGCCACTCGCTTCGGAATCGATTGCTGCAGGCAAAAGTGCAACCAGTCGGCCGGATTCGTAAATCATCAGATTATGAGTTTGAAACCGGCCGGGCGGATGATAGGCGAGGAAATTCAGGTCGTGAAACAGGGTGCCATTGTTGGAATTGGAAAGAAACTCCTTCCATTCCGCAGCCTGCCCCGGCTCATATTGAGCGATGCGGATGTTCGCCGCAGTATCTATGGCGCGGTCTCCGGGTGGGCCTGCGGGGCTTGCGATCGGCAGCGCGAATTTAACTCCCCCATCGTAGCAGTTGGAAGTTTTCGGACGGCGATTTCGTCCAAGAGCTCAAGCATCAGGGTGCGCGTTCCGTGACCGGGGCGGCGAAATTTCAGCAGCCGCTCCGGATCGTGGTAGAAATCCTTGCAAGCCAGGTAGTCCGCATTGGAGGTCGCGTTTATGAACGCGATGTTCGGATGAAAGTCGAAGACCTTCAATCCCGGCTGCTCAAGCCGCAAACCCTGCAGTGAAAATCCGGTTCGCTGCGCCTTCAAATCGAAATGATCGATGTAATAGACGGGGATCTCGAGGATGCCGTATTCCTTCCAGATGGGCCGTAAACCCTCCATTAGCGGCATACAGCACGAGCTATCGTATTCGATGCCCGCCCGCTGGTAGATCGCCAGCAGTTCCGAATCGTAAAACAGGCTGTGTCCACGAACCCCGATCGCTTCCGGGCAGAATTCCTTGGTGGTTGAAACAACGTGCTCATACACCTGCGTGTCGATCCAAGTGTCGGCCGGAGTCCCGGACAGACCTCGGAATTTGCGCACAGTATCGCCATTGCGGCGGAAGTTAGGATGCAACCCACGCTCGTGCCCCGGCACAGACACTCCCTGATGCGTGCAAAAGAAAGTTGCCCGCAGGCCGCGCTCATCAAATTGGCGGCGCAAATCATCGAGGACCTCCGGATGGGCCCATTCCACATCCACCGTAAGGCAGATCGTATTGGACGAAATTTCCATGAACCTATCGTTCCCGTTCGCGCAGCGGCGCGGACTTGGCATCCGAAAATCCGATCGAATCACTGACCAGATATAACGGGCGATGCATTACCTCCGTGTAAATCCGGTACAAATATTCTCCCACCATGCCCATGAGGAAAAACTGGACGCCAAACAGCAGAACCATCGCCAGCATGATGCTGGTCCATCCGGGCGCCGGGTGTCCAGTCGACCATTGCGCCACCATGTAAACCGCCAATAACGTGGTCAGCCCAAACATCGTGATTCCAAGCAGCGTCATCACCCGCACCGGCAGAAAGGAGAACCCGATGAACGTGTCGTACATCGATTTGATCATTTTGGCGAAGGTCCACCCTGAGACGCCCGCCATCCGCCCACGCCGATCGTAGTCCACCACATCTTGCTGAAACCCCGTCCACGCCATCAACGCGAAAATCATCCGATTGCGTTCATCAAACTGCTTAAACGAATCCAAGACGAGCCGATCGGCGAGCAAAAAGCCGCCGGTCACTACCTTCGAGCCCGGAGGCATCGCGAAGCGGCGGAACATCTTCAGGAACAGCCGGCTGGTGAGCTTCCTCCATCCCGGATCGTCGCGAGTACGGCGGCGGCCCCATACGATTCGCGCCCCTGCTCGCCATTTTTCGAGAAACGCCAGAATCACTTCAGGTGGATCCTGCAAGTCGCAGGCAAGAATCGCAACCGCATCGCCCTCTGCGTAGGTCAGTCCGGCAGTGTCTGCGATATGTTCACCGAAGTTTCGGGAGAACCGTACCGCCTTAAAGCGCGGATCGCGGTGGCAAATTTCACTGATTATCTCCCAACTCCGGTCACGACTTCCATCATCGACGAACAGTACGCTAAAATCGTAATCGGTACGCGACAGCAGCACCTCACGAACCGTCTTTTCATAAAGGGGCAGGCTGTCTTCCTCGTTGAAGACCGCGGTGACGATGGTAATACGCGGACACGCCGGCATCGCAGGAGGGTTTCTCACGTCGTCCAAATCTCGAACTCCGGCCCGAGCAGCGCCGCCAGCTTCCGGTTGGGCTCTTGATAGCGCCGAACCAATTCATGGTACACGTCTGCCGGAATCTCCGCTCCAACTTTCTCTGATGCGTTGATGGTTCCGAGACCAGCAACGTCCTCTGACCGCTCCACCACGCCAAGGAAGCGATGCAGTTGCGCGGCAAGTTCGTGCGGCCGGCCGGCAATCTCTTCATAACGAAGGCAAACAATCTGCTCACGAGGAAATCGTTCGAAATAGGGCCGCAGCAAGTCGGCATACAGACCCCGTGAAAAATACGAATATGGCCGCGAAAACCGATATTTCTCGGGCAGCGTCCGCTCGCGCTGCGTCTCTAGCGCAATTGCTGTAGCGAAATCTTCCTTTTCGAGCCCGTTCATTTTCGTCCAAAGATAATTGGAGAAGGCGCGCTGCGCGGGTTCCCGCAGGATAAACACCAGTTTGACGCGAGGAAGATGACGGTAGATGCGGGCGGCTGCAACTGAGCTTTCAAGGTAATTGGTTGTCTTTTCGCCCGCGATCCGGTTCGGGTCAACATTTGAGAACCAAGTCTCTTTGTAATACTCGATTCCACGCTTGTAGATTTCGTCGATCAAAAAGAATTTCGGCTCCGGTTTTACCGGTTTCGCCATATAAATCTCAGGATGCTTGTCCAGCAAATGGTACAGCCACGTTGTACCAGAGCGCGGCGCTCCGCCGATTATAAAATCCGGGAGCCGCCCCTTCATCGAGACGCCGCGGCGGCCGTTGGCTTGCGCTTACGGATGTCGCCAACCACCTTCGCCGGCACGCCGGCCACAATCGCATAATCGGCGACGTCACGCGTGACCACCGCACCGGCGCCGATTAGCGCGTGCGCCCCAATCGTGACCCCGCCCATAATAACCGCGCCACTGCCGATCGAGGCACCGCGGCGAACCTTGGTTGGAATTGCCACCCAGTCTTCCCGCATTTGCCGCGAGCCATTGGGATTGACGGCCGCTGGATAAATGTCATTGATGAAAACTACCCCATGGCCGATGAAGCATTCATCTTCAATCGTTACTCCCTCACAAATAAAGGTGTGAGTTGAGATTTTGCAATGTTTACCGATTTCCGCACCGCCTTGAATTTCCACGAACGCCCCAATCGAAGTCCCGTCTCCCACGCTGCAGCCATACAGATTGACAAATCCATGGATTACAACCCCCTCTCCTAACTTTACGTCAGGGGCGATGCGTGAGAATTCGGGTCGTGAACTCATAGCATCACCCTGCCGCCCTGCGCCTTAATGCTGCGCTGTGCGGCCTCGAGGATCCGAACCACCCGCAGGCCCGCCTGCCCATCCGCCAGCGGCCGTCTTTTGTTCTTGATACTATGAACAAAATCGGCGGCCATCAGGTACAACGGTTCATCATGGCTGATATTTGGAGACCAAATATCGCCAGTGCGATAGCTGATAAGAAAGCGTCGCTTCTGCTCGTCGGTCATTACATTGATGCCGCGGTTGTAGACCTTGATCTTTTCACTTTGGTCGAGATCGTTGTAAATGAGGCTTTGCTCGCTTCCCCCGATTATCATCGACCTGACCTTAACGGGAGAGAGCCAGTTGACGTGAAAATTGGCAATCAACCCATCGCCAAAATCCAGGTTCAGATAGGCCACGTCCTCAATTCCCTTGTTGGCGTGAACACCGCCAAACGCCGATAAGCTGCGCGGCATACGACCCAGCAAGTGATCGACAATCGATAAGTCGTGTGGTGCCAAATCCCAGATAACGTTGACATCGTGCTGAAACAGTCCCAAGTTGATTCTCACGCTATCGATAAAAAAGATACTTCCCAACCGCCCTGAATCGACAATCTCCTTGACTTGCTTAACAGCCGGGGTGTAGACGAACACGTGGTCGACTTGCAGGACCAAGCCTTTCCGATCGGCAAGGGTGACCAGTTCTTCGGCGTCCTCCACGCGCATGCTGAGCGGTTTTTCAACCAGAACGGACTTCCCGGCCTGCAGAGCCTGTTTGGCCAACTCGTGATGAGTATTGACTGGCGTCGCGATCGCAATCGCATCAATCTTGGGATCTTCGATCACCTCTTTGGCGGAGACCGTAAACTCCATATTGTCGTAATGAGAGGAAATCGAGCGAAATCGGCGTGAATCAAGATCGCAGCACACCGCAACAGTCGCGCCCTCGATACTGCGGAAATTCCGCACCAAGTTTGGGCCCCAATAGCCCAACCCAATCACGCCGATTTGCAAAATATCGCTCATGCAGGTCAATGTTAATATCGAATTCGGTCGATGAATCCAAGCACGGAGAGCGCTTCGCCTCCTCTTCGACCTTAATCTTAGCCAAATGGCATCGGATAAGGAATCGTACGATCAGTTGAACGTCGTTCCGCGACGCAGAATTCCGTGGCGAATGCTGCTGTTGGGAATCGCGGTCAGTGCGACCCTGCTGTATTTGCTAATGCGTCAACTTGAGAAGGGTGATTGGGCGCGGATTTGGGACGTACTGGCGGGACTAAACCCTTGGTGGATGGCAGTGCCGATTGCGGGCGGATTGCTGAGTGCAATTCTGCGGCCATGGCGCTGGCAGAAAATCTTTCCCGAGGAATCACACCCCGGGTATCGGCCCTGCTTCGCCGCCTTGTCGGTCGGGAACATGACCAACAATCTGGTCCCGGCCCGCGGTGGCGATTTACTCAGGTGTTTCATGATTTCGCGCGATAAGTCGCTGGCCGGAGCCAGCTTGGCACTTGCGACGCTCGGGTTGGAGAAAGTTTTGGACGGACTCGCCTTGCTGGCGGTATTGCTGATTTCGTTTTTATTTGTCAGCCCGCCGAGAGTCCTTGGGGCAATGGGGTTGATTGGCGGGATGATTTTTGGCGGTGCATTTTTTGCAATTATTCTGCTGCATTATCGGACCAGATGGTTCCTTTCCGTAACTCGATTGATCTTTCGCACCGTACGCCTTGAAGCGCTGGGGGAACGTGTGGCCACGCTCTTTGAATGGTTCGCGCAGGGCCTTGGTGCGGTCAGCTCGCCTGCAACTATGACGGAGCTTGCGATACTTACCATTTTGATATGGGCTGGAGACACTTTCGCAATCTGGGGACTTGCGCTCTCACTACACCTCTCAGTGTCGGTCGCGGGCTGTCTACTGGTGTCCGCGGCGATCGGACTGAGCCAGATGGTTCCCTCTGCACCAGCAGCCGTTGGTCCGTACGAAGCGGCTTCGGTGGCTGCATTGATGCTGCTTCGGGTAAAGCTTGCCAGCGCAATGGCATTGACCGTGCTGATGCACGGATGGGGCATTCTTGCCACCGTGATTCTGGGAATGGCGGGACTATGGCTGAATGGGAACATCTGGTCCGGCATCGAGGTCGGAAAATTTAATTAGCCGACGGATTGTTGAGTTGACACTATTGCAGTGCGGGAGGCGGAATGGTCCGCCTAAGCGCCACCTGCGCCGCGATCCATTTGGTTGGCTGGACGATTATGCTGACTGCATCAGGTGTCTTGCCAGGCATACCTTGGAAGGCTGCGTCGACCCAGTATTCATTTTCGATGTCCGAATGATCCACTATTCTGCCGAAACCGGGGATCGACACGTGTATCGGCTGCCGCGCCGATTCCGGCGAACATGGCATTAGCGGAGCCAGTCCAGGACCGCCGTAATTTGTCGAATAGAAAATAAGCACTAGGTCGCCTGGCTGGCTGGTTGTCACCGATTCTGCAAGTGGATTATCGAAATTTTGCGCGGGATTGCCGCTGTGCGCATCGATCGGATCGGCCGGTGATATATTGTCGAGCAAAATTAGGGTGCCTTGCGCATCGACGCGCTCGCTGAAATTCCATATCTGCAGTCCGGGATCGTTGGGTCGAACAAAATGCCAATAGAGTAACTGCCTGAGCGGTGGATCCCCTTTAACTGGAACGATGGGGTTCATATCCTCCCGTATCAATGTCCATCCCGGCGGCGCCGTAATCTTAAGTTTGGGTCCACCATAGGTTACGATATCTGCGATCGCAAACTGTCCTGGAACTCCCACCATCAGCCAGCCTAACGGGAGACTCGATGTATTCTTGGTCAGTGGCGTTGCAAGCGAAATCACGCCCGTGCCGCCGAATAGCGCTAGATGCCCCTGCGGCACAGGCGGGGATTTACAAGCCGCGAAGCACAAGGCGAAAGCCGCGCATATGATGCGCTTCATCCGTGAGAATTCCTAATCGAAAATCTATTTTCCAAGGCCGAGATACATCCACGGAATTAGCGGTTCGAATCGCCACAACGCGAGCAATGCCACGAAGGTGGCCAGCGTCATCGCTAGTCCGACTAAAACCCGGTTGCTATGAACAGCCAAGACAACACGTTGCCTGCCAGCGGACACGTTTACTGCCAACAAGCCATTTTGTGAGATTATCTCTCCGTCGCCCTGTTGGAGACCCCACAACTGATTATAGTTCTGGTTTAAAACTAGCTTGGTAGGCTCTGCCGCATCGACATCGTAGGTTAGGACGTTCGGCGTCCATTTCACCAGCTTCACCGTCCCCTTTCCAAGCAGATATTGCTCTCCTCTGTATGCTGGCTGATTGAATCCGACGGCTGCCGTCGGGCCACCGAAGGCCGGCTCGTAGCAATTCAAAGCTCCCATATTCGCGATTGCCGTTACGTACATCAGTCCCTCCAGTGCGCCGTTGGTCTTCTTCCATACTTGGCGAAATTCCTTCGGCGGCATATAACCGACGTGACCGCCTTGATACAGCAACTGAAGATCAGCACCGTTCACCAGCCAGCCGTCGATGCCAATTGCCAAAATGAGTGCTACAACGGCCAAAGCTCCCAAACCGCCTGCTTTGGAACTTATTGCGTCGGCGCCAAAGCCAACCAAAATTCCCGCCACCATCGTGAAAACGATTAGCACTCGCGTTGGTGCATGCTGTGAACTAAAGGGTGGAAAATGATGTAGCAGTAGCCATGGCGAATAGGCGCCATAGTCACCAGCCGCGACCACCAAGAGCGATATTGCAACTATAATCCACGGCAGCGCCTGCCGCCAGCAAACCATGGCGCCGAAAATCAGCAAGCCCGCAACGATAGGCCCAAGATACGCAGCGTATTCCTGAAATCCCCAAAATCCGCCGGGCACTCCGCCGCCGTTGAATTGATCGCGTGAAAAGAATTCCACCATGAAAGCGGCGAAGGAATTGGTTTCGAACGGATCCACCCATCGCCCGGCCGCACCAACCATCTGCGCCATCGGAAGCAGCTTTACCGCGGCAAACCCAAAGGAAAATACACCCATTACGACCATCGTCACGATTGGCTGCACGGAACGCCTGATCAATGCCAATGCTACGGCCAGGATACCAAGCATCAAAACCGCATGTGGTACAGGATAGATTCCACCCTCGATTAGCATTAACGCGATCAACAGTCCTCCGATTGCTGCGAATATCGGCCGACGGCGTTCCAAGCTGAGCCAATAGAACGTCGCAACCCATGGGATGTCGGTATAATCCATATATTCAAAGTGACCTGCACCGAGATGCGCGAAGTACCACGAACTCGAACCAAACGCCGTCGCACACGCAGCAGCGCCAAGACGATTGATACCTATCACTCGAGCCAGGACATATGAGCCTGCCCATCCAGCGGCAAGATGGGCGATTATCTCAACGTGTACAGCGACCGTAGGGCCGAGAATCAATTCCAGCAGAAATAGAGGAGTGAAAATGCTAGCCTGCGGATTAGCGAACATCGGCAATCCGCCGCATTTGTACGGGTCCCAAAATGGGAACTGATGAAAGTGCGTAATGGTGTAGTATGGAACCCATTGGAGTTCCGCTGCATGATCGAAATCGCCCAGTAGGCAAATCTCCGCCATATGGCCAACGACCAGCCAGCAAAAGCTTAAGCTAAAGCCCGCCGCCAGCACCAAGACTGCCACCACCTCTCCGGTGGTAGCCACGTCGCTATAGGTCAAACTATTATAAATGGCATTTCCAAAAGTTGTGGGGGGCGCCGCGAGCAGCGTACTGCGGTGTAAACGGCCTGCCTCAGCCGGCCCAACCTGCCTGCTCGAACTCACGATAACCCCTCAATCATCTGGACTCCGTGGCTTCCGCGGATCGCCGAATGGCCACCTGGGCCGAAACGGAGTCAAACCCCTGCCCACCATGGCAGATAGCGTCAGGGGTCGGGCCCTTGTGTTTCTGGTAGGTTCCCAAAATCCAATATCCGCCCAATTGGGTTTCGTCTTCGACTATCTCGCCCATAAAGTCAGGCGCATTAAATCCCGCGCCACCGAAATCGTTCGCATAAAAAGCCAAAACCAGCGCTCCATCGCTGGTCGTCTTCACGGATTTCGCCACCATGTCGCTTCCGCCCTGAACTCCGCGGCCATTGCCGCTACTGCCGTCCACCGGCGCGTCCAAACGTGCATCGGCCAATAATATAATTGTGCCTTGCGCATCGACGGGCTCGCTGAAGGACCACGCAAATTCATGCGGATCGTTTGCCTGAACTGCGCGCCAATATAACGTCTGGCGAACATGCTGACCGCCATCGTCGCGAATCAAAGCCCACCCCGTTGGCGGAAATATCGTTGCCTTGTCTGCTTTGTATGTCACCAAATCGGCGATTGCGACCTCCCCTGGCGCCGCGCGCTCGCTCCACTTCATCGTAATATTTTTCGCATTTTTCACCGGCGGAGTTGTTGGCCAATATGAATCAATAATTGCGCCGTCAACCGAATTCTCAACTCCGATGTCGGGAGTAGGTGACGCATTGCATGCCATCAAACAGCAACCTGTAAGCGCCATACAAATCCACCTTGCCACTGCAGCCGTTACCCGAAACATGATCGCCGCTGACTCTCTCATCTCATCGCCATAAGCACACGCAGCGGCACTCGATTGCTCTAAATCGGTCTTCGGCTTTCCCAAAAGCACAGCAAAAGCATCGCGATGAAAGCACCAGTTGAAATCGAAAGGCCCATCCAAAATGCCGCGTTCCGATAGACCAGCTTCAGGGTCTGCTTCCCAGATGGGATCAAGACGCTGAGCAATCCATTCTGAGAACTTACTACTCCACGCCCTTCGACCAAGCGCCAATTCGAATTGTAATTCTGATTGACAACCATCGCCGTTGCCGAGGGCGTATCGACAGCGAAACTCAGCGCGTTCGGCGACCATTGGACCAATTTAACGGTTCCAGGCCCCAAAAGATATTGCTCTCCGCGATATGCAACTTCTTCGAATCCGGATGCATTCACCGGCGGCACCATGTTCGGCACCTCATAACATCGCAGTACGCCTAAATTCGAACGCGCGGACATATACATATGAGCGCCTAGACCTGGATTTGTCGACTGTCGAAACACAGTGGACACATGCATCGGCGGATCGATTCCTTCAACCACAAAATGAAGATACGGAGTACTAATGAACCAGCCATCCGCAAGCGCCAAGGCAACGATGCCAGCCGTAAACAACCCCGCCCACCGCGCCTTGATTGCTAGAATCCTATCCACACCAAATCCAGCAAGTACCGAAAGCGCAAGTGTGGTAGGCGCCAACCAACGCCACGGTTCACGTAGCGACGTATAAAACGGGACCTTGTGAACTAGGTACCATGGCGATATCGGCCCAAAATACCCTACTGTCATTGCCAGCAAGACTAGAGATAAAATCAGCCACTGCCAAGTGCGGCGAAAGTCGAAGATAATTCCAACGAGTGCCAAAAGGCCAAACCACACTCCGATGTATGCTCCATATTCGTAAAATCCCCATTGCAGGCCAGGGACGCTTTTCGTGGGAATTTGCGCCCGCGAAAATAGTTCATGAATCACATATTTCAATTCATGCACTTCATAAGGCGACTCCACCCGCGCATATATGCCGGTGAACTCCAAACCAGGCAACAGCTTGACTGCCGCGAAGCATCCCGCGAACAATCCGGCGGCTGCCAGCGCCACTAATGGGAAAATGCTCCTTCGCCTCAATGCTAATATTGACGCAAGCACCGTGAGCATCATTCCGGACCACAATGCGGGATGCGCCCCGCCTTCCGTGATCATAAGCGCTATCGTGATCCCGGCCAGTGCTGCCGGCCACACGCGCCGACGTTCGACCGAATAGCAATACAATGCAACAGGCCAAGGAATATAGGTACCCGGCAAAATGACAATGTGCCCTATTTCAATATGGAGATAATGCCACGAACTTCCGGCAAATGCCCCCGCACAGGCCACCGCGCCGAGTTTCGAAATGCCCGCTATACGGGCCAAAAAATATGCTCCACCGAAGGCAAATGCGATGTGAAATGGTATCGATAGCCGAATTCCCGCCATCGGCCCAAAAAGGACCTCAAGGAAAAAAAATGGCGTGAATGCCCCTGATTGAGGGTTTCCAAGTGCCGGCATTCCACCGCACTTATACGGATCCCAAAGCGGAAATTGATGAAAAAAGGTAACGCTGTGCAAAGCCACCCACTGCAATTCCATGGAAAAATCCCAATCATTCATCGTGTATTGCGGGATATCTCCATACGTAAGGTGGCGTAGAATCGGCAGACAGAAAATTACTGCAAAAGCGATTGAGCCCAGCGCCGCCAAGAGGCATTCGGGCCTACTCGAGTTTGCGCTCTTTACACTGCTGATGTGGCGGCTCACAGTATTTAACGATGCAGATTTGTACAAGAATTCAGTTGAAGGCTATATTGCCCCGCTCCGATCGCGAGTAACTAGCGTAGCGCCAGCTGGATTGCGGGCTGCAACAATCAATGACACTCCCACCGGTAAGGGGATTCGGCCCACGAAATATCGTTCACTTGAAAATAATGCATATAGCAACTTATTGATCCACGGCGGTGGCATTCGGAGATCATGTCCCTCGCTGTTGGAGCCTGCAATACGTTGCGCCAGGCGTACCGAGGCTATTATGGGAAACAACATGAAATTGTAATAACTAATCAAATCGATTTCGTACCCAGCTTGCACCAGTAATTCCCGTAATCGAGTCGCACGATATCGGCGCTTATGGTGATGCGACGTATCGTGAGCACTCCACAACCCCTGAAACGCGGGAACAGTAAGAATCAGGACTCCCCCTGGTTTAAGGCGCCCCCGTAACGAGCGCAATGCCGCCGCATCATCATCGAGGTGCTCGAGCACATCGGTCATTAGAATCAAATCGAAGCTCAAATTTCCGAACGGCAATTTATCCGGCAGATATCCAGGCTGGATATCACACTTCGCCTTGGCAAGTGCAAACTCCCGCGCTTCGTCATCAGGCTCGGTGGCGTACACCCGCCCCCAATGCGCCAGCATCGGAAGGTTCCCCCCGGTGCCGCACCCCGCTTCCATGATGGCCGCATCGGCCGGCAACTTCAGCCGCGCCATCAAATTGGAGACGATTGTGCGCCGTGAGGCGAACCACCAATGTTGGTCCTCAACCGCAGCCATCCGCCGGTAAATTTCCCGATCCATCGCTAATAATAATTACTTGCTGTTTTCGTCGAAGCCGTAGAGATCTTTCACAAGATACAGCGGGCGCCCCTTCACTTCATTGTAAACCCGCCCGAGGTATTCGCCGATCACGCCCAGCGTGATCAATTGTACTCCGCCAAGGAACAAGACCACCACCAGCAACGAAGGATATCCCGGTAGGTCAATACCCTTCCCGATTTTGAGAATCGCTATAAAAAGTGCGTACAAAAACGCACCTGCGGAAATGATTAATCCGAGGTAGCTCCCCAATTTTAACGGCAGCGAGCTGAACGAAGTGATACCGTCGATCGCGAAATTCCACAAGTTCCAATAGCTCCATTTTGTCAGCCCTGCGTGGCGCTGGTCCCGTTCATAGAATACGGACGTCTGTTTGAATCCTACCCACGCAAAGAGTCCCTTCATGAAGCGTGACCGCTCCGGCAATCGAACCAGTACTTCAACAACCCTGCGGTCTAGCAAGCGGAAGTCTCCGGTATCGCGTGGGATGGGAACGTCCGTCATGCGCTCCATAAAGCGGTAGAACAAGCTGGCAGTGGTGCGTTTGACCCAGCTTTCACCCATCCGGCTGCGTCGGGTGGCAAAAACGACATCGTAGCCTTCACGCCATTTAGCCACCATCGGCACTATCAATTCGGGCGGATCCTGCAGGTCGCAGTCGATCGGAATCACTGCCGCACCGCTTGAGTAGTCAAGCCCAGCGCTAAGCGCCACGTCCTTGCCAAAATTGCGCGACAGACTGACAACTTTGACGGCCGGATTCTTGTTTCGGATCGCCAAAAGCTTTTCGAGCGTATCGTCATTGCTCCCGTCGTTGATGCATATGATTTCATAGGCCATGCCAAGCCCTTCAAGCACTGGAACCATGCGCGAAAAGAATTCATCGACATTTGCGCTTTCATCTCGCATCGGAGCCACTACCGAGATCCCCTCCCCTCCCGGTTCCCGGCGCATCGCGGGTATGACAGGTGTATGTTGCGCGGATGGCATCATTCAGGCCCGATTTCCCACATGAATTATACGCACCAGTGCAGATATTTTGTAGCGGTGGCACATCAGACTGCCCCGTCAGACTGCCCCGTCGCAACGGTTGGTTCGCCGCATCCGGAAGGCGCCATTCGCATTCCGTTTCATCGGGAACTTCCGCCCTTCCTATCTGGCAGTGGGGCAGCTTTCTCCGCGATGTAGTATTGTTCCCAAAGGAGTTCTTCTAATGGCCCCCCTCGCATCCTCGGTTCCATCCATTGCTCCAGCCGCAAGGCCGCTTTTCCGAACAATTCCGCGACCAGTGGAATATACGCGCCGGAACTAAACCGATCCCGGATCGTAAAGCCGGCCTCGTGCAATTCGGATACGAGGACTTTTGCACGCATCGGAACTCTATGACTTGGCTGACGCACCGCCTCTTTGTAAATCAGCCTCACAAAATTGATGAGTGGCGGCCTCAAAATAACCCTGCCTGCCAACTCGACCGGACTTAGAGGCTGCTGCGAGGTCAATAGAAGAATCCCGCCCGGCCGCAGCATTCGATACATCTCCCTAATTGCCAATCGCGGCTCGGGCACTTGCTTTAGCACCTGGCTACAGAGGATCAAATCAAAAGTATCGTCCGGCAAAGCAGAACAAGTCAGATCCCCCTGGACGACACTTACGTTTGGATAGCTACCCTTGATCATCGATCGCGCATGTTGGACCAGAGATTCATCAATGTCGATAGCCACAACCTCGCCGAACACTTCTGACAGCGTGGGCAGATGGACCCCGGAACCAAATCCTGCTTCGAGCGCTTTGCCATGATGCTCACGTGACAAATCCCGCAGTTTGTCGATAATCCAGTCGCGACGGGAGCAATGAAGCCACCGCCGGGTTGGATTCTTGGAGACGTAAAGTGTCTCCTGCAGCTGGAACACGTCGGGTGCGCCGTTCATCATCGTTCGAAATCTAGCATCTTCCGCCATAAGTAAGGTTCGATACGCCAAAGCAAGATCATTCCGGCAAGCGTACTTAGTGTGATCAGAAGGCCTTTGACGAACTCCCGGCTTCGATAAACCATGACCAGTCGTTGTGCACCCGCAGGAACCTTTACGGCAAGCCGCCCATTGATAGAAACGACCTCACCCCGGCCTTCCTGAATCAGCCAACCGGAATCGTAATTCTGGTTTACAAACATCGTAGCCGAAGTAGGCGCGTCGACGTCGAAACTCAACACATTAGGCGTCCAGGAAATGCGCCGCACCGTGCCCCCACCTTGCATATACTCCTCACCGCGATAATCAGTCTGGTCGTACCCTACGGCATTGACACCCTTGGGCAAAATATCCACCAAACATCGGACCCAGCCGAGATTTGCCTGTGCGGCCTGATACTCCCCCCGAACGTTTTCAAAGGGCGACGCAAACGCCTGGCGAAAGTCGGGAGACAAATTGATTGGCGCTTGGTCGCCCATCATATCGCGCAGTTGAATTCCCGGAGTAACCACATCTCGTGCGTCAGCTATCGCCATAGTGATAAGAAGCGCAGCCACTATCATGCCCCAAGGCTTCGCGATTGAATAAATATATTCGGCCCCATATCCGGCCATCACACCAGCGGCAAGCGTAACTGCGGGCATGAGTCGGGCGGGCCTCGACATGGATCCATAGAATGGCAGCTGATGTATAAGATACCATGGTGAGTATTGGCCAAAATTCCCAATCGCTAGGAGTGACGTAAACATGAATACAACTAACCAAGGAAATGTCTTGGGAAACCTCGACGCGACTCCAAGGATCGCGAACGCTCCAAATATAAGGCCAATATAGCCGTGGGATTCGAGGTTATGGTATGGGCCAGTCACGAATACGCGCCAAAATAGCCATCGAAACAAAAATGACACCGGCCATCCATCATAGCCACAGCACGCTCGTGCGTGTAAACCCGTGTACGCAATACCTGGGAGCGCTTTGACGGCGGCGAATCCTGCGGCGAACGCGACCATGACCCCCAACATTACCAAGGCCAGAAAGCTACGCCGCTGAATCGCAAGCATTGGAGCGAGCGCTGCAACCACCAACGAGGTATGCAAAAATGGGTAATGCCCCTGCTCCATTTGCATCAGCGCCATGAAGAAGCCGCCTGCTGCGGCAAAGACGAATCGACGCCGCTCAATGGCGAGGCAGAGCATCGCGACCGCCCACGGCATATACGCGTAGGCCATCCATCCTGCGTGCCCGAGTTCGAGGTGATTGTAATACCACGAGCTGCCGCCAAAGGTGCCACCGCAAGCGACGGCGCCAAGTCGGGAAATACCGAGTATTCGCGCGAGAAGGTAACCGCCAGCAAACGCGATCGCGCTATGGCAAATCATGCTATAGCCTAACCCCTTAGCTGGTCCGAAAATCAGGTCGAGCAACAAGAGCGGTGTAAAAAAGGCTGACGGCGGATCTCCGAGCATCGGTATTCCGCCGGTGCAGTATGGGTCCCAAAGCGGAAACTGATGATAATGGGTAATTGTAATAAACGGCACCCAATGCAAATGCAAAGCCTGCTCCCAGTCGGTGTCAGGGACCTCGACTACCCTGCCACCCTGTAATAAAGCACTCAGTACCGGGTACCCAAACCAACACGCCAAAACTACGGCTCCCAGCGCCACAAACGCTGTTTCAACCTTAATTGAGCTCGATTTGCTCATCCTGCGACCTTGGAGCGGCTGGTGCTTGAGCCCAATCCCTTTCCTTCGCGGCGCGTAAGCGCGCGTGGAGTCCTGCCCCGAAACCGCTTCCACCAGAATCGGAACAATTCATAAATTGAATATATGATTACTCGTGGCTTGCCAGCCGTAGCTTTACCTGCGAGTCTTGGATAGTAGGGAATATCTATTTCCTCGATTCGATAGCCAAGATCGAATGCCCGGATCAGAGCTTCAGGTATCATAAATCCAGTGCTGCGGCCTTCTACATTAACTTCAAGCCATGCCGCCCGTGGAAACAGCTGCACAAAGCTATAGTCGCGTAACTTCAAGGGAAATAGCGCACGGATCAGCTTTCGATTAACCAAGGAAACAATGATGCGATAAAACGAATATCCAGGCCGGCCCATACGCGATGCGGCGACGATGTCAGCACGATCGAGCAAGGGAATCATCCGCGACAGATCCTTCATGTCGAACGAGCAGTCCATCGCGTTGTGAAGCAATAGGTCATAGCGTGCTTCATTGAAGCCGCGAACGATACTGGCGCCCTGCCCTATGTTTCGCTCATTGTGGATCACACGAACCTCGGGATGTTCCGCAGCGAGTTCGTCAGCGATTTGACCGGTCCCGTCAGTCCCACAATCATCGACGATCAGGATCTCAAAACGATCGAACAGCTCAGATAGCGTCTCCAGCGCCTTTGCGATTGCAGGGCGGATATTTTCGGCCTCATTATAGGCCGGAAAAATTGCGGAAATCTCCATTTTGCGTGGCGAAACCAGTTAACTCATCACCTGTTACTGATGTCAAGGAGCATGCGCAAAACCATCGCAAAACTCAGGTGATCAAAATATGCGGTCGACGGGTGGGCGAAATCAAGCGAGGGCTAGGTGGCTCTCTTGATCGCCACTTGCGCCGCAACCCATCTGAAGACCTGCGCGGCATTGCAGGTCAAATCGACGGTCCGGCCTCGGCCGCTTTGATAGGCCGCCACCACCCAATATTCGTGCGGTGCTGCTTCGAGATCGACGATTTTCGTCATATTGGGCGGAATATCATGACCGGGCGACGTCCCGACAAAATCGGTTGCATAGAATGCGAGGATCAGGTCACCGTCGTTGCGGGTCGTCAGCGAGTTCGCCGTTAGTATCTGTCCGCCGCCGCTATTGCCGCTGCTCGCGTCAATCGCCTTGACAGCTGCGTACTTGTCGAGCAGCAAAACCACCGCCTGTGAATCAACCGGCTCGCTGAATGACCAGACTTCTGAAATTGGATCGCAAGGTTCGACGACATGCCAATAGAGCGTCTGCCGGGTCGTTGGGCTGATGTCATCGCGGATTAACGTCCACCCCCGAGGTGCCGTGATCGATGGGCCCGATCCGTTGTAGGTGACTATTGCGGCTATCGCCAAGTTGCCGGCCTTCCAGTTCGATCCCTGGTTCAGGGATAGCGTGGGCGCCGACCGTGCCAGCGGGGTTTGCGCAAATGTAACCACTCGGGCGCCTCCGACCGTGTTCAAAGACCTCAACGATGGCGGCGAGAGATTGCATCCGGCCAGAAGAACGGCCATGAGCGCAGGCAAAATTTGTCTTCGCATCATCCCTCCGTGATCATCCGGCAAAACCCCACACCTGCACGTGCCAAACTGTAAAGGTTACCAGGGCAAGGGAGGCCGTAATTAATATTTTCGTAAACTGATCTGCGCGGCGCGGCATCCCCATTGCCATTAGGACCAGCAGGAAGGGGAATGTGGGCACAAAGTGCCGCGCGCCAACCTGTGGCACTCCGTCATAGATAAAAAACAAGCTGGGAGCCGCTGCGAGCAGCGCGGCGATTAGAATCAAAAGCGGGGCCGTTTTCCGGAAATCCGGCTTCAGCGCGAGCAGAAAGGCGGGACTCAAGAATGTGATCGCCTGGCCTGCTTCAATTGGATGCAAAATCGGAAATCTCCCTGCATCCAGACCCGGCGCCCGGAAAAACAGTGCGAATAAATTGCGAGGCAAATAATACAGCTGAAACAATTGGGACGTTGGCTGGCCGCCCGCAGCGATTGACCAAGTCATGTCGTACCAGCCACCAAAGCGCACCTCGTTCATCGCAATATAAATGGCGGCCGCGAATGCGAACCCCGGCAGCATCCACAACAGGTCAACCCAATTCCGCCGCTGGGTGTAAACCAGTGCCAGGTAGATCGGAAGTTCCGGCGCCAAGTCGCTTCTCGCCAACGCCGCAAGTCCCGCAAGCAGACTGACGATTACGGGCCGCGACCGGCCGAAAATTTCGCCAAGCGCGCCAAGCGTAAATCCGATCGCGATGATGCGGGTCATGTCCCAACTTCCCCCGTTGATGGTTTCCCACCAAATCGTGGTTCCCGCACCGAAGAAAAGTGTGAGCCAAACCCTAATATTGGTCGACACCTTCATGCGGCCCAGGAGCCGCCACGCCAATGCGACATCGAGCGCGCCAATGATCAACGCGAATATGGTCTGGTTGGTATCCTCGCCCCAGATCGCCGCAAACGGCATCAGCAGAACCGCGGGAAAGGCCGGATGCAGCTGATAACTGAGTCCGCCGAATATGACATTCTCACCGGCAGCATCCGGGTCGATCTGAAACTGCCCGCGCAAGAACGCCACCGCCTGTAGCACATGAATATTGTTCGCGCTGATCTCGATTCCGCCGCTGACGGCATACAACACAAGAAACGCGACAAACACTGCAAAAATTCCCCAGCCTTCCGGTGAAAACAGCCGGGTGTGGGCGGAGCCGGCCGCATCCTGGTCCGAGACTTGGCTTTTTCGGCCAGCCCGGAGCGCAATTATGCCGGCAATCGCAGCGGCGAATCCCAGCGATGCAACCGGATTGGGAAATCCGCGCGGCTTCGAGAAAAACAGATAGCAGAAATCCGCAACGAAGACCCCGATGGCAATGAATAGGAAGCCCAACGATACCTTGAGAATCGACTCAGGGTCAGACGGATTTCGCCCCTGCGCATTCATCGCGGTGAGATTATCCGCCTCAGATGGTCTTTGCCAGCCACCACAAACCATTCGCTTAACGGTTCAGAAATGAAATTTCAGGCGACCAAACCGCTCAGCCGAAACCCCACATCCGCATATGCCAAACCGTAAATGCGACCAAGACGACCGACACCGAGATCATAATCTTGGTCAATTGATCCGCCTGGCGACCAGTGCCAAATGCCATCAAAATAAGCAGGAACGGGAAGGCGTGAATGTAATGGCGGGTTCCAACCTGCAAATATCCGGTCCACAGAAAGAACAGGCTCGTCAGCATCGAGATTATCGCTCCGAGTCCGACCAGTGCGGTAGTCGGATTCCGAAAGCTCGGCCTCAACGCCAGCACAAAGGCCGGACTGAGCAGCGTTAGCGCGAGTCCACCGCCTTGTGGGTGTATGTATGGGAACTTATCGTCGAGCCCCGGGGGTAGGAAGATTAGGGTGTAAAAGTCGTCGAAAAAATACCGCAAACGAAACAGTGGACGTCCCTCGGCAAGCATTTCCTCGCCAATATCGAACCAGTAATGATAACGAACGACGTTGAGCCCCATGAACACAATTCCCGCCATTGCAAAACCCGGGATCATCCAGAACAATTCCCGCCAGTTTCGCCGGCGCAGGTAGACCAACCCCACGTACACAGGAAAAACTGGACCCATGTCGTAGCGCGCCAACGACGCCAAGCCCGCCAAAAACGCGACCAAGGCGGGCCGCGCCTGGCCAAATGACTCCGAAAGCGCCGCCAGCGTAAATCCGATGGCGACGGTCTCGGTTACGTCCCAGCTCCCACCGTTGATTGTCTCAAACCATAAGGTGGTGCCGACGCCGTAGAAGATCGTGAACCAGATACGCGCATTAACGGATATGTTCAGCCGCCCCAGCAGTTGCCATGCCAGTGCCACATTTATCGTGCCGAAGATCAGCGAAAAGATTGTCTGGTTGACATCGGTTCCCCAAATTGCCGCAAACGGCATCATTAACACCGCTGGAAGCGGAGGATGTATGC
Source organism: Binataceae bacterium (SeqCode) (assembly GCA_035524375.1). Classification (GTDB taxonomy): domain Bacteria; phylum Desulfobacterota; class Binatia; order Binatales; family Binataceae; genus Binatus. Next base: position 219,441 of record DATKOZ010000038.1, on the reverse strand, counting down.
CGTAGCGATGGCCTTCGAATGTCACCTGTTCGATCGAGTCGCCCGCATCCAGGTAGATGTGTCCATGAAGGAATTGAACAGCTTGGAGTACGTGGGCGTTGAACGGACTGGGATCAAGCCACCCGGTGGCCGCGTAAAACGCGAGGAATGCCAGAAAAACCGCGGTTGTACTCCAACCTTCGGCCGACAGGGTAAACGGAAACTTCCCCGGCACGGCGCCATCCGGGTCACTGCGGCGTGATTTCTCCGCGAGAAAAATGCAGCAAGCCGCGACTAGCGCCGCGCTAGACACAAGATAATTCGGAAGATATTTCGGCTTTTCAGGCGATCGAAGAGAAAACAAAATTACCAAATCGGCCGCAAAAATGATCAGCGTTAAGACGAAAAACCCTCTAGTGGCCGTCCAGAGGTCCGCCAAATCGCGATCTTGGCGGCGTTGCAAGCTTATCCCTGGAGGTCCATCAGGATCTGCGGTGCTTTCGCACGGCGGCAGGAAAGTATCCATGTCACCTTGCTCAATTGGCAAGCTGGTTACCAAGCATTCTCCTCAGGTCCAATTCCACATCGCATAGTGCCAAGCGCCGTAACTAACCAATAGAATTGAAACTACAATTAGTATTTTTGACATTTGATCGATGCCACGTCGCATGCCAATCGCCATCATCACGAGTAGATATGGAAATACTTGCACATAATGCCGTGCACCGAATTGCGCGAATCCATTTGCATAGCACAATAGGCTCGGCATCGAAGCTCCCGCCGCCGCCAGCAGCATCATGATCGGAATCATCCGCCGCATGTTCGCCCTGAACACCAGCACGAAGGCCGGGCTGGTCAGCGCAAGGCATTGGCCCGCGTATGACGGCCGAATATAGGGAAAGCCATTAGCAAGCTTGGGTGGCAGGAAAAATACCGTGTACAAATTGTTCGCCAGGTACCGCAGGCCGAATGCTGGCGCGTCTTTTGGTCCGGTCAGCATCACACCCTGATCGAAAAAGCTGTTGAACCGGGCCTCATTGATGCCAACGAACGCTATGCCGACCGCTATGAACGGCGGAATTATCCAGAATAGCTCGCGGATTGTGCGCCCTCTCCACCATAACAGAAACAAAAACACCGGAGCCGCCAGTGCCTGATCGTAGCGAGCGAAGCACGACAGTGCGGAAAACGTTCCCACCCAAAACGGCCGCGCTTGTCCGAACAGTTCATTGAGAGCGGCCAGGGTAAATAGCACCGCAACCACTTCCGGAAACGACCATGTGTTGCCCAAAATTGTTTCGAACCAGAAAGTGGTCCCTGCGCCAAAGAAAATCGTGAGCCACACCCGGCCGTTGGTGGAAAGATCGAATCGATACAGCAACCGCCACGCCAGCGCCATACTGACTGCGCCGATTAGTACGGAAACCAAAGCCTGGTTCGTGGCGTATCCCCAAATCGCAACGAACGGCATCAGCAGCACCGGCCCCATCGGTGGGTGCAGCGCGTAGCTGTAGGGTCCGATTTGAGCATGCTCGATCGCGTCCGTGCCAACTTGGATATAAGTATGCCCGTGAAGGAAGGCGACCGCCTGCCGGACTTGCTCATCGTAACCGGGGTGAAACGCGGTTACCGCGTACAAGGCAAGAAAGGCGGTGAACACCGCAAACGTGCACCAACCTTCCGCTGAAAGGTAGAACGGCAATTCGCCCGCGCGCTGGTTCTTCGCTTCGCCACGTGCGATTCGAGAGAGCGGCAGGCCGCATAATCCAAAGATTGCCGCATACCAAGCCAGGATGTTTGGTGGATCGCCACTGCGGGACCAGTTCGAATATTCGAACTTTGCCGCAAAGAGCGGTATCGCGATGAGAAAAAATCCGGCGGCGGCGTTCCACAGCGTGGCGGAGTCCATAGTACCGTGACGAGCCGCATTCACTGACGGCGCAAACGCTCCACGATTGATGGATGCGGACGGTTGCCCGCCAACCGTTAGCTGTGCGATCGAACTGGCCACTAGTTTATGAACGTCCCCACGATGCCGGTTGGCAGAATCCGTAGGAAAATCTGAATCTAGCCCACCGGCAATCCGATGTCACCACTTGGCCGCCGCTTACCTGCCAGTCGGCGATCAAAAAGCAAAATCATTGCTCCGATTGAAGCCAGAGTGATCAGAGCTCCCAGTCCGAATTTCGGGCTGCGATAAATCAGCTGCATCGCTTGGCGTCCTGCCGGGATGCTCACCGCAAGCAGGCCATCTTGTGATTTTACCTCTCCTTGCCCCTGAGCAATTGACCAGCCCGGTGCAAAATTCTCGTTGATAACCATAGTTGCCGGCGATGGCGCATCAACTGTGAAGTCCAGCCGGTTCGGCGACCACTGATCCAAAGTGATTGTTCCTGGTCCCAGAAGAAATTGCTCTCCGCGATAACCCGGCCCGTCACTCGCGCGCATATTTTCCGCAGGCGGAGCGATCACATCGTAGCAACTGACCACCCCTAAGTTTGCCTGCTCCGCCATTAGCATCCGGTCGCGATAGTTGGAGTTGCTCATCCGCCGAAAGCTGGCTGACCATGGAATCGGCACCTCAGATCCTTCAACGACATGCTGCAGCGCGGAAACGTCGCCAGACCAGCTGACGATCAGCGCCAACCCGATCAGGGAAGTCGCGATGCCTGTCCCCCATGGTCTTGCAATATTGCGAAGCGCATCGACTCCGAATCCGGCAATCACGCCTGCGATCAGAGTGAAGGGAATAAGCCAGCGCGATGGCAGACGCATCGCCGCGAAGATCGGAAGGCGATGGATCACGGCCCATGGGGAATACGCTCCAAAATCTCCAAACGCCATCGCCAACAGCGCGACGGACAAAATCGCGAATGGAACGGTTCGGCGAAACTGGAAAATTAGACCGAGCAGCGCAAAGATTCCGAATATTACGCCGATGTGTGCAGCGCTTTCGGTTTTGTAAAATCCAGTCAGAAGAAGTGCCGCAGCTATCTCGCCGAACGATAGAAACTCGCCCGACGGCGATTTGTATGCAAGTGATCCGACCAGTGCATTCGAAGGCAAAATTTTTATTGCGGCAATCCCGAATGCAAATCCGCCCGTAATCACGGCCATCAGCAGCGGAATAATGCTGCGCCGCGAGATGGCGAGTGTGAGTGCGAAAAGTGCAAGCATTGCCGCGGTTTGCGGAGCCGCGTAGATCCCGCCTTCACCGACCATCAAGGCCAGAGCAAATCCTGCGATCGCGGCGTAGCCGGTATGGCGGCGATCTATCGCCATGCATAGCATCGCCATCGCCCATGGCGCATACGCAAATGGCAGGAAAACCGTCTGGCCCGCTTCAATTCGCAGGTAAAACCATGAACTGCCGGAAAACGCGCCGGCACATGCAATCGCGCCCAGCTTGGAGATACCCAGCACGCGGGCCAGCAAATAAGCGCCGCCGAATCCAATCGCGATATGCGCTATCACGCCAAGCCGCAATCCAATCACCGGGCCAAATAGCAGCGTTGGAATCAGCAGCGGAGTAAGAAACGCGGACTGCGGATTTCCAAGCATTGGCAGTCCGCAGTACGGATCCCAATGCGGGAACTGATGAAAGTGAGCGATTGTGTAATACGGCGTCCACAGCAACCGCAAATTGAAATCCCAATCATTGGGCCAAGGAAACGTCGGAGCATTGCCATCCGCAAGATGACGCAGAATTGGCTGGCCAAAGATAATCGCAAATCCGAGCGAACCCAGCGCCGCCCATACGGCTTCGCGCCCGGATGCGAATTTAGTCATCGGGATGGCGCGATTGAATTGCTCAGCTTGGGAGCTTCTCGGGCCGCCGGCGGCGGCGCTGATACTTTTTTGACTGCCACTTGGGCGGCAGCCCAGTTGAATACCTGGCCCGCGTGGGAGAGTGCATCCCCAAGCGGTCCTTTACCGTTCTGATATGAACCTAGAATCCAAAAGACATGCGAGGGGCTATCAACGTCCACCAGCACCGCCGTGCCTGGCGGTCTCGTGTAGCCCGGCGCAGTGCCGGAAAAATCGGTCGAGTAAAAGTCCAAGATAAAGTTTCCGTCGCTGTTAGTCGTCATTGGACCTGTTGAAAGCATCCACCCGCTCCCGGCCTGGCCGGTGGCCGCCACAATTGGGTTGACGGCGGCGGCTTGCTCCATCACCAACATCGCACCTTGGGCATCGACTGGCTGGCTGAATGTCCATTCCTGAGTATCCGATTCACCCGGCTGAACCACGTGCCAATAGAGCGTTTGACGGGTGGTTGGGCCAGCATCATCGCGAATCAGATTCCAGCTCGTCGGCGCGGTGATCGATGGCTTCGAACCGCTGTAGGTTATTACATCCGCAATCGCCAGACGGCCGGGTTGCTCGTTTGGATGCCAATTAAGGAGCAGGTTTTCGGTTTCTTCTTCCATCGGAGCCGTGAACGAATAAATGTTCGCGCCCCCGACCTTGTGCAATGAAAGGTCGATCTGATTATCGACCTTTTGAATGTCCTGGCCAAAGACCCCCAAGTCCGCGACTCGATGAAGATTATACTTCCTGCTATACCGGCTGAGCTCGTCTTCGACACCAGTCACGTAAATCGGCCGTTTCCCGAAATAATACGCCATCCCGTCGGTCGCGTCGGACCATCCATGCTCCGGCAGGTTGGCGTCATCGATTACGGTCACGTCGGGCCGCATCCCCCCTACATACTGGCCATACCAAAGCGCTGGGCTGGGTCCCCACCACGAAAAGATGACAGCGTTCGGCTCGACGATCTTGAATACCCGTTCCGCCAGGACGTTTCCTTCCCGGTAGCCACGCATACGTTCGAGTTCACCGTCATCGCGGTTGACCCAAAAAATATACGAGGGCAGCAAAAATATCGCGGCCACTGCAACGACTGATAGCGCCCGGCGGGTCGGACCCGGGCTAAGTTGCCCGATCGTTTCATCGAATAATCCCTGCGCCCCGAGTGCGGCGGCGAAATACGCCAGCCAGTTCGCGATCAGAAAATAGTGGCTGATGTCGTTGGCCCACAAGGTGCCGCAAAGATAGCTTGGAAAAAATATCCCGAGTGCGACGCCGATGCTGAATCTTCGGTCCCGGAAGGACAGCGCCACCAATCCGGTCAACGCCAGCACTGCGACTACCGCTGCTCCGGCGGGGGTTAGCCATAGCCGGTGATTTCTCAATATTTCCGGGAGCGCCCGGGCGAAATCGATCGGTCCATGCCACGTCAGGAAACCGTGCTTTCCCTCCCAGATGCTGCCGCCAATCCCTACCACGTTCCGGAAATTGTCCCATGTCTCCGCATCGCCGTAGTTCATTGGCGGATGCATCCGCGCGCGGATGGGAATGTAGCCGTAGATGATGCCGATACCCAAAAGACCCAGCAGGCCGGCACTGATCATTGTCGCCGGCTTGAAGAACCTCTTCGGTTGCGAGGCCATCGCATAAACAATGAGCCCCGGCAGTTGCATCACCAGAATCGCCGCTCCGCCCAACCCAACGCCGCATCCCAGCGCCAGAACATAGAGCCATAGCCGTCGTCCGGTGGTCGCCCATTTCAGGTCGACCGTCCAAAGTGCGACTCCGATCAGCAGGGTTAGAGTGTATGGGTCGGCGTGGCTGGCAGCGCGCCATACGTTCAAGGTGAATGCGAACGCAAGCGCCGATGCGATCGCGGCGATTGGCGATGCGCCAAAACGCAAAGCGTATATCACTAGCAGCGCTACGCTGAATGACACGCACAGCACCGACATCAGGTTCATCCGCCATGCCCATTCGCCGATCGGGACCAACGTCCCGAATATCTTGCCCACAATTATGAACAACGGGTACCCGGTTTGGTGCGCAACCCCGAGCGTATACGTGACGGTCTGAAATTCTCCCGTGTCGAGAAACGCCACTCCGATCATCATCGTGTAGCGGTAGGCGCAAAAGGCGGCAACGAATGCGATTGACGCGGCAATCGCGGTGATAAGGCGGCGATTACCGGCCGGAATCGTTTGAACGGCAGTTGCCGGTTCGATTCCGGCTTGTATTGGTGGGACTGGTGCGCTCGTCATCCGATGCTCATTGGGCAAAGCTGCGTGTCAACGTCCCGCTAGGGTAGCTTCGCGCGTCTATGCTGCTCAAGTGGCGAGTCGGCTTTGGCGCATCCATCTTTGCTCGAGCCATTCGATTAGAATTTGCCGCCGTTAATTCGGCTCGATCCGCAGCCCATTGATACGGTGGCAATCCCCTGCGCCATTCGACTCCGGATTGGCCTGTGGGGCCCAACCAGCCCGTCTAGTCCATCAAAGCGACGCTGATTCAGGACTATGCGCTGTCGGCTCCACAATTCCTCGCGGCCACCTGCTTGGGAAGATAATTCGTAACTAATCCTTTATCGTCGAACTGGTCCCCGCAGGCTTTCGACGGAACAGGCGCAGTGGACCTTGGTTGAATACTTCCTCGTAACCGTCGGGTGGAGTCTTCATCCAATCTGGCGGACTTACCTGCTCAAGGATATATGGCGGGTGCTGCGCGAGCGCCTGACGCAAGTCCGATAACGGTCTCACCCGGCTTCCCGCAGCCCAGCTTTCTACCTGGGGTACGATCGGATCATCATTGATGCCGGTGTAGACGGAAAATCTGCAAAAATCGCCGCCAACCGCAGTGTCCTTTGCGATATGAAGAATGTGGGTGCCGGTTGTAATGCGACCCTTTGCCTGTTCGCCGCGCAGATAATCCACCAGCTTCCAGTCGTGATCTTCCATTGCCCAGCGCGGCACCCGCATCCCATCCCAGAACCCGTTTTCGGCGGTGTCGTAGCCGATCCCCCATTCTTCGGAAATCGCATGCTCGTCGTAATCGTAACTCACGTCGCCGCGCGGAAACCAAGGATAAATCAGCATCACCAGCAGCGTGAGCATCACGGCGACTCGCATCCGCGGCTTGGCGTCGTAGACCAAGGCAAACGGAATCGCGGCTGGAAACACAAGGAAATACGGGCACCAATACTCGTTGAGCTTGTACCCAACGTCCATCACTGCCGATTGAAATGCTTCGTTGCCGGAGAGTGTGTAGAGCAGGCCAAGCAGCGCGCCCGCCGCTCCCACCAGCATTGCGATTGCCGCGATTGCCGCGCCGAATGCGATCGACGGAATTCCGTCCCATACCGCCCATAGCACCATTCCCAGCATCGCCAGCGTGAACAGGATCGGGAACTGCCCAATGAAACCCTCCTGGAACAGATCGTACGACGTTCCACTCTCGCGATTGGTCGCGTGCAGATAAATAATGAGCACGGCTAGAAAGAACACCAGCCCTTTTGCCAGCCGTGGCGTAACATCTGATACCCGCGAGGCGGGCTCGTTCAGCGCGGAGCTGCCGAACATGATTAACGCAATACCCGCGAACTGGCTGAGCGGAAGTACGGGATAGAAGACCGGTCGGCCAAGTCCGATGGCAAACTCCGGCACGGCGAACAAGACCGCGCCCGCAAGGCAAACGACGCCGGTCGAAAATCGATCGGTGTCGCCCTCAATCAACCACATGAGGACACCGGCGCCCGCCACCATCATCGCGAGGCCGCCGATGATTGCATGGACGGGGATCGCCGCTCCCAGCATCAACGCCCCAAGCACGGTCAGCGTCCGGCTCCGCCTGCGATCCAGAAAAAATGCGAGAGCCAGCGCTATAAGCGCAAAGTCGACCGAAGTTCCGCGAACTCCCGCGGCGCGACGGAAGGTAATTGTCAAAAACAGCAACAGCGCCGCGACGCCACCGGCGGTATCTCCTGCCAGTGTCTTGCCGAGCCGCCAGGTCGCAAAAATTATCAGCACCGCCAGCGGGATCATCATCCCGCTCTGTGCCAGCACTCCGAGCTTCACGTGACCGCCCATTCCGAGCATCGCGAGGAAGACTTCCAATCCGGGCGTCTGTGCTCTTGGTCCCCAGCATCCGTAGGGGTCGTTATCAAATGGCAGGTAAACCCCAAACGAGAGCATCCGCTGAACGGATGCCGCGTAGCTTAAAACATCCATGATTGGTGCGAGCGGCTGGCTGAACTCGAGCGGAAACCATCCGAACACCAGTAGAACCACCGCCAATATCGCCATCTTCTGGCCCGGCGTAAGTGGACCAAAGCGGACCTTGGGCGGATTGCTCCAGACTCGGTAAGCCCCCGCAATCAAAAGAATCCATATCACGATTGGGCGGAACAGGTAGATTGGACCAAGTGTCTGCGCCAGTACGTAGGCGATCAACCAGACACCCGTTACGCCGCCCAGAATGGCATCGGACAACTCCAGCTCAGGAGCGGCTTGTAAAAGCAATCCTGTGACTACTGCCGAACTGATTGCCCAAAATGACCACACCTTCAGCGCCGTCGCACCGGTGGTCAGAATGATCCATTCTGGGCCCATCAGTGCAGCCAGCCCCTCCTTGATGTGAACCGCGTATGCGCTCCCCTCAAGGCGATGGATCGCCATGATGCTGACCCATACGACCGCAGCAGCCGCAAGCAACCAGGCGCGGACCGAAGGTGGTTCGCTGCCATCGGTTCGGGGCGCTTCTGGTTCAAGGCTGACGGCCACCGTCGCCGGCCGGTCCGGCGCAATTGGGCTCTTCGCCGGTTCGACGGGCGGCACTGGACTTGGAGGCGCTGGCTTCGCCCCCGATTGGCGAAAATCCCGTAGTAATGCGGCCAGCCGCCTCAGCAGGCGGCCAGCCAATTTTCGCCCGCCAAAAAGCCCTGCCACCGACAGCCAGGCGATAAAGATCACGACAGTTACCCAACTTACGCCGCCACCCGATTCAGATGACGGAACAGTTGGAGCCGGCACATTGGGGGCCGATGGAGCATTGGGGGCGGCAGACGCCGGCTGCGCCTCCGGATGATGTATTCCTCGCGTCGCATCAAGATCGTATTGGAATCGCGTGTCCGCATCGGCGGGCGGCGCCGTTACAGGGACTACTTTAATATTGCGGCAAAATGCCTTGCCTGTGTTGAGACTGGAGAATCCTCCCAGCCGGCAGCCGACCGCGATGTCGGACCCGTTGCCCGAAACCTTCAGGTAGAACCCGACTTCCTGCCAATCGGTGGTTCCGTATAGATTGAGCGAGACGATACCGTCTTCCAGAACGCTGATATTTGCGCCGCCGGTGCCTTGGGGAACGTTTTCAGCGCGAACGCTTGCGGTGAAATGATACCAACCCGGGCCGAGATGGAGCTTCTGATACCATTCGGAGTCGTCGGGTTCTGTATTCGAGACCTCCAGTTCCCCCGGCTCGCCTTCCTTGTGATGCCAGTGATGAGCGAACGGGGGTCCGCTCTTCCATCCACCAATCGACCAATTTTCCGGAATGTCGCCGGAACCCTTGGTCAAGTCGCCGTTCAGCAGGAGATTAGTATCATCGTCTGCACGCGTGACCCCGGTTATGCAAACCAACAAGAAAGCGGCGAGCGCGGCGAGTTGAATCGCACCAAGGCAACGCCGGTGGCCAAACCAGCTAGATGTTCCGAATATTAGCGCCATCTTCCCCTGCCATGCCCTTCCCATGGCTGTCAGGGTGATATGCCGCCTTTGGACCAAACAGTCAATCTTGGGGATCAGGTGAAACCGCTGGATTGCGGCTCTCATGCCGCAACTTGAGTGTCATTACCAGCCGCCAAAAGGCTCGCCATAATTCGATAAACGGCTGGGTTCACGATGAGACTTACGTGCCGTCCACCAACTTCAAAGCTGGGAGAATCCTCATCGACGCAGGCCTGCCATCGCGCCATCTCGTCGCTGCGCGAGTAAATCGACGCGAATCGGCTGTGCTTCGGAAACGGTGCGAATCCAGCGCCTTCAAATCCGCAGGAGCATTCCAAGGTCCCGCATCCTTCGGCGGAGCCGTAAAACAATTGCCACAATGCCTGGCTTGCGTGCAGTACCGGACGAACCTCGTCATGGACTCCAATCCAGCGGTTGCGAACCCATCCGCCGCGAATCGGCGAACCAATCGCGATCACCTGTCGCACGGCTTCAGGATTGGCCGTGGCGGCCGCTCTGCCGAGCACGCCGCCCAAGCTGTGGCCGATAATCGTGACCGAACGGCTTGTTTCGCTGGAAATTTGCGCGACACGCCGCCGCACCATCTCAAGTTTGCTCTGCGGGCATCCAACGTTGAATTCGATGCCGGAATAATAAGGTCGGTAGCCGATGCGTCTCAACCATTGCGCAAGCGGCGCGAACGTCCAGTCCCCCGCGAAATAGCCGGGAATGAGCAGCACCGGATGTCCATCGCCAAGCGCGACACCCGATCCGTAATAAACTGGATCGGCCATCAGAAACGCCATCTGCTGGGTAAACTCGACGCAGGCAGTTGCCGTCAGCAGCAAAAACGTCGGCATATCCTTGTGCGATTTAGCCCTCTGAAAGAAATTTTGTCAGAGAAAACGAAACTCGTAAAGGCGCATTTCCGACTCCGTCCACCACCTGCACGAACCTCGGCGACCAATTTGATCCTTGTGCGTTTCTAACTGGAATCGGACGACCGATCGCGGCGGTTACTTGAGAATCTGGAACAGGCTGGTTCTATCGTCGGTCCATAGCGGTAAACTTGCCTGAGCCTGAAATGGCGTCGAATTCTTGGCTATTTCATCCTGCCCGAGGATGCCATCGTCCCGCGCCAGCAATACCCAATCGTTCTCGCGTCTAAGTTGATCCTTGGTGCTTGCATGAACCCAGACGAAATGAAGGCCGAAATTGACTGCCAAACTGCGCAGAACCGGCCGCAGGTCGAGATAACGATTCGATATGTGGATCGCCAACACTCCATTGGGCTTGAGTTCGCGCCAGTAAATTTCGAATGCTTCCCGGGTTAAAAGGTGCACCGGAATACTATCGCCGGAAAATGCGTCGATCACCAAAACATCGAAATTGCGTGGCTCGCCGCGAGCGATTTCGTGTTCCATCGAAAGCCGTGCATCACCAGGGACAATGAGTTCACGCGCTTTGCTGTCCCGCAAATAAGTGAAAAATCCGGACTTTGCGGCCGCCAGATCAATCACTTCCGGGTTGATTTCGTAAAAGCAATAGAAGTCTCCGGCTCTGCCGTAGGCGGCCAAGGTCCCAACCCCTAATCCAACCACCCCGACGCGCAATCCGGATGCGCTGCCATCGGATGCGGATCGGCGCAGAAACCCGCGAATTAGTAAGTCAATCCCGCTGTCGCGGCCATAATATGCGGTTGGCACATTTCGCTTGTCAGGCGAAGTGAATTGCAGCCCGTGCAAAATTTGCCCGTGGTAGAGAAGGTACGCATGATTATTGGCATCGATATCGTCGCGCGAGACGACCGCCAGCGTTCCGTAGAAGTTGCGCTCGGCAACGATGCGGCGACCGACACTCGAAGTTACCGCAGAAATCGAGAGAACGCCGAGCATGACCAGCGAAAGCGCAACCCCGAGTTGAATCATCCGTCCCGGCCGACGGTTCGATTTTCCGGCGGGCTGCCCGCGGCGAGCAGTGATTGCGACGATCGTGAGCATCGCCAATCCCGCGATGACATATTCGGCATTGCGCCAACTCAACATCCGGTCATGAAGTTGGGAGAGGCTCAATAACAGCGGCAGGGCAAGCGCACAACCAAAGACAGCCAGCACCAAACCGATAGTATCGCGATGAATCCACGACTCCGGGTCCCTGAGCAGCACGACAAACAAGAGCGCCGCACAGGCCCAGACTCCGATATAGAATTCCCAATATCCCGAGAAAATGTGCGGCGCGATTGCGGCCACGAAAATCCCGCCAAGCGCCCCCCCAACGGCGACCATCAAGTAGAACGCCGTCAGGTGTTCGGCCGCCGGCCTTAGCCGAACCAATTCGCCGTGGCACACCATGCATGCCGAAAAGAGCAGCAGGCTGAAAGTTATAATCTGCACGCCGATCGACGCGTTCGGCAGGTACACCGTCGCGCAAGAACCCACTACCGCAACTGCAAACAGGCTGTGAAATATTTCCCGGCGATACCACTGTTCATTGTCGAAGCAAATGATGAACGACAGGAGATAAAGTACGAGCGGCAAAATCCACAGAAACGGAACCGGAGCAACTTCCTGGGAAATCTGGTTCGTGGTGGCCAGCAGCATCACGGATCCGCACGCGGCGAGCGATATCCATAAGGCGTACTGCACTGCGGAAATTTCTTCAGGCAGGATCTTGGCTGATTCATCAGGCGATTTAGCCGGCGTGTCGGGTTCGGCTGCACGCCCGATTTGGCGAGCACAGATCCAAATCGAAATTGAAAAACAAATGAACAGCGCGGACCAAATCAATGCCTGGGTTGTCAAATTCAGCGCTGGCTCAACCACAAACGGATACGCGACCAGCGCGATTAGCGAACCCAGATTTGACAGAGAATAGAGACGGTATGGCGACGTTCCCGGTTGGGATCGCGCGAACCAGGCCTGCAGCAAGGGCCCCGTCGTTGACAGAATGAAGTAAGGGAAGCCTATGGAGACGAAAAGAAGCGCCAAAATCTTGACAATTGGAAATTCAGCGTTTTGCGGTTTCCATTCCGGCCCCGGCGTAATCGGCGTGGACCAAATGAAGGAAAGGGCCAACATCACAATCACGCACGCAAGTATCGCGGCGGCATGTACCAACGCTTGGCCGCGGGGCCGCAATCGGCTGCCGACAAAGTGCGAGTATCCGTAGCCTGCCAGAAGCAGCAATTGAAAAAATAACAGGCAAGTCGTCCACACCGCCGCGGTTCCGCCAAACCACGGGAGGATGTACTTCGCGATCATCGGCTGCACCTGGAACAGCAGGAACGCACTCAGAAAGATCGCTACTGCGTATGTCAGCATCTTTTCTCAAGCTTCCCGGCCAAATGTTCGAAGGCTCCAGTCATGTCGCGATCAATCCTTCGCACGAACGCAAAGGAAGTCCAATACCGCACAGCGCAATAAGATTTGTAGTGGAAAGCGTACCGCTGCCGAGCGTCGAACGACCGACGTGAACTGCGGCCCGCTGTGCCCGTTAATCAGACCTCAGCCGCGTGGCCTGCGCCTCAAGGCGCCACGCGCACCGACCAATCTCCCCCATTGGCACGCGCAGTGATGCGCCGCCCGCCATGCGATCCCCTGGTGGTTAGGCCAGTCAAGCCGGCAGTTGAAACCTTAAGTCCGGCATGGTTCCGCGGCACGAACAGATTCATCTGGCTACCCTTGGGCGCCTGGCTCCCCGACGCGGTGAAAATGTTGCCAACCGGGTCCCATGCGATCGAATCGATACGGCTAGGGGCAAAGTGCAAAGCTGGGCGGCTAACGCGGTTAAAGATTGGATCGCGAACGGCGCCGGGCACATTGGCGTCAGGCCCGACGCAGGCCGTATCGTGGAAACCCCATAGGTCGATTGTGGCGAGATCCTGCCGATAGCTGCTCGGGTCGCCACACGACGGCTGATAAAGCCACAATGCCGTGCTCCATTGCTCGCTGTCTTGGTCTGCGATCATTTCCTCAAAGTATCCGCCAACATCTCCGGCGCTGCTTGGCGATGCACCCCATTCACCGGTGAGTACCGGCACTCCGCCAAACGATGCGGCTTCATCGCGAACCCGCTGAATCTGCGTCTCGTCCAGCTGGACCAGGAACGAAATTCCGCCTTGATAGATATGCGGTCCGTAGGCGAGCTGTGGGTCGGTACTGAATGGCGCAACCGTCGCGCCGGACGGGATATTCGGCCACAGTGCCGACGGCTCAAACAGCACGATCCGCGGCTTGATACCGGCCTGACGCTCGCCCGCACGGATCGCCGTGACCGACGCCGCATAGAATGTAGCCAGCGAATTCAGGCTGTTCTCCATGATGGTGACGTATTCCGGAGCCAGCAGATTCGGAAATAGCGCGGCAACTATATCGACCAGATACGCCGGATATGCGTTCGGTTCGTTCATTATATCGTAGCCCATGACTCCCGGTACTCCGCCCAGCCGCGTCGCCAAATGATGCAGCATCGCAATATAACGGTCCTGTATACCGACACCGCCGGGTCCCGGGCGGTTGTCCCAAAACTTCGCCCATGCTTCCAACACTGCCGGCGACAGCTCCCTTTCATACAGCCCGGCCAGCGGTGGAATGCAACGCAGAGTGGAATCATCAGTCAGCGTCGCCCAAGCGGGAGCGCCGTCCCAGCCCTGAGCTGGAAGTTCGTCGGAGGTACACGCTTCATTCGGGCGCGCTCCAAGGGTCGCGTTCCAGGCGTCCTGGTGAAGGTCGACCAGCGTGTATATCCCGCGCTGGTTGAGAGCTTCGATGGTCTGGGCAACCCGCGACAGGTACTTCTCGTCGTAAACGCCCGGGGACGGCTCAACGGATGACCACGAGATCACCAAGCGAACCAAGTTGAGCCCCATTGAGGCAATGAAGTCCATGTCGGCCGGCCGGAGCTTGAGCACCGGCGGCAGGCTGGGGTCGAACTGCCAAAATTCTCCGAGCGAATTAACATCGAGGCCGCGCAGCAAAACCTCGCGTCCCCGCCCGTCGGTGATTATTCCAATTCCGCCGGGCTGCAGCACAACGGAAAGTGGCGCATTCACTACAGTTCTTTGCTGCCCATCCTGACCCACGCTCGCGCCATCGACAGTCCCGGTCACCACAATCATCGCGAGAATTGGAATGAATACGAATTGAGATGCAGCAAGAAGGTATTTGTTCAATTTTCCTTGTCCCTTGAGAGGTTCATCGCTTCGAAACGACCGATTTCCACCCCGCCCTATCGTATAGCGCTCAACGCCGCTTTGAAATGTCCTGACATTCTGTAACATGAATACGACTTGGCGATCCCAGCGGGAGTCGAACCAGCGTTTCCGGCTTGGGAGGTCAACAACGGTTTCCCTGCTTCTCGTCGGTGGCAAGGGAATTCACGTAGTCCTTGCCGAAGCGCATCTGGTCATGGAGATGGCTATAAAAGAACAGGCCTCCGCGCCCGAGCAGTTCTAGATTTTCGATTCTCGCCATCGCTTCACGGATTACCGTAACTGCCTTCGTATAGTGCAGCGAGTAAACTGGATAGGCGTTGCGCAGTTGATGATGACGCCACTCGATCACTTCGCTTCGCTCGATCAGCCCAAGTTCGGCGAGTTCATCGATTACCCGCGCCGCCAGTTTATCAGTGGTCTCAAGTTGGATCGGCTCGCCATCGAAGCATGGCACTTCCACCACCAGCGAAGTTTCGTGTCCGGGCGCCATCCACTGCGAACGGTTCTTTGGTTCATAGATCCGCGAGATGCAAAGTTCCGGATCGGGAACATAGATCGACGCGCTTGACGATACCCGTGCGCGATTCAACCGGATAAAAAACAGCCGGATGTGGCGAAAACGGAGCTCCGCCGCCGCCGCACGCGCGCTTTCCGGGAGCGAATCCGCCACCAGGGACGCGAGCAATGGTAACGGCAGAGTCGAAACCAACCTGCCGTCCACCTCGGCGGGAGGACCATCGGCGAAGCGGATGCGGCATACGCGCCCATGGCTGCACTCCAGCGCTGTCGCCTCGTGTCCGGTTCTGAGCGAAGCCGGCGGGAGGGTTGCCTTGATTTTTTCCACGATCATTCCATAGCCGCGCTTCGGGTATAGAAAGCGTCCATCGATGTGGGCGGTTTTTTTTGCGGGCCAAATTAGTTCGAAAAAAAGCGATGACAGCGTCATTCCCTGCAATCGGCGCGTGGCAACATCCGGCGAAAGCTGGTCGGCTGGGAGTCCCCAGAGTTTCTCCGAATAGTTGAGAAGGATTCGCCGCGCGAGGATTTCTCCGAACTGCGCGATGGCGAAGTCCGCGAAGCTGGAGGGCGGGCGCTTATTAATTCGCGAGCGAATAACGTCGAAGCCCGCTCTCACGGCATCGCGCGGGCGCAACCCGGAAAATATTACGTTCAGCGGCGTGGGCGGAAAGTCGATAAATCGGCCTTGATCGTGGATTTTGCTTGGGGCATCGACCTCAATTAAATCGTCGCCCATCAAATGCCGAACGTCACGCGTGATTTCAGGGTCGCGATCATGGAACCGATGCGCCCCGGCGTCATAGCGATGCTCGCCATGCTGGAATGTGCGGCACAACCCGCCGAGCTCAGTTGATTTCTCGAACAATACGAACGGAATGCCGGCGCATTCCGAATAAAATGCCACCGCCAAGCCTGCCGGACCGCCCCCAAGGATCGTGACCGCCTGCCGTAGCCCACTTGGAGATGCCCTCACACGATCACCCGGACTCTATACGGATGCCGGTGCACGTTAAATCAAGGTCTGTCGATTCTGCCTATGACGGCGGAACGGCACGACCACCGGCACGCATCGTATAGAAGAAGTAAAGCAAGTGCCAACGCCGTAACACGGCGTCAACGCCTGGCAACCGGCGCCGGACTGGACCGGTTCCACTATCGCGGTTTCTCCGGTCGGCACGGCCGCGCTTGGTCACTCTATTTTGATCCACGTTGGACGTGCGCGACCGGCCCTCTTCTCGATATAGCCAAGATTTCCATTATGATCCTTCATCGGAGAATACCCGTGGTTCAAATTCACAAGGTCATCCCTCGCCACCTGCGCCTGACGCCGGTCACGATGTTTTTTGTGATTTTGTTCCTTTCCATGTGGACTGCGTCACGAGTCGAGCTGGTTCCCGGGCCGGATTTTAGAATTGCCGAGCTGGCTGCGGTATCGGGCGATGAGCCCACTTATGTCGAGAACACCACCAATATCCTGTTCCATCACCGTCTCAGTTGGGAATATACCGGCGGCGGCGGGCATCCGCACGAAATCCTCGTGAATCGGCGCACCGGACGTGCCGCCCTCCGGTTCCTCAAGGATCCCAGGTTCATCACCCCGTCACCTGATATTTACGCGGTTTCTGCTCATCCTCCCGCGTTTCCACTGTTGATGGCAGCGTGCCTTGCCCCGTTTCATCTTAGCGGCGCATCGCAAGACACGGATCGCTTCTATCTCGATGCGTACTTCGTAATGATGTCGATCTCATGGCTGGGCGCGCTGGTTACATACTTCATTGGCCGGCGAATCGGAATGGAGCGCGGATTTGCTCTGCTGACCACCCTGGTCCTTTTGTCCAGCCCGTGGCTGGTCTATTCCAAGTCGTACTATTCGGAACCGGCAATCGGATTGTCGCTCGCGCTTGCGCTATGGGCGCTGGAGTCACGCCGTCCAATGCTGGCCGGGTTGGCCGCTGGCGCGGCGATGGCCTTTAAACCATCCTTTGTGATCGCCGGCGCGGGCCTGGTTCTGGAGCGGCTGTGGGCACGCAGCTGGCGCGACGCAATCGAGATGGCCGCCGTGCTTGGTGCATGCGGCATCGCGCTTTTATCCTTCAATTTCTGGCTTGCGCGGACTCTGCTCATCGTTGGCAGCACCGTCAGTGTCGGGGCCGGGAACATGGATAGCTTTAGTCCCAAGGGATCGAATCCGTTGTATCAAACGATGCTAGGTCCGGGCGTCGGCCTGCTGAACTACGCGCCTTGGGTGATTTTTTCCCTTTTGGCTCTCGGAATCGTGCTGTTCAAGAGATCATCGCCCCTGCGACGAATCGCATTTCCTATGGCGCTCTACGTCGTGCTGCTTGCGTTTTTCAACAATGGGCCGAGCATCTGTTACGGTCCCCGTTATTGGGTGCCGATGCTGCCCTGGCTGGCGATCGCATCGGTTGAGGGGATACGCTCCATGCGGTGGCACTCGCCGATCAGGTATGCGCTGGGAGCCGGCTATTTGGCAGCGGTCATTTTCGGCGCGGCGATTGCGATTCCCGCCACGCTCCGCTATCCGCAGATGTTCACTTACCGAACCGCGTTTGGGTCATGGCACGACCTTTCAGCCGTCGGAGAAAAGATCGCGATTCCGGGTCGCAAGGAGGGCTACCGGACCGCGAGGAATCCGGGCGATCCGGACTACCGGGGGGAGCAGTACCTGCTTGGCGGTGGAACGGTGACTCGCACCGGCTGGACTGCTGCCTCTATGAGTTTCGATGTCGAAGTAACGGCGCCAACCGTAATGATGATCAATCAATACTACGATTCGAACTGGCACGTGGCGCAGGGAAATGGCAAGATCGGTTCACAACGCGGCGTTGTGGCAGTGGCGCTGCCCGCCGGCAAGCAACATATCGTTCTCGCATACCGTAGCGACCGGGTTTTGCTTGGTATGTCGCTCGCGCTGATTAGCATTGGTGCGATGGCCGCTCTCTGGCTGTACGAATGCCATCAAGAACATCTAGAGCTATAGCGATTTATGCGGAAAGCGGTCTTGACTAGTCTGGCACCGGAGCCATCGGCCAAATCCGCATATTTTAGAAACCGCTTGAGCTGCATGGTGATCCCAGCGGGAGTCGAACCCGCGTTCCCGACGTGAGAGGCCGGTGTCCTAACCACTAGACGATGGGACCAGCGCCGCGCGATCGCTGATGATTTGGCTGAGGAGGAAGGACTCGAACCTTCAATCGCCTGATCCAGAGTCAGGTGGCTTGCCAATTAGCCGACTCCTCAGCGCCGGATAGAATATATCCAAGCCCCGCCGTCCGTGCCACTGCGTTAGCGGCTGGCAGAATGGCGGAGCGTTTCCGCGTGGCGATTCACCAGCGCGTCGCATCGCGACAATAACGCCGCATTGGCGCAGTGGCGCTCGATCATATAGGCAAGCTCTCCCAGATCGTGGACGAGCAGCCGCAGGCATCGCTGGTACTCATCGGCGGTCTGGAGCGCCTTGAGCAGTTCGGAAACGACGTCTTCAAGCTCCGTCTCTTCTAGCTCGAGCGCCATTTCAAGCGCCCGCTCGAGTGGGATTGGATTCACCGCCTCCTGCTGAAATTTCGTGAGCAATTCACGCAGGCGGACGATCGTCGCATCTTCAAGCGATATCGGGCATTGCTTGTCGAGCGTGCCCTCCTGTTCAAGCACGGTGATTACGAGATCTAGCGCTCCGACGTGCCGCGCCTCATCGCGAGCCATCCCGAACCAGAAATCCCGCGGCGCGGGCTTCTCCGAAAATAACCGGGCAAAGCGGGCGTAAAGAGCCATGCTTTGCTTTTCCAAGGCAATGGTCGCGTCCAGAACTTCGCGTGTAGTGGGCATCGAGGCTCAGGATACTGCCCCCCCGGATGGTCCGTAAAGCGCGCGGGCCGCGGCCGATTTAACGGCCGCGGCCCGCGTCTTGGCTCCTCAATTAACTATTTCGCCAGTTCAGTGGCACGAGTCTCGCGAATGACGGTCACCCGAATCTGTCCGGGATAGGTCATGTCGGTTTCAATCTTGCGGGCGACGTCGCGCGCGAGCATTGCAGTGTCTTCGTCGGAAATTTTGGACGGCTCGACGATCACTCGCATCTCTCGGCCCGCCTGCACCGCGAAACATTTCTCCACGCCCTTGAACGACTTGGCAATCGCCTCCAGGTCTTCCAGCCGCTTTACGTAGCTTTCCAGAACTTCGCGGCGCGCCCCCGGACGCGCACCCGAGAGTGCGTCGGCGGCATCCACCAGCGGCGCTAGAATCGTCTCCGCCTTGACCTCTTCATGATGAGCGGCGATTGCGTTGACGATCTTCGCCGATTCCCCGTACTTGCGCGCAATCTCGCCGCCGATGAGCGCGTGCGAGCCTTCCACCTCGTGAGTCAGCGCCTTGCCGATGTCGTGCAGGAGCGCCGCGCGGCGGGCCTGCTTCTCATTCAGCCCCAGTTCCGCCGCCATCGCTCCGCACATGAAGGCCGCTTCGATCGAATGCATCAGCACATTCTGCGCATAGCTGTATCGATATTTGAGCATTCCGAGCAGCTTGACGAGCTCCGGGTGGATGCCGTGGACGCCGACCTCGATAATCGCGCGCTGGCCGGCCTCGCGGATCGATTCCTCCACCTCCTGCTCGGCCTTGCGAACGACTTCCTCGATACGGCCCGGATGGATCCGACCGTCGGAGATCAGCCTCTCAATCGCGACGCGGGCGATCTCGCGCCGGATTGGATTGTGGCACGAGATAACGATTGCCTCGGGCGTATCGTCGATGATGATATCGACGCCGGTGGCGGCCTCGATTGCGCGGATGTTACGGCCCTCGCGGCCGATGATCCTGCCCTTCATCTCGTCGTTGGGCAGCGCAATCGTCGCAACCGTCCGCTCGGTGACGAATTCTCCCGCCAGCCGCTCGATTGCGATCGATACGATTCGCTTGGCACGGCGGTCGGCCTCTTCGCGCGCCTCTTCTTCGACCACGCGAATTTGCTTGGCCGCGTCGGTCCGCGCCTGACCGACCATCTCGTCCATCAGAGCGCGCTTTGCCTCGTCGCGGGTAAGGCCGGCAACCGCTTCCAGCTTGGCGCGGGCTTCATCGACGAGCTTTTGCCGCTCGGCTTCCTTTTCGGTCAGGCTTTTTTCGCGCCCGCGCAAGCTCTGGTCGCGGCGATTCAGGTCGCCCTCGCGCCGCTCAAACGCCTCCTGCCGCTTCTCGAAGGTTTCTTCACGCGCCTGCAGTTTCTGCTCGACGCCGGTGATTTCGCGCCGCCGCTCCCGCATCTCGCGCTCGGCATCGGCGCGCGCGCCGACCATCAAGTCCTTGGCCTTGACTTCTGCCTCCTTGACGATGAGTTCGCTTTTGGCTTGGGCTTCCCTGGTTAATTCTTCCGCCTGGCTCTTAACTGCCGTCAGGTCAACGGCGTCCGCACTCCGCTTCGACGCTCCCAGAAAGTAAACGGCCGCGCCACCGGCGAGAACTGCCAGGATTATTGCGATGATTAACGTGATTGGATCCAACAGGGTGTACCTCCTCGGTCACCGTCCGGCGAGTCATAGATTGCTCAGGGCAGGCCCGGTGGACGGCAGACTCGGTTATGATGAAATTTAATCGGCGATCGGACTCCACTTCGGGAACCCGATCGAGCAACTGAAACGAATAGGCGAGTCCCACCCGGACCGCTTCCAGACCAATCCGGCCCAGAAAACGATCATAATGGCCCCCGCCACGGCCCAGGCGCCCGCCCTCGATTGAGAAGGCGACGCCGGGGATACAAATCAATGAATTGTTGAACTTCGCCGGATTGAATTCCTCGGCCCGTTCAGGCGGCTCAAGGATTCCGTACGTCCCCGGCACAAGCTGGCCGACACTCGAGACTCGGCGCGCAACGATTATCCCGCTTTCGCGGTCCATCCGCGGAAAGAAGACGGGACGTCCAGCAGCGAGCGAATCGGCCAGAAGGTCGTCGGTCGAGACTTCATTATTAATCGCGGAATATAGAACGATTGCCGACGCCGCTGAGTAGAATTCGCAGCCCCTCAATCGGAGCTGGATGGCGTCGGAAAGCGCGGCGGCATGCTCGGACTGGAGCGCCATACGGCTGTCGGCCAAAATGCCGCGGAAATATTTCTTTTCATCCGCCACGGATATTTCCCATGGCGGGAGCGGAATCAACTCGTCATTCGCCGCACGCGTGCGCCCGCGTATCTCAATTCGCCGATTGGCCGGCACATTGCCGCCAACGGCCGCATCCTGAAATGCCGGCGGCTATCAGCCGCCGAAGCGCGTAAAAAATTTCGCACGGTACAATCCGTCGATTGCGCCGCGTGCAGGCTAACTTCGAGATTCAATTTCCCGCCCCCGTCTGCAACTCGTCACCTCTGGCCAAATCCGCCCGATGGCGCCCTTCTTTATTCGGTCTCCATCTCCGCGGACAGCCGCTTATTCATCGCCGCGATTTGATCGACCAGCTCCTGATGCTCACGCCGGAGATGTTCGAGCTCGTCGGCGAAATTCAACGCCGCCAGAATCGCCAGATTAACTGAGCTTACAGTCTGGCTACCGGCGCGAATATCCCTGATCTTTTCGTCAACCGTCTCGGCCACGGACTTAACCCACTCGTCGCCGCCGTCGCTGGCGACCACCAGGTTTTGCCCCATGATCTGGACGTTGACGCCCTTCATCGCTTATCCAAGGTCGAGCCCGTCAAACCGCGCGAGAATCTTTTCGATTTTCGTGCGGACTTCGTTGCGCTCGCTTTCGTGCTGTGCGCGCTCGGAGTTGAATTGCTTCAACTGTGCCGCGGCCTCGGTGTAGCGTTTCTCGGCTTCCGCGAGCTTGTGCGCCAACTGTTCGTTTTCCTTTTTCAATTGCTGGGATCGCGACACCATCGCCGCGATCCGCTCGTCAAGTTGCTTTAAAACATCTGCCGCCATCTAACCTAAATCCGCCTTTCTTCAGATTATTTTTTGATTATCCAGCCTGTCAAGCAGCATAAGAGCCGCTTGTACCACCTGCGGCGTCTTCACCATCCGAGAACAACGCCTCAACGAACTCTCGCCGGTCAAATTCCCGAAGATCCTCCATGCCCTCGCCGAGCCCTACGAACCGCACCGGAACCTTGAGCCGCTCCGCAATCGCCACGACTACTCCGCCCTTGGCGGTACTGTCGAGTTTGGTCAGCACCACGCCTGTCAGCGGCACCGCTTCGCCAAAAATTTTCGCCTGACTGAGCGCATTCTGGCCCGTATTAGCATCGAGCACGAGCCACGTTTCATGTGGAGCACCGGGCAGCTCGCGCCCCGCCACACGCGCGATCTTCTTCAGCTCTTCCATCAGGTTGGCCTTGGTCTGGATGCGCCCCGCCGTATCGATGATAACCGCGCGAGCCTTGCGCGCGACACCGGCCCGGACGGCATCGAAGGCAACCGCTGCGGGATCGGAGCCCTGTGCCTGTTTGATCATCTCCGCACCGGCGCGATTGCACCAAACTTCGAGCTGTTCGATTGCCGCGGCCCGGAACGTATCGGCCGCCGCGACGATCACACCGCCACGGTCCGCGCGCATCCGTGCGGCAAGTTTCGCGACGGTTGTGGTTTTCCCTGCGCCGTTTACGCCGACCATCATCACGACCAGCGGCGCGCCCCCGGGATCGGCGGGCTTGCGATCGGCAGCGGCCAAAATCGCCGCAATTTCCGATTTAAGCGCGTCGCGAATCACTTCCGGGCGGCTGTCGTTGCCCAGCTTCTCGCGCACCGCCGCGGCGATCTTCATGCTCGCCTCGACGCCCACATCCGCGGCGATTAACGCCTCTTCCAGACCCTCGTAGATTTCGCCAATCTTTGCACTTCCAGTGATGGCCGCACGAATCCGGCCAAGGAAATTGTCCCGAGTCTTCCGCAGCCCAATCCCAATCCGGACCGGCTCTTTCACCGGGGCAGATTTGACCGCAATTTCCGCCGGCCGCTCCGCTGCAGGTTCCGCAGGCGGTTGCGCTTGAACCGGCTCGATAGCGGGCTTCGGCGCCGGACGGGCTTTGCGTAGGCTCCATTGAATCAGGATGCCCGCAAACGTCAGCGCAGCGCCGCCGACAGCCGCGATTATGAGCGAAAATACGATGTCAATCGTTTGCACGGTGAAGCTCGACTAATTCCGGCCGATTCCGATTTCGAGAATAACAGCCGCGACCGCGCACGGAAACCCGCACACGAATCTCCATGCACAACGCGATATGTACGATTGCACTTTCTTCGCTATAAGAAGGGTGACGCAAAAGGAGATCTCTCTCATGGGAAAGCTGCAAGGCAAAGTTGCAATCGTTACCGGCGCCAGCCGCGGAATCGGCAAAGCGATCGCGGAATTGTTCGCGGTAGAAGGCGCGAAGGTCGTTTGCTCCGCGCGCACGCTGAAGGAGGGCGAGCATCCGCTGGAAGGTTCGCTAGAGACCACCGTTGCCGGCATTCGTAAGGCGGGCGGCGAAGCCACCGCCGTCACCTGCGATGTCTCATCGGAGGAAGATTGCGAAAAACTCGTCGCGGAGGCCAAAAAACTTTACGGGCCATGCGATGTGCTCGTGAACAATGCGGCTCTGACTTACTTCGTCCCAGTGAAGGATTATCAGCCGAAAAAGTGGATGCGTTCGTTCGCCGTCAATCTGCACGGGCCGTTCATGCTCAGCCGGCTGGTTCTCCAGGACATGATTCCGCGCAAGTCCGGCGCGATCGTAAACATTTCGTCGGGCGCGGCGATCGGTCCCGGCCGCGGACCATACAAATCAGCGACGATTTTCCGGGGCGGCGTATGCTACGGCGCCGAGAAGGCCGCCCTCGAGCGCTTTACGCAGGGCTTGGCCGAGGAAGTTTACGAGCACGGCATCTCGGTGACATGCGTATCGCCGTCGCAGGTGGTCGCAACCCCCGGCACGGTCCATCACCATCTCGTCAAGGGTCCGGACGACCCCATGGGCGAGCCGGTCAGCTACATGGCGAAATCAGCACTGCTCCTTGCCACCGAACCAATCGACAAGGTGACGGGGCTGGTGACCTACAGCCAGCCGCTACTGAAGCAATACGGGCTCATCGACAAAGGTGTTGGGATCGGATTTAACCGCACCGGCAGCGGTTACAGTTTGATCTAGGCCTGTCATTTAAGGCTTGGAGCAGGCCCGCTCGAGCTCGCCGGTCAGCTTACGCACCTTATCGCCCGGCGCCAGAGACGATATGCGTTTATATATCGCTAGAGCATCCCCGCAACGCCGCTCCGCAAAGAGTACCGCGCCCAGAACATAAAGTGCCTGCACATTATTCGGATTACTTTCCAGCAACTGCTCAAGAGCGCTCTCGGCGCCTTTGAAGTCTCCGTGACGGAAGCGCAATTGCGCGCGCGCGAGCGTCGCGATATCAGCGCCATTAGCGAGAGTTTCGGCTTGTGCCAATGCCGCCTCGGCGCCCTTCGTGTCGCCGGCCGCGTCGGCGGCAAACGCAAACTCCGCGTATGCACTGGGCTGCGGGTTTTGCAATCGTTTTAGCCATTCGTTCAGAGCGTGCTCCGCTCCCGAATTGTCGCCGAGTTTGAGGTCGACGCGGCCTAGATCATGAAATGTCTTCCATTCGGTATCCGGATCGATCTCAACCGCGCGCTGCAGTTCATTGCGCGCATCGCTGGGCTGGTTGCGCGTTTCATACGCCAATCCCAACAGTCGATGGCATCCAGCAGAGTCGGGATTATTCGCGGTGCAAAGAGAACAAAGAACAACGTCGTCGTGCCAATCGCCTTGCACGGAAAAAAGGCACGCACCATAGATAATTGCCGCCGCGGCCATCGCATACGAAACCGCCATTCCGCGCCTCTCGGACGAACGTCCAAAGGCGACCACAATGTCGGCGGCCAATACACAAAATCCAAACGAGGGAAAATAAATGTAACGATCCTGGGTGGTCGGTGGGATCATTACCAATATTGGCACCAGCGTGATCACAATCCATGCGGTGCAGAACAAGTAAAGACGCCGATGCGGATGCGTCCTCAGTGCGGCGAATCCAGCAACGAACAGCGCACCAAGTCCCGCGGCCGGC
Source organism: Binataceae bacterium (SeqCode) (assembly GCA_035524375.1). GTDB lineage: Bacteria > Desulfobacterota > Binatia > Binatales > Binataceae > Binatus. Next base: position 194,137 of record DATKOZ010000038.1, on the reverse strand, counting down.
AAGTAAAATCCGGGAGCTGCGAAGCTTCGTACGATCTCCAAGTGGTGGGCCGGCCTGGCCATCCACGGTATCGCGAGCAGCACCAGGTACGAGCCGAAGGCACTGGGGAGCGTCATCATGGCTCTCATCACCGCCATGACGGTGTGATCGCCGGAACCGGACTGAGTTACCGAGCCGATAATCCAATATCGCAGGCAAAGGTACCCCGCGACCTCGATTGCATACGGCAACATCGCGATAGCCGCATTACGTGCGCGCTCGACGGTTGTGGATGAAGATCGCGCGGCCTCCGGGTTAGGCGTCGAAGAAAATGAGGGGAAAATGAAGGCATACGCGGCGATCAGCGCGGGAAACGAGGCGGCGCTGTCGTGGCTCAGCAGAGCGCCCGCGAATAATCCCAACGAGCCCGCGAGATGCCGGTGCTTGCTCGAGTCCGCTTCCCGATTACTTCGCAAAAAATATTCGAATGCGCCCAGCGCGAATGCGGTACTGATCGGATACGACGCGGCAGCGGGCCAAATTACCGCTTCGGCGTGCACGGGCATCAGGGCGAACAGTGTTGCGGCAAACAACCCCGTCCACTCATCGGAAGCCAAAAGCGATGCAACCCGAAATGCCAGAAATACGACGATCAAGTGCACGCCGATCGTTGTCGCATGCCATCCCGCCGGATGGAGTCCAAAAAGATGATAGTTGGTGGCGAGCCACAAACTGTGAATTGGCCGGTAGTAGGAACTTTGCGGTAAATGCGCCGGGTCGAGGAACCAAAACAAATCGTTAACTGGCGCCTTCCAGAAAAATGACCAGCTTTTGACCGGCGCATAATCGGTCCAGAAATGATCGTCGAAGACGAATTCGTTGTTTAATGCCCGACTGTATACGAGCGCGGTCGCGGCGAGAATCGCAAATATTCCGGCCCGCGGAGTGAACTTCGCATCCAGCCACCAGGACGCAGCGGCCGCGTTGGATTGATCGCTTCGCGCGGTGCCGGTGACGTTTCCGCCGTCCCGCATCTCAGTGCCGCGCACTTGCGCCCTCAAGCTCGGCCCTCAGCGCCCGCGCATCGGGATTGTCGGGGACATCCTTAAGTGCGAGCTCGCACTCGTCGCGCGCTTCGCGATCGCGGCCCAACCGATGAAGAATCAACGCCAACCGGTAGTGGATATTCGGCGCGTGGCCAGTGCCTAACGAAAGCACGATTCCCAAATCGAGTAGCGCCTGCTTGTTGTTCGGCTCGCGCGCAAGCAAGTCGCGCAGCGCATCCTCGGCGCCTTTGCGATCGCCCCGAATGAAGAGAATCTGCGCGCGAGTCAGCACGGCGGTATCGGCCCCTCCCGGCATCGACGCCGCCTTCGCCAGCGCATTTTCCGCGCCTTTTGTGTCACCTGCCGCGTCAGCGGCCAGAGCAAGCTCGGCGTAGGCGTCCGGTGATGGATTCTTTAGCCGCACCACCCATCGCGCCATCGCGTTCGCCGCCCCGATGCGATCCCCTAGCTTTGTGTTCACGCGGCTGAGGTCGTGCAATGAATTGGATTCGCTGTCCGGATCGATAAATGCCGCGTTCTGATACTGCTCGCGGGCGCCGGTCAGATCGCCTTGAGCTTCCAATGCCGCCGCCAGAAGCGCATGGCCGCCGGCTCGGTTTGGAACCACGGCAATCACGCGGCGCCACAATGAAACCTCGTCGTGCCAGTAGCCTTGCGCGACGAATAGACCGACCGCGTAAGCAACCGCTAAAGCGGTGATGCCGACGGTCACTATCTTTGCGCGAAATTCCGAAATCCTGGCGTACGAGACCGCAAGGTCGGCGATCATCAAGCAAAAGGCGAACGACGGAAGATACAGGTAGCGATCCTGGATTGCCGCCCCGGCGAATAATCCATTGAGATTGAACATCGGACTGAGTGAAATCAGCAACCACGCCGCACAGAACAGGTACAAGCGGCGATGCGAATTTCTCCACAACGCAATGAGTCCCGCAATGGATAGGATCGCCAGGAATCCGGCGGAGAAAACGAATTCCGATGAAATAATACTGGAGACAATTTCAAGGCCATGTGCTGGCGCAGCCCACCACGGAATCGCGAGCAGAAGAAGGTCAGTTGATAGAACGCTGGGAAACGTCAGCGCAACCTCGAACGGCGAAAAAATCCGGGGATTTAGCGGGTTGGAACGGCTGATAAATCCGAGCACGTAGAATCGCAGGACGAAATACGCAGCAGCGACAAGGGCGTACGGCAGCATCGCGATCATGGCATCGCGTACCCGCTCGGAAACGGTGGGAGCGGCATTCCTGCCCGCCGTGCCGGAGGCGCTGACCGCGGTGCCCTGAGTTCTCCCGATTCCGATCGCTTGTGAACCATTTCTCGTAGGACGCGCGAAAATCAGGGCGTACGCTGCAATCAAGCCGGGGAAGGTTACGGCTGTATCGCAGCTCAGCAATGCACCTGCAAACAACGCAAGCGAGATCGCCATCTGCTGTGGTCGTCCGTCACCACGCAGGAAAATTTCGAACGCGCCGAGCTCGAACGCGGCGCTCAGTGGAAATGCCATCGCGGACGGCCAAACTACTGCCTGCGCGTGAATTGGCATCAATGCGAATAGCGCAGCCGCAATGACTCCAGTCCATCGATCGGCGGCTAGCAGCGAGCCCACACGATACACCATCCACACGACGATCAAATGGAACGGAATCAACGCGGCGTGCCATCCAGCCGGACTGCGGCCAAACAGGAGGAAAATGAACGCCCACACTACGTTCTGCAGCGGGCGATAATCCTGGCTCTGGGGAAGATGGCTTGGGTCGAGCACCCACCACTGGTCGCTAACCATCGATTTCCAGACAAAATGCCAAGTCCCGATATACCGGTTGAGCGGGACTCCGTAGCGGTCGTCCAGCACGAAGTCGTTGCCGATCGAGCGGCTGAGTACGAGCGCGGTGATAACCAAGACTATTGCCAGCCAGAAATCAGGCACTGAAGCGTCTCCGAACGGAAACGCCACTGACGACGCGACATCTCTCCGGCTCTGTGAATCGACGTTCGGCATTTCCCCAGCTTTCAGTGCGCAGCCGCGTGGCTATCGATTGCGGTCATCAACGTTCTGGCGTTCGCATCGTTCGGATCGCCCGCAAGTGCAATCGTACATTCGACGCGAGCCTCCTGCTCGCGTCCCAATTGATGAAGTGTCAGCGCGATCCAGTAATGAATCGACGCATCTTCGGGCGCCATTGATGAGACCCGCCGATAGATATCGTTCGCTTCCTCATATCGTTTCTGTGAAGAGAGCACCGCGCCAAGCGCCATCAGGGCGGGCTTGTCGTTCGGCTGCCGCTGGATCAACTCGCGCAGAAGGCGCTCGGCCCCTGGCAAATCGCCATGCTTGAATAGCACCTGCGCACGAGTTCGCGCTGCAATCTCAAATCCGCCGGGCAACGCCGCGGCAGTTTTCAATGCCGCTTCGGCACCGTTGGCGTCGCCGGCGGAATCATCGAGTAGCGCAAGTTCCGCGTATGCTTTTGCGGGAGGATTTTTATATCGCTTGAGCCCCTCGGTCATCGCATGCGCCGCGGCCGGCCGATCGCCCAACCGTTGATCGACCCGGCTCAAATCGCGAAAGGTGCTCCAGTCGGCGTCGGACGCGACATGGACAGCGATTTCCAGTTCATTCCGTGCAGCCTGCAACTCACCTCGCTCCTCTAGCGCCGTCGCGAGCAGATCGCGGCAAAAGGCGTGGGCCGGCGCAGCCTCGATGCAATGCCGATCCAGAGTCAAATCATCGCGCCAGTAGCCTTGCACGTGTAACAAATATCCTGCGTACGCGACCATCGCGGCAGCGGCGCCAAGGGACACTGCCAAGCTCCGGGATTCGCTGTAGCGGCCATAAGCGACTGCCATATCAGCAGCCAGCACGCAGAATCCGAACGATGGAAAATAGAGATAGCGATCCTGCACGTCGAACGGCGCCAGATGAAGTATCGGGGCCAGCGTGATCAACAGCCAAACGATGCAAAATTGATACAGACGGCGGCGCGGATTGTACGCGAGCGCATACAACCCCAAAATAGAGAGCGCTGCCAAGATGGCGATCGGAACTAGAAATTCCGGCTCCGCCAGGTTCCTCACGATATCCTGAACATGGGACGGACCCGCCCGCCACGGCATCAGGAGCAACATTGCATAGGATGCCAACGCAGCGATTGGCGTCAGCACGCCGCCCGGCGCGGTCAGAGGCAGGAAGCTGTCAACTTTTGCTGAGCCGCCAAATCCCAGCACCAGCGGCCGGATCGCGAAGTATCCCGCCACCAGAATCGCGTACGGCCACGTAGCCAAGATTGTTCGCCGCACGCGTGTAGAAAGCGATTCGCGGGAATTTTCCAGCCAATCCGGCCCCAGCAGGAATGCATGGGCCGCAATCAATGCGGGAAAGGCTGCCGTTCCATCGTGGCTCATCAGCGCGCCGCCAAACAGCGCGATCGATATCGCTTGCTCGTGCAAACGCCGCGAAACTCGTTCGCCGTGCGCTCCGCCGCCGGCCCAAGTCAAAAGATAAAAGTCAAATGAACCCAGCGCGAATGCCGTGCTGAGCGGAAATGACGCCGCAGAGAGCCATGTTACCGCCTCCGCGTGGATGGGCATCAGCGCGAACAGCGCCGCCGCGAGCAGCCCCGTCCATCGATCGCACGCCAACAGCCCAGCAACGCGGTACACCAGCCATACGACGATTAGATGGATTACGATGGTTGTCGCATGCCATCCCGCGGGATGAAGCCCGAACAGATGATAATTGAGCGCGAGAAAAATGCTGTGGAGCGGACGGTAGTACGAGCTTTGCGGCAGGTGCGCCGGGTCCATAAACCAAAACAGATCGTTGCCCAGCGCTTTCCAGATAAACGACCACGCGCGGACCGCCGGATAGCTGGTCCAATAGTGATCGTCGAAGACGAAATCGTTGCCGAGCGAACGGCTGTAAATCAGGGCGGTGACCGCCATGATGGCGGCAATCAATGTCCGCTCATCGCGAAACGCCCTTGGAAGCGATGCGAATGATTCAGGCGACGGCGGCTGCGCAATTCCAGGGTCCGGACGCGCGGCGGCCATCGCCGTTTCCCCTTCGCGTCGGCTCAGGGCAGGCTCGCAGCCTTCGGATGCCATCCATCACGAAGTTATCAGGTGTGGCCAGGCGCGGGAATCACGCTTGCGGCGGGCGCAATCGTAGCGTCGATCGGCACCGAGCGAGGAGCGTCTTGTAACGTTATCTCCCGATCAGGCGGCCTGCGGGATGCGCAGCGAGATAATCCTTGAGATACCGGGCCGATCCATCGTCACGCCGTGAATCTGATCGGCGCGCTGCATCGTGCGCTGATTATGGGTGATCACGATGAACTGTGAGCGCTCCTTGAGCTCGGTCATCAGCGTCGTGAACGCCGCAAGGCTGAATTCATCCAGCGGCGCGTCGACCTCATCCATCACGCAGAATGGGCTCGGATTCAGCAGGAACAGCGAGAAGATCAGGGCCATCGCCGACAGCGCCTTCTCGCCGCCGGAGAGCAGGCCGATTTCCTTGACCTTCTTGCCGGCGGGCTGAACGAGGATGTTGACGCCCGCTTCCAGCACGTCGCCGCCATCGGTCAATTCCAGCCGGCCCTTGCCGCCGCGCAGCAATTTCGGGAACAGCTCGGAGAAATTTTTCGCCGCGCCCTCGAATGTTTCGGCAAAGCGGCGGCGAGCCTCGCGATTCAGATGAGTTATCGTGCGAGTCAGATCGTCTAGCGCGGATTGCAAATCGGCGCGTTCCGTGCCGAGCAATGCGCCCCGCTCTTCCAGTTCCTTGACCTCGCTCTCGGCGGCGAGATTCACCTCGCCGATTCGCTCCAGCTTGGCGCGCAACTCCGCGATTCTCGAATCGTCAGCGATTGAGTCGCGCCCGTCGAGCGCCGGGATGATTTCGGCGGCCAGCGCGTCGAACTCGGCGCCGAATTTCTCGGCAAAGCCGCGCGCCAGCTCCTCGCACAATGTGCGCGCCCGCTCGCATTTGAGTGCGCATTCCGCCGCTTCCGCTTCCAGCGCCTGCAGGGCGTCCTGCGCCTGCTTGCAATCGGCCCGGCGCGCCTCCAGCGCGCGTTCGACCTCGCCGCATTCCTCGCGCAGCCGCCGAAGCTCCGCTTCAAGATGCGCCTCGCGCTCGCGCGCGGCGGCATCCTGCACCGCCATCGACGCCATCTCGCGCTCGAATTCGGCGCGCTCGTCGCGGGACCGGTCCAGTGCAGCGATATTCTCGGCGATCTGCGCCTCGATATCGGCGGCCTGGCGCCGCGCATGTGCGAATTCGCTTTCCATCGCGCCCAGCCGCGATTTGCGCGCCTCGTAACGCGCGGCCGCCTCCAGCATCGCCGTCGCGGCCTCGTCCGCCGCGGTGCGGAGCACCGAAATCTCGCTGTTGACCGCAGCCAGCCGTGCGCGCGCCTCCTGCTCCGCGATCGCGAGTTCCTCAAGGCGGGCATTGGATGTGGCAATCAGGTCCGCGATTTCACCCAGTCGCCGGCTTGCGCCCGCAGTATGCGCTCCCGCAAGTGCGGCGGCCTGCTCGGCACGCGCAAGCGCATCGCGCCGTTCATTTGCAATCTTTTCGGCTTCGCGGGCGCGATGGCGCGCATCGCCAAGATCGCGGTCGGCGCGCTCGCGAGCGTCCGCGATCGCGGCAAACGCTTCGGCGTGCGCGGCATGTTCCTGTTCAGCGCGCGCCAGCTCGCGGGATGCGGATTCGATCGTAACCAGGCCGGCCGCGATGCGGACGTCATCGGCGCTGCCGCCGCTGATGATCCGGCCCGGCGAAATCAGATCGCCATCGCGGGTTACGAACAAAGTGCCGTGGCCGTTCAAGTTCGACGCGGCAAATGCGGCGCGCAGGTCGTCGGCGACCATTACGTGACCGAGCATCGCTTCGGCCACCGGCTTAAAGCGCGGCTCAATTTCAAGCATATCGACCAGCCGCCCGGCGATTCCGGGCGCATCGATCGCATGATGGGGCGCGGCAGCAACGTCCGGTTCCTGCACGAAGCTGAGCCGTCCGGCGTGCGTCTCCTTGAGGATTTCAATCGCGCGCATCGCGAATTGCGGCGACTCGACAATTACCGCCTCCATCTGGTCGCCCAGCACGGCGCGCAGCGCGGGCTCCAAGGTCCCCGGCGCACGCACAACCTGGCTCAGGATCGCGGGGTCGACCGCCGGCCGGTCGCCGTTGAGCGACTCCAGCACCGTGCGAAGCCGCATCCCGGCCGCGCAATTCGAATCGGTCCCGGCACCCGGGTTGAGGGCGGCTCGGAGCGCCGCGATGCGTGAGGCGAGATGTTCCATCATCGAGCGTGCTTCAATCTCGCGCTCACCGGCATCGCGCCGTGCGCCGTCCAATTCGGCCATCCTGGAACGGCATGCCTCAAGCTCTTGTTCCGCCGAGGCCAACATCCCGCGAGCCGTCTCAAGTTCGGTTGCGATTGCTGGAGCACCGCTGGCGGCGGCACTCAGCCGCTCATCCAACTCGGCGCGTTCGCCGGCGAGATCACCCAAACGGCCGCGAACCACCGCGGCTTCTCGAACTACGTCGGAGAGCTCGTCCTTGGTTTCTTCGATACGATGCTCGGCCCGCTTGAGTTCGCTTTGCGCGATCTCATGGCGCAGAGTGGCTTCCTTGAATGCCGATTCTCCACCGTCCCCCGTGCCCATTTCGCGCGCCAATGCTGCGCCGGCGTGCGCACGTGCGGCGCGAGCCATCGTCGCTTTCGCTTCGAGTTCGACCATCCGCGCGCGCAGGTTCGGCTCCATCTCCGTGAGCGCGGCCATGCGCCGGGTAAGGAATTCCCGCGTGCGCGTCCGTTCGGCCGCGCCGGACTGGAGATTCTCCAACTCGCGTTGCGTGCCGCCCAAGCCAGAACGAGCCGATTGCGCGGCGGCCTGCGCACGCTCCAGTTCAACACGCATCGCATCGGCTGCGCCGCGCGAGCGTTCGATACCGGCGCGAAGCTCTCCGCTGCGGCCGGTCTGCGCGGCCAGCTCCTCGCGCTGATTGATAAGCCTGCGCGCAGCCGAGAAGCGCTCCAGTTCGCCGAGCTCGGCCCGTGCGATGCGATAGGTCTCGGCCTTCTTGGCCTGGCGGCGGGCGAAATTCAGTTGCCGCTCGATCTCGCTTATTACATCGTCCACGCGCGCCAGGTTTTCCTTCACGCGCTCCAGCTTGCGCTCGCTCATCTCGCGCCGGCCCTTGAAGAGCGAGAGCCCGGCGGCCTCCTCGATCAGGGTGCGGATCTCTTCGGGCTTGGACTGGATGACCTCATCGATGCGCCCCTGCTCGACGATCGCGTAGCCGCGGCTGTGAATCTGCGCGGCCATGAAAAATTCCGTGATATCTTTGAGGCGGCATGGAATCTTGTTCAGGAGATACTCGGACTCGCCGTCGCGGTAGACGCGGCGGGTTACCGCAACTTCGCTAAGCGCGGAGTAAGGTTCGGGAAGCTGGCTGCCGTCCTCGGCTTCCAGCACCAGCGATACTTCAGCCATCCCGGCGGCAGGATTGGAATCATTGCCGGCATAGATGAGGTCTTCGGTGCTCTTGCCGCGCAGCCGCGTGGGAGCTTGTTCACCCAAGACCCATCGGATCGCATCCACGACGTTCGATTTGCCGCATCCGTTGGGACCGACAACCGCGGTTACCCCCGGTGCGAAACTAATCGCCGTCGGTTCGAGAAAGGACTTGAAGCCTACGACTTCCAGGCTCTTCAGCCGCATACCACCATCGCCTCCGCCACCTCCACAACGTCTTCAGCATATCCCAAAGCCCGGCCACCGGGTCAAGAGGAAGCCACAAGATGTTGTGGATTGACGGATCGACCAGCCCGGCTGATTGTGGATAACAGCCGGGAGGCCGCATTAATTCAGTCTTGGATAAGTTCGGTATTCCAGTAAGCGCTATCAACCTGAGACAGGTAGGGCATCCATTCCCGATAACGCTTGAGGCTGAACATCTCGGAACTGAATGGAGTCCATTCCGGCCGCCGCGGCTTGCGGATCAAGATCATTCCGGCTTCTTCCGGAGTCTGCCCGCCCTTGCGCCGGTTGCAGTAATGGCACGAGCAGACGATGTTCTCCCACGTGGAGGTTCCGCCACGCGAGCGCGGAACCACATGGTCGAGATTCAACTCGGTGCGCGCCATCCGCTTGTTGCAGTACTGGCAGGTGTTATTGTCGCGGGCGAAGATATTAAAGCGCGAGAACCGCACGTGGCGGCGGGGCACGCGCTCATACGCCTGCAATAGCAGGACCCGCGGCACGCGGATGAATCCATCCACGATTCCCAGCCGCTCGTGCTGGACTTCGATCGCGAGATCGCGCCAGCTTTCGAAATCAAACGTGCGATATTGGTCGTCAACCGCCTTCGCCGCACCCTGATACAGGAGCGCGAAGGCGCGCTTGACCGACGTAACGTGGACCGGAAGGTAGGAGCGGTTTAAGACCAGAACCTTGCTATTAAGTACGCTTCCGCCCGGCGCGTATGGCGCCGAAAAGGTTTCGGCCGCAACTGACATTGTAGAAGAAGTATCCGTCCTTGCGATCGCGTGTCAAGGCGGGACGGATGAAACCCTCGTAAAATCGAGGTTAATTACGCTTGCTTGCGGAGGTCCGTGCCGCCCCGTATGATCGTGGGCAATTAATCGCCAGGGAGATATCGCGATGTCACCAGAGCGCAAGCCCGTCAATCGGCTGTGCCGCCGTCGCGCGATAGAAACCGGCACAACCCACCCCGGCCCTAGATTGGCCATTCATCCATTCCAGAAAAGAGTCCGTCAGTGAAACGAGAGATCGCAATCAATTCGTCCGCAATGGAAGTGCGCGTCGCACTTCTCGAAGATAATCAACTCGCCGAGTTCTACCTTGAACGCGGCCGCCAGGCCGGTCTGGCCGGAAACATCTACAAGGGCAAAGTCACGCGCGTGCTGCCGGGGATGCAGGCCGCGTTCGTCGATATCGGGTTGGAAAAAGCCGGCTTCCTGCACGTCTCGGATTTCCTCGATGGCAGCGCGGATCTCAGCGCGGTAGCCCAGGTTATCGGCGAGGAAGATGTCGAGACCGAACCGTCGAACGACGGCGAGCTTGAGACCGAGGCGCCGCAGCCAACCGGCGACGAAACACCCGTCGAGGGGGCGCCGGCATCCGGGCAGCGAGGGCGAAGGCGGCGGCGTGGCCGTCGCGGCGGCGGCCAACCAAATCGCGCACGGCTGCCGATCGAGCAGCTACTCAAGCGCGGGCAGGAGATTATCGTCCAGATCGCGAAGGAGCCGATCGGCACCAAGGGCGCGCGGCTGACTTCCTCGGTTTCGCTGCCGGGACGCCATCTGGTGTACACGCCCGCGAGCAATCACATCGGCGTGTCGCGCCAGATTGCGAGCGCCGATGAGCGCGCGCGGTTGCGCGCGGCGGTCGGAGAGATGCGTCCGGCACAAGGCGGCTTCATCGTAAGGACCGCATGCGAGGGCGTGAGCAGCCGCGAGATCCATCGCGACATCGCGTTTCTGACCAAGCTGTGGGCCTCGATTCTGCGCAAGAACGAAAGCGTCGGCCCGGCCTCGATTCTTTACAGCGATCTGGACGTCGCGATGCGTGTGGTCCGCGACCTGTTTTCCGCCGAGGTCGATCGGCTGTGGTGCGACGATCCGACCGTGTACGGCCGCATCGTTCAGTTCGTGCAGAACTACATGCCGCGATTGCGGTCGCGCGTAATGCTGCATGACGGCGCCGAGCCGCTGTTCGACAAATTCAACCTTGAACCTCAAATCGAACGGGCGCTCGAGCGCAAGGTATGGCTCAAATCGGGCGGCTCCCTGATTTTCGATCAGGCTGAAGCGCTGACCGCTATCGACGTTAACACCGGCCGCTTTGTCGGCAAGCGCAGCCAGGACGAAACCATCCTCAAGACCAACCTCGAAGCGGTCGAGGAAATCGTAACCCAACTGCGCCTGCGCAATATCGGCGGAATCATCATCGTCGATCTAATCGACATGGCACGCGAGGCGGATCGCAAGAAAGTCGGGGATGCGCTCGCGGCCGCGCTCAAACGCGATCGGGCGCGGACATCAGCGCTCAAGATTTCCGAGCTGGGGCTGGTCCAGATGACCCGCAAGCGCACGCGCGAGAGCCTGGAGCAGTTGCTGACCGATCCGTGCCCGCGATGCTCCGGGCGGCGCGTCGTCAAGTCAGCGCCGACGCTGGCCGCCGAAGTGCTGCGTGGAATCCATCGCCAGGCGATTCGCAAACCGGGCGGCGACATGCTGGTTGTGAAGCTGAACACGGACGTCGCGCGCTATCTGTACGATCACGGCGCAAAGGATTTGGAGGCGCTTGAGCGGCGGCTATCGACCAAGATCGTGTTGCGCTCCAGCGAAGGAATCGAGCCGGGCGCCTTCGAACTCTCCCACGCCCCCGCGGCGGCGTAGGGAGCAGTTCTCCGGCGTCCAATCACCCTTACCGAGGTTGCACTCCTTGCAGAGAATCTGAAGGTTTTCGAGCACCGTTTCTCCGCCCTTGCTCCACGGTATCGGGTAGTGATCGAAATGGAGCTTCGTAATGCCATCGCCCGCTTTAGCCCCGCAAAGCTTGCACAAGTTTCCATCGCGCATGAGGACTAGCACCTTCAACCTCAAGCTCGGTTGTCTAGGCGTGCGCCTTCCGGCCCTCTTGGCTACTTCATTGGACGTGGGCGGTGGTTCACCTTCGTTGGCCCATTGAACGAATGCTTCAAGTGCCTTGCGCCAAGTGCCAAAGCGTTTTTCGTACGTTCCTGCCGCAAATTTTGAGGTTTCCGGCTTCAGGTCTGAGTAACGCGGCTGCTTTCCGAGGTTGGTCCAAATTTCTACAAGATTGGAGAAGAGCTCTTCATCGGAAATGTTGAGGATGCGTGTCCGCTTCAAACCAGCTTTGTCGGTCGCCTTAAACCATGATCCTAACCGTCGTTTAAGAGTGTCGCTATGAAAGCGGCCCCTTTCATTATACTCGTCAACAGTAACTCGGCTCTTGCCCAGTTCTCTTGCGACACGCCGGAGATCGTCCAGCAGTTCTTCATCAGGCACATCACGATGATATGGTTCAAGCTCGTATTTCATGGCGGTGGGCTCATCTGAACCGAAGTAGTTTACCACAGGGGACGCGGCGGTCGCCCTTCCTTCCCTCTCCCGTGAAATAACGGGAGAGGAATTTCCTGCCGCGCCTTATCGGCGATGTTTCGATTTACCCCGGTTCCGCGACCGATGTCGCCGCCACGAGTTGTGCGGCGGCTTGAATCTGGCCGAAGTGGATCTTTCCCAAGTCGAACTCTTCAAGCGCCTTGACCATGCTCGAAAGCGCCGCTTTGCACGATGGTAGATTTTTCCGCGCTCGCGATAGCGGGTTGCATCGCGCGGCGATGAAATTCTTCAAATAGGGATGCATCAGGCCGCGCTTTTTTCCCTTCACGACCAGATCGGACAGTAACTCGTCGGCGCGCTCGACCATCGCAGCCCGCTCTTCGCGCTCCTCGAATGCTTCTTTCAACGGCTTGGCAAGAAAATTATCCACGCGGCTCAGCAGCGGCGCGAAGGCTCCGCCGGCAAATCGCGGTTTCTTCTCGTACAGGAGGCCGAGAGTGATGAAATGCGCACGCTCAAATTCAAAGGCAAAGTCTTTTTCATCGGCTTTCGGATGCGCCTCCATCCGCGCGCGATACATGCGAATCACTTCCATCGCCTTGTCGCGCAGGTTGTGCGCCTTCTCGGTGTTCAGCGCGAGAATCTGAAAGGCTACTTCAGCATCCGGAATCACGATCGCCGGGATCGTTTTTGCCTTCGATTTTTCGGCGGCGGCACGGCGATGATTTCCGTTGGGCGTCCAGTAAATGCCATCGGCATGGACCGCGACGATCGGCTCGGTGAAGCGGCCCAGCTTTTTCATCACCTCGATCATGCGTTTGAGGTGCGCCGGCGACAGGTCGCGCTGGTACGGCGTGGGCTGCACCTTCGCCATCGGGAGGATTGCAAACAGATGCCAGTGATCGCCGACCGGCTCCTGAAACGCGGCCATAGCGGCGCCGCCGTCGCGATCGATCGCCGCCGCAAGCTCGGCGACCTTGGCGGGAAGCTTGGCGCCATCAGGAAAAATCGCCAGTTCCGCCATAGCCGCTGCCCAATTCGCAATCAGGATGCGCGTTCAGCCTGCCGGCGGCGCGAGGCCACCACGCGCTCCATCTCCTTGCGGATGAAGGACGGATTAAACGACACGATCATCACCGGCAGTATCGTCATCGCTCCCAGCATCGAGACGAACATCCAAACCGCCAGCAGCATGCCCATCTCGGCGTCGAACCGGATATCCGACCAGTACCAGAACAAGACCGATGCGACGAGCGTGAGCGCGGTGAATGTAACCGCCTTGCCCGACGTGACCAGCGATGTGTAGGTGGCATCGTTCAGGTCGCGGCCGGCGGCCAGCTCCTCGATGATTCGGCTGACGATATATATCCCGTAGTCGATGCCGAAGCCGACGCCCACGGTCACGACCGGGAGCGTGTTGATATTTATCCCGATGTCGTGCGCACCCATGTACGCATTGATTGACGCATTGGCCAAAGCCAGCGGAAACAGCAAATACAGGCCTGCCATGAACGAGCGGTAGGTGAACAAAAGGATCAAGTAGATTGTGAAGAAGGCCAGCACGTTGAGCAGCAAGTCGTTGTTGATGATTTCCTCGTTCGCGGCGGCCAACTCGCCGATGATACCGGCGGCCAGCGCAAACGTAACATCCTTCACCTGATGTTTGGGATCGGCGAAAAATTGCTGGGTGCGTTTGACGATCCGTTCGACGTTTTCGCCCTCGCGATCGCGGCAATAGACGGTCACCTGCGTTGCCTCGCGCCGGGGCGTGATGATGTATGCCGTCGAGAGCGGCGAGGCGCCACCCAACAGGCCGCCCACCAATTGCGCAGTTCCGTTAACGCTTGTCGGCAGCACATTCCATTTGGGCTGAAATTCCCGCAGTGCGGCGCCGCCGACCGCGATCAAATCGGCAACCGAGAAAGTGCGGCCCACCGCCGGGTCGCCTTCAAGATATCGTTGATACTCGTCCATCACATGATACAGCTTCGGATCGTTAAGCGCGTCGCGATTTCCCAACTGCGCAACCACCACGAATTGTTCGATCGCGCCAAATTCGCCTTGGATCGCGGCCATCGCGCGGTTGTACGTTGAGTCGGGCCACAGCACCGGCGATTCGGACGACGGATCTCCCACTTTCAGCCCGGTCCAAAAGAACGCGCACAGGAGGATTACGCCAACTGTCGCAACCGAAGTGAAGATTCGGCCCGGCCGCTCAAGCATCGCCTTGGCGAATTTCTCCAGCCATCGTTTGAACGGGCCGTGCTCGCGCTGTTCGATGACGCCAATTTGCGGCGGTTCGAGATAGAAGTACACGATTGGATTGAGAATCAATTCGCTGACGATAATTGCCGCGATCCAGAAGCTTGCGGTGATCGCCAGGCGCTGCAGAAATACGACCGGCACCAGCAGAATCATCAGCACGCCAAAGGCGTCGGCCAGGATTCCCGACAGCGACGGCACGAACAGTTCCGAAAATGACGACAGAATCGCCGCCCGCTTGTCGCGCAAGCGGTAATATTCCTCGTAGTAACGATCGTGCATCTGCACGGAATGGCTCACGGCGCGCGCGGTGATCAGGAACGGGATGACCAGCACCAGCGGATCGAGGCCAAAGCCGATCAGCTTGATAAAGCCCAAGCCCCAAATCGCGCAGATAATTCCGGAGATGGTCGGACGCATCGCGCCGCGCCAATCGCGGAAATAGAGGTACAGCAGCGTCCATACCACCAGCACGGTGATGAAGAAAATCTTGAAGACCTGGGGCGTGTAGTAATACACCCAGCCGTACAGAATCGGGGCGCCGCCGACGTAAATGCGCACGGTCGCATCGCGCTGGCGATGAACGACATGCTGGTAGACTTCGCGGAAAATTTTCCGGTAATCGAGCTGCGACTCGAGAAAACTGCCCTCGATTACCGCCGCCCGATCGTCGAGCGAGACGAATCGGCCGAAAACGACACCGGGATTCTTGTGTACGTTGGCTTCCAGCTCTTCGAGTTCGCGCTTGGTCTTGGGCACCTCGCCATTGGGGAGGACCGGTGCGTTCAGAATCACGCCGCCGGCCAGCGGACGCAGGTAGCTGGCGGTCGCCAGGGAGCGAACCGAGCCATGCTGGATCCCATAAACCGTGTCGAGGTCACGGGTCATCTCCGAGATCTTCTTGATGATGTCGGGCTGATAGATCGTGCCTTCGCGCGCCTCGATCATAATCGTGACGTTGTTTACAGCGCCGAAGTATTCCTCGTATTGGTGCGCGATTTTTACGAACGGATGGTTCTGCGGGAGCAGATCCCCGAAGCTGGTAACCAGCTCGGTCTGCATCGCGTAGTAGCCGAAGAATCCCGTCAGCGCGCCGACTACCAGCAGCACCAGGAATCGCCAGCGCAGAATCCAGTCGCCAAACCGATGCCAGATCATGCCGGCCCCCGTTTGCGGCTGCCGCCCTGGCAGAATCGCCAGCTCTTACCGCCGTCCCCGGTATAGAGGATGGTGCCCAAGCCGACGATCCATCCGTGCTGCGCGTCAAAGAACCGCACCTGGCTGAACGGGATCGGCAGTCCCGGAACACTTGGATCGTGCGCCCATGTGCCGTCGGGCTGCAGTCTGAGCGCCGTGCCGGTCAGGCCGGCCGCCATTCCCTGATCGTTGCCGAACAGATCGATAGAAAACAGCGGGTCGCGCGCTGGATCTTGAGGCGCACCGGGCACCAGCGTATCGGCGGTACCCCCGGGTTTGTCGGCCTGATGGGCAAAACGCCAGTTCTTGCCGCCGTCATCGGTCTGAATAATCCACCCTTCCAGCCCGCACGCCGCCCCATGATCGCGATCGCGGAACGAAATGCTGAAAAATGTCGGCATTAGAAAATCGGCCAGCCGGGAATCGTCATTGGGGCCCAGCGTATGCTTCCACTGAGTCATCAATGACTGCTGCTGTTCGTTCCAGGTTTTGCCGCCGTTATCGGTCGCCCACAGGCGGCCCATTTCGCCGGAGATCCAGCCGTGATCGTTGTCGACGAATTTTACCGAATAAAGAATCGGTTCCTGGTACGGAAGCGCAAAATCGGCCAGTTCAGGCGGGAAAATTCGCTCCAACTGGCGCTTGAAAAAGGTTTCGCCGCCGTCGGAGGTGCTCAACACGAGCCCCCGATCGCCGACCAAAAACCCATGCATCGGATCGGTGAACGACAGCGCGAAGATATACAGATGCGTCCGCGAGTTTAGTTGCTGCCAGGTCTTCCCGCCGTCCCGCGTGCGCATTATCAGGCCATCCTGCCCGCACAGGAATCCGGTCCTGCCGTCGACCATCTGAATTCCGAACACGGCAAGCCCGGTGCCGATGTCGATCCGTTCGAAGTGCGCGCCATTGTCGTCGGTGTACAGCAGTTTGCCGCGATCGCCGGCCACAAACGCGCTGGTGGGTCCCGTCGGCCAGACGTCGAAGAATTTGTCCGACAGCGTTACATAGCGCTCCGGCAGCGGCGGAACCGCTATTTCGCGGTGGCATCCCGCGACGCTAATGGCAGCCAGAGCGATAGCGATGATTATGCAGCGATATCCGCTAGTGATTGGTTTCATCGAGACGGTCCGGCAAAAGTGGCTCTATATTAGGGAAAGCCACGCGGTTATCAAGCGGCTGCGAAGCGCGCCTGAGCAGCCGTCCTGAAGCTCTGCGAAGGACCTCTCAAGCGTCACAGTTCCCCGAGCAGCAATCCGGTAAGATATTCGCCCTCGGCATGCCCCAGCAGCACTGGATGATCGGAACCGGGGCCCAGATGCGCAAGAATTCGCAGGTTCCTGCTTGCACGTCCCTGCGCGAATCTCGCAGCGCGGATGAAATCCTCTCCGCCGAAATGTGCCGAGCATGAGAATGTCATCAGCCGCCCGCGTGGCGCCAACGCCTGCATCGCGAGCGAATTTAGCTCTACGTAAAGGCGCCCGGCCCGCTCGGCATCCGCGCGTGACCGCGCCAGCGGCGGCGGATCGAGCACGATCAAATCGAAGCGTTCCGGCGTTTCGGCCATGTACCTTGCCGCATCGGCATGGATTAGTTCGGCGGCATCGGGACGATGCCCATTTAACGCCAGATTCTCGCGCGCCCATCCGATCGCCCGCTCCGACGTATCGATCGCGGTTACGCGCGCAGCCCCGCCAGCAATCGCCGCCAGCGAAAACCCCCCACCGTAGCAGTATGCGTCAAGGACACGCGCACCCTTTGCGATCGAACGGACGCGGGCGCGATTTTCGCGCTGATCGAGGAAATAGCCGGTTTTCTGGCCGTGCTCGAAATCGACCTTCACCTTTATTCCGCCTTCAGTGGCAACCGTTGACGCAACTGGTTCTCCCGCGATCGTCGCTACGGAATCCTCCAACCCCTCCTGCCGCCGCACCGCACCGGAACTTCGTTCCAGAATCGCACGCGGGTTCGCGAGCCGGCCCAGTTCCGCAGCGATCGTTTCGCGCATCCGATCCGCGCCGGCGGTGAGCAGTTGAACGACGATCACGTCGCCGTAGCGATCGGCAACCACGCCCGACAATCCGTCGCCGTCGCCATTTACGACGCGATAGGAATCGGTGTCATCACCGACGAAGCTGCGCCGGAGATCAAGTGCATTTGACAGCCTGCGCGCGGCCAGTTCAGAAATTGAAGGCGTCGGCGCGGACTTCGAGCCGCGCCACCAGAGCATTCGGATTGCGATCGTCGTCGACAGGTTCAGGTAGCCAAGCCCGATCAGCGTCTGGTCCGCGGAAATCACCTCGACCGGTGTGCCGGCCTCGATGCGATCGGGCTCGGTCCGTTCGATTGCCTGCGAGAATATCCACGGGTTGCCGCCGCGAACCGGACGGTCGCGCCCATTCTTGAGGAATACGCGCGCGTACCGCGATTCTAGTTTTTCGGCCATTTGCGCTCGCCGGCTCGACGGAACTCGCCGCTCTTTCCGCCGCGCTTTGCGACCAGGCGGATTGCACCGATTTCCATCGCGCGATCGATCGCCTTGGCCATGTCGTAGATTGTGAGCGCCGCGGCACTTACCGCGACCATCGCCTCCATTTCGACACCGGTCCTGGCCGACGTGACCGCGCGAGCTTGAACCTCAAGCGATGCATCCGCCGCAATGGGGCAAAAGTCGATTTCAACCGTGTCGAGCGGAAGCTGATGGCATAGCGGGATCAATTCATGGGTCCGCTTGGCGGCCATGATCCCGGCAAGGCGCGCCGCGGCAAGCGCCTCCCCTTTCTTGAGCGCGCCACGAACAATCGCATCGAGGGTGGCCGGCGCCATCGCGATTTTTCCGCGCGCGATTGCTTCGCGGCGGGTGACCGCCTTTTCGCCGACATCGACCATCCTCACGCGCCCACCGCCATCCAGATGCGTAAGGCGCGCAAGCGTAGCGCGCCGCGCACGAGTCTGTTTCTTTTCGGCCATCGCAAGAGTGGTTTAGAACACTGATTCAGTATGATGAGCCAATGCGATTCTTAATCATAGCCGTTTGCGAAATCTCCCACAGGGGCCGCGCTTCCGGGCTGCTCCATCGGCTTCGCTCGGGACAAGCCTTCCGAAAACGGCGTCTCGCCGTTTTCGGCACTGCGGGAAGTCCGAAACCCGTTAGGGGTTTCGGAGTTTTCCTTCCCTGAAGCTTATGTTGACCCGGCGAGGAGATACAATAAACTCTTGAAGCTTATCCTCATCGATTCGCATGCAGGAACATTATGGCTGACGAAATCAATCCCGTCGTGATCCTCGGTTCCGGCCCAGCCGGACTTACCGCCGCGCTCTATACCGCACGCGCCAACCTCAATCCGCTGCTGATCGAGGGAACCGTGCCGGGCGGCCAATTGACGATCACCACCGAGGTCGAGAACTACCCCGGCTTCGAAAAAGGCATCCAGGGTCCCGAGATGATGGAAGTGTTCCGGCGGCAGGCGGCCCGTTTCGGCACCCGCTTTATCGCCGGTGAGGTCACCGAAGCGCGCCTTGGCAAGCATCCGTTTGAACTGGTCACCGACGGCAAAGTGATTAAGGCCGAAGCGCTGATTATTTCGACCGGGGCGTCGGCCAAGCTGCTCGGAATCGAGTCGGAAAAACGGCTTATGGGATATGGCGTCAGCGCGTGCGCCACGTGCGACGGCGCATTCTTCAAGAACAAGGAAGCAATCGTCGTCGGCGGCGGCGATACCGCAATGGAGGAGGCGATTTTCCTGACCCGCTTCTGCACGAAAGTAACGATCGTGCATCGCCGCGATTCGCTGCGAGCTTCCAAGATCATGCAGGACCGCGCGCGCAAAAATCCGAAGATCGAGTTCGTTTGGGACTCGGCAATCGAGGAAATTATCGGCGATCCGAAAAACGGCGTCAGCGGCGCACGCCTGAAAAATGTCAAAACCGGCGCGATCACCGAATTCAAAACCGACGCAGTTTTCATGGCGATCGGCCATCAGCCGAATACCGCAATCTTCAAGGGCCAGCTCGACATGGACGAGACCGGCTACCTCAAAGTGAAGCCCGGCTCTACGCGCACCAATATAGAAGGCGTGTTCGCTGCCGGCGATGCGGCCGATCGAGTCTATCGGCAGGCGATTACGGCGGCGGGAACCGGATGCATGGCCGCGATCGACGCCGAACGATGGCTCGAAACCCGCAAGGAGGGATAGGGGAAAATCCCCGAAACCCCTCACGGGGTTCGGACTTCCCGCAGTGCCGCAAACGGCGGGACGCCGTTTGCGGACGACTCCGAATAAAACGGGAAGCGCGAAACCCGCGCGGGGTTTCGCAATGGCTATGATTAGCGGCTGCGTCGGCTCTGACGCGCGGCCATTGCCACCCGATACGTTATAGGTTACACTGGCCGCAGCGATCAAAGCCTTCGCCCACAAGGGGCTTGAACGGTTCTTCAAGACCGGCGCCAAAGGCGGCATCCAGCCGGCCCACGCGAACCGTTTGCGGCTAATCCTGACGGCGCTTAACGGAGCAACCGCGCCGGGCGATATGGCGCTGCCCGGGCTCGGCCTCCATCCCCTCAAGGGCAAAATGGCGGACCGGTGGGCGGTCTCGGTTGGAGGCAACTATCGCGTAATTTTCGGGTTCGACGGCCGCGACGCAATCCGGGTGGACTATATTGATTATCATTAGAACGATTCGCGACGAGGTTTTCCAATGACGATGCATAATCCCGCTCATCCCGGCGAGATCATCCGCGAACTATGCCTTGAGCCGCTGGGCCTGTCCGTTACCGAGGCCGCGCGCGGCCTCGGCGTCACCCGCAAGGCGCTGTCCGAACTGCTGAACGGCAGGGCGGGAGTCAGCCCGGCGATGGCGCTGCGGTTGGCCAAGGCGTTCGGCACTTCGGCCGAAAGCTGGATGAACATGCAGCAGCAATACGATTTGTGGCGGGCCGGAAAAACGGTCCGCCTCGGCAAGGTCAGGCGCATGAAGGCGGCGTGACGCCGAGCGATGGCTCGAATCGCGCAAGGAGGGATAGGAAAAAATTCCCGAAACCCCTCACGGGTTTCGGACTTCCCGTTTCACCCGGAGCCGTCCGCAAACGGCGCGGGCGTGCCGGAGGCTTTCTTCTATAGTAAATTTCCTATAACATAGGGGCAAGCGGTCTTGAACAGTCTTGAAACACCGGCGTTACGGCCCGTGATATGGCTGGGAAACGCAAAGCGGAACATTCGTGAGTTTCCGGAAGGCGCGCAGAAGCTGATCGGAGATGAATTGCAACTGATCCAGTTTGGAGGGATGCCAAAAGACGCAAAACCGTTCAAGGGCATCGGCAGCGGAGTTTTGGAGCTTGCCATACGATATGACACCGATGCTTTCCGTGCGGTGGTCGCGGTTCAACTGGGCAATAAGATTTACGTCTTGCACGCCTTTCAGAAGAAGGCCCGCAAAGGGATCGAGACGTCAAAGAAAGATGTGGAATTGATCCGGCGGAGATACCGGGAGGCAAAGGAGTTGGCCGAACGTGAAGCAGCGCAAAATCAAAATTGAAAAGGGCAGCGGCAATGTTTTTGCCGATTTGCGGCTGAAGGATGCCGACGAGCTTTTTGCGCGCGCGCAAATCGGCTTCCATGTCTATCGGATCGTCAAGGCGAGAAAGCTCAAACAGCGGGAAATCGCCGCGCTCCTTGGCGTCGCGCAGCCGGAGGTTTCCCATCTTATGAACGGCCATTTCAGCCGTTTCACGACCGACAAATTGCTGGGTTTTCTTAAGCGCCTTGACCGCAAAGTGACCATCCGCATCGGCCCCCACAAGCCGGGCGAACCTTATCAGCAGATCGCGCTTGCATCGTAGAGCGCCGAGCGATGGCTCGAATCCCGCCCTGCGGGATAGCGAGGGAAAATCCCAAAACCCCGAGGTCCTTCGCAGAGCCTCAGAGCTTGCCCTGAGCCTGCCGAAGGGACGGCTGCTCAGGGTCCATTCGCGGCCGCCTGTTGGCAACCGTCGAGGCGTGAAATTGACATGACCGGCGACAGCCGGTTACTGTTTTATGTGCACCTCGGATCGAACATTCCAATAAATGGAGAACGACTCTGGCCGGCGTATCGGTGATCGCCGTCGTCCCCGCCCGTTACGGGTCTACTCGCCTGCCGGCGAAAGCGCTGGCGGAGATCGGCGGAATGCCGATGGTGGTCCGTGTATGGCGGCAGGCGTGCCGCGCGAAGTCGATGTCGCGAGTGCTCGTGGCGACCGACGACGAGCGGATCGCGGCGCCGGTGCGCGCGGCGGGCGGCGAAGTGCTGATGACATCGTCCAGCCATGAGACCGGCACGGATCGAATCGCGGAAGTCGCGCAGAAGATTCCGGCCGATGTTTACCTCAACGTGCAGGGCGATTTGCCGTTCGTCGAGCCGGCCGATCTCGATGCGCTCGCCGCGCCGATGATCGCGGACGCGTCGATCGCGATGGCCACGCTGGCAACGCCGATCAAAGACGAAGCGGAATGGCGTAATCCCAACGCGGTCAAGGTCGTGTGCGGAATGGATGGAAACGCGCTATACTTTTCACGTAGCCCGATCCCGTTCGCACGCGACGGCGGAATGCCCGCGTTGGCGCTCCGCCATTTGGGCGTTTATGGGTACCGGCGCGCATTCCTGCTCGATTTCGCGGCCCTGGCGCCGGGGGTATTGGAACGAATCGAAAAGCTCGAGCAACTGCGCGCGCTCGAGCATGGATGCAGAATCAGAGTGGTGGCATCAATCGCGCCCTCAATTGAAGTGGACACGGCAGACGACCTCGCGCGCGCCAGAGAGTGCGCAGGCAAGGTCGGTGCTGCATAAGTGCATGAGCCAATACTCAGGAACAGGATATTATCTTACGCAGTGGAACGGTCGATTATTATTAAAAAAATTACGAAACGAACCCAATTTCTTCAACAATTATGGGCTTTTTTCCAAGGTGGATGTCAATTAGGTAGGTGCTAGCGGTGGGGAGGAATCAGGATGGAGCGGGCAAAAACTAAATTCATATTCGTAACCGGCGGCGTCGTATCGTCGCTGGGCAAGGGGCTGGCGGCGGCGTCCCTGGGGGCGCTGCTCGAAGCACGTGGACTCAAGGTCACGATGCTAAAGATGGACCCCTACATCAACGTCGATCCCGGCACGATGAGTCCCACACAGCATGGCGAGGTGTTCGTCACCGACGACGGCGCGGAAACCGATCTCGATTTGGGCCATTACGAGCGCTTCGTGCAGACCACGATGGGCCGCCGCAACAATTTCACCACCGGCCAGGTGTACGACACCGTCATCCAAAAGGAGCGGCGCGGCGACTATTTGGGCGCGACCGTGCAGGTGATTCCGCATATCACCGATGAAATCAAACGCCGGATTCTGCTTGCCGCCGAGGGCGCCGACCTGATCATTGTTGAGATCGGCGGCACCGTCGGCGACATCGAGAGTCTGCCGTTCCTCGAAGCCATCCGCGAGTTCCGATGGGACCACGGCCGCGAGAACGTCATCTATGTGCACCTGACGCTGGTTCCGTTCATCCGTACCGCCGGCGAGCTTAAGACCAAGCCCACACAGCACAGCGTCAAGGAGTTGACCGGGCTGGGAATTTCGCCCGACATACTGCTGTGCCGATGCGATCGCACGCTCGATCAGAAGCTCAAGGCTAAAGTTGCGCACTTCTGCAACGTCGAGGAGAACTGCGTGATTTCGGCCCCCGATGTCGAAACAATTTACCAGGTGCCGATTCGATTCCATGAGGAGGGCTTCGATCAGCGCGTAGTCGAAAAGCTCAACATCTGGACCGGAGCGCCGAATCTTTCCAAATGGCGCAGGGTCGTAAAGACCGCGCTGGAACCAAAGACGACCGTCAACATTGCGGTGGTTGGAAAATACGTAAACTTGGTCGATTCATATAAGAGCCTGCACGAGGCGATCGCCCACGGCGGCATCGCCAACGAAGCCAAGGTCGCAATCGACTACGTCGATTCGGAGGCGCTGGAGAAGCAGAATCCGGAGGAGCGTTTGAAGGACGCCCACGCGATTATCGTCCCGGGCGGCTTCGGCGAGCGCGGGACCGAAGGAATGATTCGCGCGATCCGCTATGCCCGTGAAAATAACGTGCCGATTCTGGGCATCTGCTATGGCCTGCACATGATGGTGATCGAAGCGGCGCGCACCTTGTTGGCGTTAAAGCGCGCCAACACCTCCGAGAACGCTGCCGATACGCCGGATGCGGTTATCGACATCATGGAATCGCAAAAGGACGTGTCGAAGAAAGGCGGCACGATGCGGTTGGGCGCGTATCCGTGCGCAATCAAGCAGGGATCGCTGGCCTATTCGCTATATCGCAAGGCGCGCATTTCCGAGCGCCATCGTCACCGCTATGAGGTAAACAACAACTATCGTCCACAATTGGAGCAGGTCGGCCTGTCGGCAACCGGCACCTCGCCCGACGATCACTTGGTGGAAATCATGGAGCTGAAGGGCCATCCGTGGTTCCTCGGATGCCAGTTTCATCCGGAATTGAAGTCGCGCCCGCTTGATTGTCATCCGCTGTTCCGGGGGCTGATTAAAGCCGCCGTCAAGCGGCGTTCGGAACTGGGCGTAAAGCATCCCAAGGTGCGGGAGTTGCGATCGGCGTCGTGAACGTGGCGCAGGTCAAGGCCGGCGGCGCCGTGTTTGGCGGACCGGAGCTGGTAATCATCGCAGGCCCATGCGTAATCGAGAGCTACGAGTCGTGCGTGCGCCACGCCGCCAAACTTGCGGAAATCGCACGTAACGCCGCGCTTCCGTTCATCTTCAAATCATCCTTCGACAAGGCTAATCGTACCAGCGCAAGTTCCTTTCGCGGTCCCGGCCTCGACGAAGGCCTTTCGATTCTCGCGCGCGTTAAGCGCGAAACCGGCGTCGCGATCTTGACCGACATTCACGAGCCGGCACAGGCCGCGGCGGCGGAGGAGGTCGCCGACATAATCCAGATTCCGGCGCTGCTTTCCCGTCAGACCGACCTGATTGTCGCAGCTGCAAAAACCGGATGCGCGATAAATATCAAGAAAGGGCAATTCCTCGCCCCATGGGACATGAAGCCGGCGGTTGCCAAGGCGGAGAGCGCGGGAACCCGGAAGATTATCCTGACCGAGCGGGGTTTCTCGTTTGGGTACAACAATCTGGTCTCCGACATGCGGTCGCTCGTGATCATGCGCGGCCTCGGCTACCCCGTCGTCTTCGACGCCACCCATTCCGCGCAATTGCCGGGCGGTGGCGCGAGCGGCGAACGCTCGGCCGGCCAGCGCGAGTACATTGCGCCGCTGGCACGGGCCGCAGTCGCGGTCGGAGTCGACGGGGTCTTCATGGAAGTGCACGAGGACCCCGACCATGCGCTGAGCGACGGGCCAAATTCTTACCGGCTCGCCGACCTTCCGGCACTGCTGAAGACGCTCAAGAGGATTCATCACGCCTGCGGGTAATCGTCGGAATTTGTGGCGACCGCTTGAAATCGCGGCTCGGACCGGCGTTGATACGCAAGAATTGCGCCGCAAATTGCAAGGGTTAGTTTACTTGAAAAAATCCTGTTGATACGCTGAATTAACGGAGAGATTGGAATTGAGTCCCAGACGCATCGCGAAAGCGTTGGCCGTCCTCGGCGCAGTCGCGATATTGATCCTTATCGTCGTGGCGGTCTGGGTCGTCCATAACCGGAATAACCCCGATGCTTTGGAAAAAATGGCTGATTTGGTGCCAAATTCGCTCCTGCACGCCCACAATTTTCACTGGACACAAATGAAAGCCGGACAGCGCCAATGGGTTCTTACCGCGGACGACGCCAGCTACGGATCGGACAAAACCACTGTATTGCTTACTGTGGCGAAAATTACGATGACATCGAGTGACGGCAAGCCGGTCGAAATCCAGGCGCCGCATGTCGTGCTGGCGATGAAGGGCAATCATGTTTCTCGCGCCGACATGAGCGGTGGCACGGTGGTTCATTACGGAGATTTTGTCGTCAGCACCGATTCGGCCTCTTTCATGCCCGACGACGACAAAGTCGAAGCACCGGGACCCGTGACCCTGGAGGGGGAAGGCATCAAGGTTACCGGGGTCGGCATGACCGGCCGCCCCAACGAACGCATTTTCGAATTACACCAACAAGTAAATACAGTGGTTCAGCCGAAGCACCAAAGTGAAACTGCAAAACCCACTTGATCGCATCACAGCCAGACGGCTCAAGGCGATTGTAATCACGGCGGCGGTTGCATTCGCACTCGTGTCTGCGCGGTCGTTACATGCACAGTCCACCCCCGCGGCTGGCGACGACCTGAGCGGAGATTCGATCTCTGTAACCGGCGGAGTGCCGGGCTCGGCGCCGTCGGCGTCTTCTGGTAATGCGCCATCATCGCTGCCGGTAACGAGCGTAGAACCGGCCGCACCCAACGCCCCAGCCAATGCCGAAGCCGCCGCTCCGCCACCCGCCTCCCCGCCACCAGTATCCGGCGCAGTAGGTGGCAATGCCGCAGCGCCGCAGGCTCCGGAATCGGAGGGAATTCCAATCAAGGCCGCATCAGCCGCGCCTGCATCTGGCGGTGTCTCGGCTCCACCGGTGGAATTTGTGGCGCCTCCAACTGAAAACGTCCCGGCGGTGGCTCCTCCGGAACCCGCAATCGAACCCATCGTACCGGAGGAGGCGAGCAAGCCCGGCAAAGGCGGTAAACCAGCCGGAAAGGGTGGCGGTGCGACCAAGGTCGCGTCAAACGAACCGGACGATAGCGGCCCGTTTGGAGGGCTTGGACTCAACAAGAGCAAATCGCCGATCAAAATCACCGCCGACACGATGTCGCTCGATTACAAAGGCAAATCGATTTTATGGAGCGGCCACGTCAAAGCCATTCAGGATACCGGCCAGCTCACCAGCAACACGTTGGATGTGAACTACGTCGACAGCGATATGAAAGTCATCAAGGATATGATCGCCGATGGCAACGTGCGGATAAGCCAGGGAACCCGATTCGCAACCGGTGACCATGCGGTAATGAACCAGGCGCAGCAAACCGTCGTGCTGACCGGCAGCCCGGTGGTGCATGACGGAGGCGACCAAATTACCGGAAAGCGAATCACTGTTTTTCTGAAAACCAACCGCAGCGTGGTGGAAGGCGCTCACGCGGTAATTTTCCCGCACCAGAATAAGGCGGGCGACAATTCAAATCCGCCGCCGGCTACCAAGGCGGGCAAGTGACCCGGAACCAGTGCGATGGCGCTTGAAGTAAAACTCGGACAGGACCTGCGGCTTCGCCAGCAATTGGTGATGACGCCGCAGTTGCAGCAGGCGATAAAAATCCTGCAACTATCCCTGCCTGAACTTGAATCGATCGTGCAATCGGAACTCGAGCAAAACCCGATGCTTGAGCCGCTCGATCAAAGTCCCGCCGAAGCCGCCGCCGACTCCACGATGCCGGAAGCTGGCGAAGCAGACGAATCCGGCGGCGAGCCGCTGCCGGCCGAAGCCGGAGAAGCGGAAGCCGCCGTCGCCGCGGCAGACGACGATTGGGAGACCGGCGCGCGCGAGGAAAAGCCGGCAGCTGCGCCCGAGCAGACCGAGGCTCATGACGCCGCAGCCGAACTGAAGGAACTCGGAAATCTCGACAAGGTTGATTGGCGCGAGTACCTGGAGACCTATTCCAACAACTGGCAGGAAGGCGGCGCCGCCAATTCGGATCCCGACGACGACCATCGCGGCGCACTCGAAAATACTTCGCTACGCCGCAGTTCGCTGGAAGACCATCTGATGTGGCAGCTGCGGCTGTCAAACCTGAGCGAGGGTGACCAACGCATTGGCGCGACGATAATCTACAACCTCAACGATGACGGCTATTTAGAGACTCCAATCGAGGAGCTGGCTGGACAATTGGAAGTCCCCGCGGCCGAAGTCGAACGCGTCTTGATGCGGGTCCAGCGCTTCGATCCCCCGGGTGCGGCATCGCGCGATCTGCGCGAGTGCCTGCTGGCACAATTGAAAAATCTCGGGATGGAGGACTCGATCGCGGCGCGTATCGTGGGCAACCATCTCGATTTGCTCGAAAAGCATCGCTACGGTGAAATCGCCAAGCTCGTTGGCGTTTCCGCGGACATGGTCGCACAGGCGGCCAAGGTTATTTCGGGGCTCGAACCCAAACCGGGGCGGGACTACGGCGGCGCGGAGCCGTCTTATATCGTCCCCGACGTGTACATACAGAAGGTCGGCGACGATTATGTCGTCACGCTCAATCGCGAAGCGGTGCCGCGCCTGCGGCTGGCCGGCTATTACCAGCGCGTGCTGAACGATCCCGACGCGGCGCCTGAAACCCGTGAATACCTGCAGGAACGGCTGCGGTCCGCGCGATGGCTGGTAAAGTCGATCTACCAGCGGCAGCAGACGATCTTTAAGGTCGCCACCTCGATCGTGAAGTTCCAGCACGCTTTTTTTGAGCACGGCGTGAGCCATCTGCGGCCGCTGGTGCTGAAGGATGTCGCCGAAGACATCCGGATGCATGAATCGACGATCAGCCGCGCCACGGCGAACAAGTACGCGCATACTCCACAGGGGATTTTCGAACTTAAATTTTTCTTCACATCAGGGGTAAAGGGCACCAGCGGCGAGGATGTCAGCGCCGAAACCGTAAAGGAGCAGATCCGCGTTCTGGTCACCGCCGAACCACCCGGCGATCCGCTTTCCGACCAGGCGATTGCGGAAATGCTGCGCGCCCGTCAAATCAACATCGCGCGGCGCACAGTCGCGAAGTACCGCCAAGCGCTGGGGATACTTCCGTCGGCGACCCGCAAGCAGGCCGGATGACATTCAGTTCCGGCAGAAGGCAATCGAAATGTCGAAAAAGAACGTAAAGGGAAAACGCACCCGCGCGGTTGAGCGCGTCGAACGCAAGCGGACTCGCACCGCGGCGGCGCCAACGGCTACCGTAACAGTGACGTTCCGTCACGTCGAACCGACCGACGCGATCCGGGATTATGCCGAGCGCAAGCTGTCCCATATCGGGCGGCTGCTCAACGTCGATTGCACCGCGCACGTAATCCTGTCGGTTGACAAATTCCGCCAGCACGGCGAAGTTACGGTCAAGGCGGGCCGGCTGTCTGTGACCGCGGAGGAAGAGACCAAGGACCTGTACTCGGTAATCGACCTGCTCGCGGATAAAGTTGGACGCCAGCTGAAAAAGCACCGCGAGAAATTCAAGGCGAAAAAAGTCCGCTCGCCGTCAACCGGCGAAGTGTTGACCGCCGCCGAGAAATGGTAATCGCAGCTTGAGTTGGATTCGGCTCCATAAGCGATGCCGAAGTTTGAGCGACGAGTGATGTAAATGAAAATTACCGATCTTCTCAGTCCCGACGCCGTGATCGCCGACTTGAAGGGCTCCACAAAGCCTGCCGTCCTCGACGAGCTTGCCCACTTGCTGTCCACGCGCCATCCGGAAGTTCCGCTGCCTCAGCTTAAGGCCGTGCTTGCAGAGCGCGAACGGCTTGGCTCGACCGCGATCGGCGATGGCATCGCGATTCCTCACGGCAAGCTGCGCGGCCCGACCACAATTATCGGCGCGTTCGGACGCCACATTAAGGGCGTCGACTTTGAGTCGCTCGACGGCGGCGCCTCCCACCTGTTCTTCGTACTGATTGCGCCGGAAGACTCCTCGAGCCTCCATTTAAAGGCGCTTGCCCGCGTATCGCGCCTGTTCAAAGAAGCGGGCTTCCGCGACAAGCTGATGAAGGCCGGCAGCACGGATGAGCTCTTTCGCCTAATCAAGGACGAGGACGCCAAATACTGAAGACGCGCGCATTGAACGCGGCGCGCAGTGAGATCAGGCAGGCTCGATGAGCGCGCAAACGAAACCCCGCCTGATAATCGTCACCGGCGTGGCTGGTTCGGGGCGATCGTCGGCGATGCGCGTGCTCGAAGACCTTGGATTCTATTGCGTCGACAATCTCCCGGTTGCGCTCGCGGGCAGCGTCGTAGATCTCACCTGCGATCGCAACCCGCCGCTTAAGGGAATTGCGCTTGGAATCGACGCGCGTGAGCGCCTGTTCTTTCCGCAATGGCCGCGAATCTTCTCGGAATTGGAAAACGACGGCGTTCACCCGGAAATACTTTTCCTCGATGCCGCCGACGATGTTCTGACGCGCCGCTACTCCGAGAGCCGCCGGCCGCATCCGATGGCGCCGGCCGGAGCAACCGTCGCCGAGGGCATCCGCCGCGAGCGCGAGGCGCTTGCGGAGATGCGCGAGCGGGCAACCCGAGTAATCGACACCTCGGCACTCACGATTCACGAATTGCGCGAGGTGATAACGGCGGCCGTGCTGGGCGCAGGTGCGGGCCGCGGCATGTCGGTCTCGATCGTTTCATTTGGATACAAATACGGGATGCCGGTCGGGATGGACCTGGTCTTCGACGTTCGCTTTCTTCCGAATCCATTCTTCGTCCCTGAATTGAAGCCGCTTGCCGGTACCGATTCGCGTGTACGTGATTTTGTGATGAATCACCCGGAGTCGGGCCGTTTTCTCGATCAGACCGGCGGGTTGCTCGAATTTCTAATCCCGCTCTACCGGCGCGAGGGCAAGAGCTATTTGACAATCGGCATGGGATGCACCGGCGGGAGGCATCGCTCGCCAGTTTTGGCCCGCGAGCTTGCGGCGCGGCTCAAAAGCGCAGGCATAGAGGCATCCGTTCGCGACCATAACCTGTCCTAAGTCCGGCTTCGGTATCATCAAGGCAGGTGCATCGAAGAAACATGGCACAATCGGGATTGCTCGCGGAACTAGCGCGATTCGTCGAACGAATCTCGGCGATCGCACGCACCGGTCTTGCCTTCAAGCCGTCGGGCTTCGATGCCGAGCGATACGAAGATTTGCTGAAAGAGGCAGCGCGAATGCATGCGCACATCGCCGGCGCGGGCGAGACCGAAGCCGAGGAAATTCGGCGTACTTGGCGCGAGCAGGTCCTGGCCGGCTACGAGGGCTATGTAACGGCGGCGGTCGGATGCGGTGTGATCGCGTTCAACGAACGCGACGAAATCCTGATGATTCAGCGGCCGACGGGACGATGGTGGTATCCGACCGGATTCTGCGAAGTGGGAGTTTCTCCGGCCGAAAACGCCGCCAAGGAAGCGCTTGAGGAAACCGGTTTGATTGTTTCTCCCGAACGTCTGATCGCTGTATTCGACAACAAGAAATCCGGCTCGACCGCCCGCCATATTTATACGGTCCTGTTTTATTGCCGGATCGCCGGCGGCGAGCTTGCGCCCAATCCGCTGGAGGCGCTCACAGCTGGTTTCTTTCCTCTGGACCAACTGCCCGAGCCATTACACGGCCTCGATCGAAAGTGGATATCTCTGGCACGAGAGTTCCACTTCGACGGCCGCATCGAACCGTATTTCGACCCGCTGTGACGCGAATGCGATCAGTTCATGATGCTGCCGCAATCGACGTTGATCGATTGCCCGGTAATTCCGTCCGACATACTCGACGCAAGATACAGCGCCGTCCGCGCCACCTCTTCCTCGGTGGCAAGCCGCTTTAGCGCCGACTGGCCGACGAACGCCGCCCGCACTTCTTCGTACGGCTGCTTGAATGCCTCCGCGCGCGCATGGAAGACACGCTCGATTCGGTCGCCCTCGATTGCGCCGGGGCAAATGCAATTGCACCTGATTCCTCGCCCACCCCATTCAAGCGCGACCGATTGCGTCAGCCCAATCATCGCCCATTTCGCCGCCGCATACGGCGTGCGCAGCGCATAGCCGCGCCGGCCAGCACCCGACGAAATGTTGATGATATTGCCCGAGCCTTGCCGATCCATCACCGGAACTACCGCGCGCGTGGCAAGCCAAGTGCCGGTTAGGTCTATGTCGATGGTTTCGTTCCATTCGGCGAGCGTAATGTCCGGCATCCGCTTGGTAGGCCCTGAAATTCCCGCATTATTTACCAGGATATCGACGCGGCCGAACGCGGTGAGCGTCTCCTCGATCATGCGAAAGCATTCGGGCTCCTTCGAGACGTCGATTTCGAGGTATATCGCGCGAACGCCGGCGGCCTCCAAATCGGCGCAGGTTTTCTTCATCGGTTCGACCGAGCGGGCGGCAATTACGATTCTCGCTCCCGCGCGCCCGAATGCGAGGGCGATTTCCCGGCCGATGCCATGGCCGCCGCCCGTGATGATTGCCACCTGATTTGAAAGTTCATTCATAGACCTAATTCCCTTCTCCGCCGCATCTTGTGCCGCCGCATCGGCGGCCAATATCATAAATCCCGCCTATGGCAGCGGTACATCCGATCGCAAACAATTCCGATACGCCCCCGGCCGCGGGTAGCTCGAAGCTGGGCAACGCGATCAAGATCGCGGTCGTCCTAATCCTGGTCGGCGGTTCGGCGTGGCTGCTCTATTCCTACCCGGAATTGTTCCGCGATCCAAAACTAATGAAGAAGGAAGTGCTCGGATGGGGTGCGTGGGGACCCGTCATTTACATCGCGCTCTTCGCGTTCGGGCCGTCGCTATTGGTTCCCGGAGCGGTGATGACGATCGCCGGCGGCCTTGCATTCGGGACATTGTGGGGCTCGGTGTATTCCGTCATCGGCGCGAACATCGGCGCATTCATCGCATTTTGGGCCGGGCGGTATCTGGGCAAGGATTTTGTCGATTGGGTGGTCGGCGAACGGCTTCAGCCGATGCTGCAAAAAATCGGCAAGCATGGTTTTCAGATCGTGCTGTACCTGCGGATGGTGCCGGTCATTCCCTATAATGCGTTCAATCTACTGGCGGGCGCGTCGCCGATCACGTTCAACGACTACTTTTGGGGAACCATCATCGGGATGATCCCCGGAACGATTTTGTTCGCATTTCTGGGCGACGCACTATGGCATCCGATGTCGCCGAAGTTCTTTCTGGCGGTCGGCCTGATCATCGCGTCGGTCGGCCTTGGCGAACTCTATCGCCGCTACGCCGCCATCGGCGCCAAGGAATAATCGGACCGAAACCGTCTAGGTGCCGGATTCCCAACTCGAGAGATATTTCTTCTGCTCCGCGGTGAGCGTGTCGATCTTGATGCCCATCGCGCCAAGCTTCACCGCTGCGACTTGTTCCTCGATTTCCAACGGCACGTCATGAACCCTGACCTGTAGCTGCTTTGCTTTTGCCGCCCATTCCGAGGCAAGCGCCTGGGTTGCGAAGCTCATGTCCATCACCTGTGCGGGATGGCCTTCGGCGCAGGCAAGGTTCACCAAGCGCCCCTGCCCGAGCACGTAGATCACGCGGCCGTTGGACAGATGGTACGCGTCGACGTGATTGGTCACGTTGCGCTCGATTTTCTTGGCGGCGTCGTTCAAATACGCCATGTCGATCTCAACGTCAAAATGGCCCGAGTTGCTCAGGATCGCATTGTGCTTCATCTGCCCGAAATGCGCCGACGCGAGCACATGCTTGTCACCGGTGGCAGTGATGAAAATATCGCCGATTTTCGCCGCGTCGGTCATTTTCATTACGCGGAACCCGTCCATCGCGGCTTCCAGCGCCCGGATCGCGTCGACTTCCGTAACGACCACATCGGCGCCCAGCCCGCGCGCACGCGACGCGATTCCGCGGCCGCACCATCCGTAGCCCGCCACGACAACCACCGATCCCGCAACCAGCACGCCGGTGGCGCGAATGACACCGTCGAGTGTCGACTGTCCTGTACCATATCGATTGTCGAACAGATGCTTGGTTTGCGCGTCGTTGACGGCGACAACCGGAATCTTGAGCGCACCGTCTTTGGCCATCGCGCGCAGGCGGATGACGCCGGTGGTGGTTTCCTCCATGCTGGCCTTCACTTCATCGGCCTGATCGGCATAGTCGGTATGCAGCAGGCTAACCAAATCGGCACCATCGTCCATCGTGATCGTCGGACGATTTTCGAGCACGGTGCGAAGATGGCTGTAATAGGTGTCGCGGTCCTCGTCATGGATTGCGAACACGGGTATCGAATACTGATCGACCAGCGCCGCCGCAACGTCATCTTGCGTGGACAGCGGATTCGACGCGCATGCGAACACCTCCGCGCCGCCCGCCTTGAGCGTGCGCAGAAGATTCGCCGTCTCGCACGTAATGTGCAGGCAGCAGCCGACGCGGTGGCCCTTCAGCGGCAGCTCCTTGGCAAAGCGCTCGCGGATGCGCTCCAGCACAGGCATCTGCTTGTCCGCCCATTCGATCCGCTTGCGGCCCGCTTCGGCCAGCCCGAGATCGTGAACGTCGTGATTGCTGCCGTTGCCGCGGTCTTTGGGCATGGATTTACGTTTTGATGCGGTGGTCGCCATCGTGGTTCCTCTTTCTCCGAAAGCTATGATTTCAATCGCGCTGGTGCGGTTATTTCCGGCCGTCGAGACCGAATGCACTCCGCAGCCGGTCGGCCAGATCGGTCCGCTCCCACGGGAAAAGGCCATCGTGCGGTGTGCGGCCGAAGTGGCCGTAGGCAGCGGTGGCCTGATAAATCGGACGCTTCAAGTTCAGCGTTCTGATGATTCCGGCGGGGCGGAAATCGAACAGCTCGCGCAGGGTCGCGGAGAGCTTGTCAGCCGGCACCAATCCGGTGTCGAAGGTATCGATTAGCAGCGACACCGGCTCGGCCACCCCGATTGCGTAGGCGACTTGAATTTCGCATTTCTTCGCAAGTCCCGCCGCGATTATGTTTTTTGCGACATGACGCGCCATATAACATGCGGAGCGATCGACTTTGCTGGGATCCTTGCCCGAGAATGCGCCGCCACCATGACGGCCGTAACCGCCGTAGGTGTCGACGATAATCTTGCGGCCGGTCAGTCCGCAGTCCCCATGCGGTCCGCCGACGACGAAGTTCCCGGTGGGGTTCACGTGATAGACCGTCGAACGGGTCAGGTACTGCTCGGGAATCGTCTTCTTGATCAGCTGCTCGATAATTGATTCGCGGATTTTTTCGTGTTTGGCATCCGGCGAATGCTGCGTCGAAATGACCACCGCGGTTACTTCCACCGGGCGGCCATCGGCATAGCGCACCGTCACCTGGCTCTTGCCATCGGGACGCAGAAAATCGAGCGTGCGGTCATGGCGCATCCGCGCAAGGTTTTCCATCAGCCGGTGCGCCAGCGCAATCGGCAGCGGCATCCCTTCCGCAGTTTCGTCACACGCGTAGCCGAACATCAGCCCCTGATCGCCGGCGCCCTGCTCCTTATGCAGGCCCTCGCCTTCAGTGACACCCTGCGAGATGTCGGGCGATTGCGGCTCGATCGCGGTCAATACCGCACAGTTGTTGCCGTCGAAGCCGGTTTCCGGGCTGTTGTAGCCGATCTCAATCGCGGTCTTTCTGGCAATGTGGAGATAATCGGGGCGCGCGCGGCTGGTAATCTCACCGGCTAGAACGATCAGACCGGTTTTTACGAGCGTTTCCATCGCGACGCGGGAGTTGGGGTCCTCGGCCAGCAGGGCATCCAGCACTGCGTCCGAGATTTGGTCGCACATTTTGTCGGGATGTCCCTCCGAAACCGATTCGGAGGTAAACAGATAATCCTTAAGCGGCATTCGATAATCGCTCCTGCTGATAATGCTCTGAAAAGCGCGGTGCGGATGGGTGTCCGAACCTTCAGGATATAATCAAGTAATCGTAGCGGATCAAGGCGTTCTTGGGCAGGGGGCGAAGCCACGCTAAACGAAGCTGCTGACGGGCAATAGCCTCCCAACTTCGCATTAGCGCTATACTGGACTGCACTAGATTGCCTGTCCCACGCGTCGGCGCAATAAGAGGAGACTCGGTGAACGCCACAAAGCGGATTCTAATTGCGGTTGCGATGCTTAGGTGCGGTGGCCATTGCCCCCGGTTGCTTTCGCGCTGCAGCGCCGCCGGGCACTGCGGCGAATGCGCCGGCTCCAGCGGTAGCGAAGCCGCTCATCGTACTTCCCCCTGAATTACGGAACGAAGGCAATACGACGGGCTGGATTTCCCCGACCGCTATCGATTTCGGATCGCATCCAGCCGGCACAACGACAAGCAAAGAAATCACCGTGAAGACGACCGGGGGCGACGCTCTTTATATCGTTGAGCTGAAATTTTGGGAGGCGACGGATTTTCGCCTTGTGGGCAGCAGTTGTCCGGGCCTAAGCCACGTCGGCATTCCTGCCTCAGGCGCCATTACCTGCCCCTCCCGCACCGGGGGCTACAATCCCGCGTACAACGCGATCGCTCTTGGGTCGGAATGTACGTGCAAAATCGCAGTATCGTTCGAGCCGGCGTCGGTAGGATCGAAAATCGGCGCGCTCATGATCGATTACAATTCGTTCGACGACAGCCCCGCGGTGATAAATTTCACAGGAACGGCGACGCCGGCGCAGACAGGCGGCGGCTCATCAGCCCCGCAGCCGGCCGTTCGCACGGGCGCACGACCACCGCTGACAACAGTCTCCATTACCCCGTCCGCGCTGGATTTCGGCGGCGAGGAGGCCGGACTTTCGCACACAAAGAGTTTTAAGCTTGAAAACACCGGTTCCGAGCCGCTGTACATCTCGAGCCTCAGCCTGTCCGACTCCGCTGAATTCGGAATTGCGGACAACGAATGCCCGATGGCGCCGCAGAGCGTGCCCCCCTTCACGAGTTGTAAAATTACGGCGGATTTCGCGCCGCAGACACCGGGCAAGACCGACGGGACTGAGGGAACGCTGACTATCGCAGCCAATACGGAAGGCGGTGCGCAGACCGTTGCACTCTCGGGCCGCACGATACCCTGCCGCATCTCAATGGGATACGCACCTCAACCACCGCGGGTTTCCGAACGATTGTTCCCTGCGCGCGAAAACACCGTCCTGAAGGTGGATTCGGCGGTCGGCTGGTCGGAGGGGCTGATTGAAAACAGCATGACGTTGTTGCAGGTGGATTCGCAA
This sequence comes from Binataceae bacterium (SeqCode), assembly GCA_035524375.1. Lineage (GTDB taxonomy): Bacteria > Desulfobacterota > Binatia > Binatales > Binataceae > Binatus. The sequence goes on along the minus strand of DATKOZ010000038.1, from coordinate 157,607 downwards.
GGAAACCAAATTGCCGTGCTCGGCGAACTCCGTCCCACCGGCAACCAGCAATACACCGGGCAATTCAACTTCAACGAACCTTCGCCGGGACTGGTCTATGTCGCGGTACGGGCTTACTATTCCGGGTTTCCGGGATGCCGCCAATCGACAAATAACGAACTGCCAATCCAAGCCGTTGAAGAGGGAACCGCGACCCGCGAATCCTCCGCAAAAGCGCAAGCGACTTCCTTATCGTCCCAGCCGGAAAGTGCCGCATCGGGGGCGGATGAATGTTCGGTCAACTATGAGGGAAGGCCCTACACACCAGCCCCGTACACACCAATGTTGACTCCGGAAAATTTTTTCAAGGGAACTGTAACGTCCGTTACGGCAAAGACATTCCTGCCACCCGACCCGGGCTTGATTCCCGGGAGCGTCGAATTGAATCTGGTCGACGCTCACGGCAAAGAACTCGCAAAGCTCGCTTCACTTCAAGACGACGGCACTCACAGCAACGAATATGCCGGCCAATTCAGCGTCGAAGGATTTAAGACGGGCTCCTATTCCGTTGCGGCACGCGCAAGATACCAAGCCGGTCCGACGTGCCGGCAATCGTACAGCAGTGCGTTTAAGGTTTACCCGCAGCCGGCCGCTCCCAAATACGGTCAGCCTTCAAACGCGAAAATTGAGGCGTATCTTTCGCGCACCCTTGCCATGCAAACTCAATTCTCCGGTCGCGACAAAGCCCTCGCCTCAGTACTAGAACGTCTTCGCCGGTGGCAAGGTGGCACCGCTAGAATCTGCCCGGACGGAAAAACCATTTGCCTGAAATATAAGGATGGCCGCGAAGCGATAATAGGCCCCAATCCTGCTGAGCTTAAGCGAAAAATCGAAGCCGAATATCTCCAAAAGCACCTGTCGAATCCACAACTGGCCATAGTCGAACAGAAGGTGACGCACGAAATAAAGCTGGACAGCATGCGTTTGCAGGTCACCTCGATGAAACTGCTCGCACCCGGCATCGGCTGGGCCGTCACCGATTTTGGCCGCAAACTCTATTGGACCACCAATGACGGTGAAAAGTGGGATGACATTACACCGCCCAACGTGCGCTCCGAGGACCTTCGTGTTGCTCAGGTTTTCTTCCTCGACACGCACACCGGATGGGCGCTGCTGTCCAGCTTCAAACCCGAATTGCAGACAATGTGCGATTCCGGGCAGCCGCACTTTGAATTGGTATCGGACAACATTCAACTTGCGTGCGGTAACGGAAACTCGGAACCGCCGCAATTGAAATTTCTTCTTGCCTTCACGGCCGATGGGGGAGCCACTTGGTCGTCGTGGCCGATCAAGATCGCCGGTGTGAATCAACCGCCGTTCAGCCCGTACGTCCGGCTCTCCTTTGCGGATAGTTTGCACGGCTGGTTGAATTTCGGGTTCGTTTGCCAAACCGATTCCCGTACCCTGCTGGCCACAAACGACGGCGGACGAAGTTGGCGGTTCGCGCCAAATAGCCCACCTAAATATGACTTCGTTGATGAAATCGAACTGGTCACTCCGCAGGAGGGCTTCGCATTGCAGACCTCCGGGCAGAAGCTATTCGTAACGCGCGACGGCGCGCATAGCTGGCAGGAGATCAAGGTTACGCCGCCCAAGGAGGCCGGTGCGCCTACCTATTCCAGCTACAGCATGCCGATTTTCACGGACAGCAAGCACGGCTATTTGCCAGTGGTTTATGGCGAAAAGATATATGGCCCAGCTTCGGGGTTGACCGCAGCTGCGCTGTTCGTGACCGATGATGGCGGCCGCACGTGGAAAGTAAATCGGATAATAAAAAATTTAGGCGATCGCACCTTCGGAGAGCCGATCCCCTCCACCATCGCTGACGACGTATGGATCCTTTCCGCCGGACGAAACAATTCTCCTAAGCTTACAGAATTAAAGGCGGGCGAACGGATCGATGCGCCGGTCGGATGGGGTTACCTGATGAACCAAAAGCTGAGCTTTCTAACTCCTGACCGGGGCTGGCTGTTGCAGTTCGACGGCTGGCTGCAAGCCACCGGAGACGGCGGCAGTAGTTGGACCGAAATCACGCCGGGCATGCCATCGCCGGAGACCCATTCCATCATCAAGCCGGCCTGCCCGCTCGCAGCGGCCTCCAGCTTGAGCATATCGGGAGGATACGGATACCCGGGACAAGATTTCGGCGCAGTCTCAGCAGTGGCAGGGTCGAATACGGAGATTGTTCCGGACAGCGTCAGGCTCGTTCAAGTCGATGGCAGCGGCAATGAAATCGCGGATTTGGGGCAAATGTATGTAGGAAGTCCTGAAGCCGCTAGCGCGGTTAATCGCGGTTACAGCGCGAGCCGCAGTAATGATGAGCAATCAGCCGGTATCCAATACCAAGGTAAGTTTCGCGTCGACCCGCCAGTGGCCGGCCAAGTTACGCTAGCGGCGCGCGCAGCGTTCAAGAATCCGCCAACTTGCCGCCAGTCGGAGTCATATGTATTGCCGATTAAAATTGAGCCTACGGAGGCCGAAGTTCAAGCCGAACGGGAAGCAAAGCAAAACATCGCCGGATTCTTTGCGGGACAGCGAACCAAACTGGGTGATGACGCCGCGCGCAAGGCGGCGGTTGAATTCGCCAAGGGGCAGCCGGATGTCCTCGACGCTGGCATCGCCAACGACGGCATCAGCATTTGGGTTAAATCAAAGGCCGGCACAGATACCATGGTGCTGGAAAATCCGGCGGGACCAAGAGGTGCCGCATCATCACCGAAGTGAGTCGCACGGGCCGGGCCCCGCTCCCTACTCCTCGCCAAACCGTTCGTCGAACACGGACTTGATAGCCGCGGCGGCCTCGGTCGCATCGTCGCCCTCGGCATGCAGCTTTAGCTTGGAGCCCTGCCCGGCCCCCAGCATGATGAGTTCCGTCACGCTCTTGGCATTTACCTGATTTTTGCCCCGGCCGATTGAGATTTTCGCCTTGAACTTGGCGGCGGTCTGGGCCAGCGTCATCGCGGCCCGCAGATGCAATCCGAGCCGGTTCTTAATCTCGACGGTCGCCTCGGCCACACTCATTGCGCCTACGATAGACGTATCCTCCACCGAGGTAAATCGCCCGCCGATTCTAGCCATTGCGAAACCCCTCACGGGTTCCGCACCTCCCGCCTGATTCTCCGGAAAACGGCGGAACGCCGTTTTCCGCGCTCCGGGAAGTCTGAAACCCGTTAGGGGTTTCAGGAATTCTCCTCTTCCTCTGCGCCACCGGCGATTGCCTTCGCGAACAGATCGCGCAGGCGCACCTCAACTTGGGCGTCACGTGTGGTGCCTTCGCGCTTTCGCCATGCGCGCGATGGAATAACCGCCTTGGCCATGTCGCGATGGCCGCCCGCGCTGCCAATCTCGCCGAACAGCTGCTTAACTACCTCGCCTGCGCTTCCGCGCCGGCCACCATGGCTGCGCACGCTTATCACGATGTTGCTGCCCAGCTTGCCGGCGACTGCCACCCAGTCCACCCCCTCAAACTGGAGGCAGAAGTCGGCCATCTGCACGATCAGGTCGTCGCGTTCGACGGTGCCGAGATTGAGCACGATAAGGCCCTCCTTGACCGTTAGCCGCTTCATCGCACGCGCCAGCACTTGCGCGAAGCTAAGCGGCAGTTCAGGCCGATCGATCTGGCGCAGCAGGCGGTAATTGGCGATCGGATAAAGATGCGTGAACGCCTCCATATCGTCGTCGGTCGCCCGCCGCTTGAGCATCAGGGTGTCGCTGCTGATGCCATATAAGAGCGCGGTGGCCAGCCGCTCGCTGATCTTTTGCTCGTCGGTAATCAGATACTCGGTCATGATCGAGGCGGTGGCGCCGTAGCGCGTGCGGATATCCTGAAACGGCGCCGCGGCCCCGTCGTAGCCAGGATGGTGGTCGATCACGATGTCGGCGCGCGGGATGCGTTCGCCGAAATATGGCGGCTGCACGTCGACCATCGCGATCTTATCGAAAGCACGCAGCTCATCGGTCGTGGCCGGTATTACCTCGATCTCCAGCAGATGCACCATCGTGCGATTTTCCGGCCGCGTGACCGGCGTGAACGAAAACAACGGGGTAGTCTGCTTGTTACGCCCCAACAGAGTGCGGAGCGCCATCCCGCTCGACATTGCATCGGGGTCGGGATCGTCCTGGAGCATGATCGCGACGCGGTCGCCCTCGGCAACCATCGCCCTCAATTCCTTGATTTTCTGTTTGGTGAATTGCTGATCCATGGTATTGGGCTGCTGCCGCGCCCAGGCGCGGATCGGCGCAAATCGCGCGGTTCAGTCGGATACGGCCGTAATGGCTGTGAATTTTACGCGGGAAGCCGCAGGATGGTCCGGGTCCGCGGAATCTGGACAAGTGGTCATCGGATTTTGGGAATTACCACAGCGCCGCGGAGCGAATCAATGATATAGTTTTGACACGCTTTATGGATGCATCATCGCCCGACTCTCCGAGTCTGCATTGCACGATCTGCCATCGCACTACGACGCAATGGTTTCTGCGCATAACCGTCGAAGATGCAGCCGGCCTGCGCCAGGAGGCCTTTATTTGCGGCAACTGCGCGATTAAGCTCCGCCTTTCTTCGGAGAGGAATCGGGACTTGCAGATCGATCCATGGATTCATCAGGCCGTCTCGGTCATTCTGCGCGGAGTTGGACCGGGCGAAATCGACGAGCCCAAGGAACAGGAAAAGTAGCCGATGGCGGACGTTTTTCAAGCTAATCGCGGCGATGCCGCCGCTTCGAATACCGAATTATGGCCGTTTGAAGAGGCGCGCAGAATCGCCGAGCGCGTCGCGGGATATGCACCCTCGCGCCCGGTGATTTTCGAAAGCGGCTTTGGCCCGTCGGGCCTGCCGCATCTCGGCACGATGGCCGAAGTACTGCGCCCGGCCTTCGTACGCAAGGCGCTGGCGCAACTCGAACCGGCGCGCGCCTCGCGCCTGATTGTTTTCATCGACGACATGGACGGCCTGCGCAAGGTGCCTGAAAACGTTCCGAATCGGGAGGCCACCGCGCGGCATCTTGGCGAACCGGTCTCGAAGATTCCCGATCCATTCGGATGCTGCGTCAGCTTTGCCGATCACATGATTGGGCTGCTGGGCGGCTTCCTAGCGCCGGTCGAGGCCGATTACGAACTGATGCGCTCATCCGAGATGTACGCGTCGGGAAAATTCGACGACGGACTCAAGCGCATCCTCGAAAAACACGCCGAGATAATCGCAATCATCACGCCCACTCTGCGCGAGGAAAATCGCGCGGGATGGTCGCCCTTCATGCCGATCTGTCCGAAATGCCGCCAGATCAATTCCACGCTGGTCACCGCATATCATCCCGAACGCGCTACCGTCGAGTTTTCGTGCGAGCGCCACTTCGGCAATGCGCATCCATGCGGCCATCGCGCCGAACAATCGATACTGGGCGGGATGGCGAAGGTGCAATGGAAGGTCGATTGGGCGCTGCGATGGTACGTCCTGCAGGTCGATTATGAGTTGTATGGCAAGGACTTGATCGATTCGGCGCGGCTGTCAGGCGAAATCCTGAAAGTCTTGGGCGGGAATCCTCCCTTGGGATTTCCGTTCGAGATGTTTCTCGATGAAGAGGGGCGCAAGGTTTCCAAGTCGGTGGGCCGGGGCGTAACCGTCGATCAATGGACGCGCTATGCGCCAATCGAAGTGCTCAAGTATTTCCTGCTGCTCAATCCGCGGCGCGCGCGCAAGCTATTCCTTGAGGCGATTCCACAATACGTCGACGAATACTTGGACGCGCTCCGTGAATATTCCACGATGGCCAAAGCCGATCGCCAAGCGGCGCCGCTCGAATTTGTGCTGCAAACAAACAGTGCGCGCCGATTCGATTCGGAGTTGAGCTTCGGGATGATCATGAATCTTGTTGCAGCGCTTGGGACCTCAGATGGTGAACTGATTTGGAATTATCTGGTAGTTTACGACACGAGAGCGATATCGATTCAGCCCCCCGGAGGACAAGAAAACTGGGAGCGAACAGCTCCGATCAAGGATGATCAGGAGACCGCACGGATGGGCCGCGCACTAATCGAATGCGCGCTGAATTTTTACCGTGATTTCATCGAGCCTACGAAAAAACCTTACGATTTCACCGACGCCGAGCGCGAGCAGTTGGAGGCGCTACGGAAATTCTTGCTTGATAAGCCTGGCGCGACGGATGAGGAGATTGAAAGGGCGATTTACGAGATTGGTCGCGCGAATTATGACAAACCAGGCAAGATATTTCCGCTTATATATCGAGCAATTCTATGTCAGGAACGTGGCCCGCGTGTGGGTAAATTCATTCGCGTTGCCAACGCCACGCCAATCTCTGTATCTTCGCAGACTCCTCCTCCTTCGGGAGGTAAGGCAGGCGGTGCAGGAACCACGCCCCGCATTGTCGAACTGCTCGATGCCGCGATCGCGCGCGGCAGCGGCTAAGCCGGTCCGCTCATCTTGAAGCCGCCACCTCGATTTCAGTCACATGGCTGGCCGGAGCCGGAACGGCAAGCCCCTTGGCTTCAAGGTCAGCCAGATACAGGTCCATCGCCTCTTTGATCAATGCGAGCACCTGCTTCTCTGATTCCGCGACCACAGCGCAACCCGGCAGGTCCGGCACATAAGCGCCATAACAGTCGCGCCCTTTTTCCACGATTACAGCGTAACGCATCATTTACCCTCCAATCCGGCCTGCTTGAGAATGAACTTCAGCGTTCCGGTCGGAATGTCCTTGCTCGCATGGACTGCGACGATCACAATGCCTTTCTTCACGGGATGCTTGAAAATTTGGTGGCTGCCGTGTCCGCGCATTCTTGTCCACCCGTCACCTTCCAGAATCCTCATTAGCTCCCGCGCCTTCATGGCCCATAATACAACCGAAGAGCCAAGGTTTGAAAACGCGCGGCATCCCCCTCCTACACAAATTCCGCGAAGACGGAATCGGCAATTTCCAGCCCGCGATCGGTCAGCATGACCCGATCGTTGTGACGAGCGAGAAGGCCGGTGTCGAACATCCATTGAGTAGATGCGCCGAAGACGGAATCGAAATCGCAATCAAACCGCGCGCGGAAATCCGACAATGCGAACCCCGCACGCAGCCGGAGATTCAGGAACACGAATTCGCCCTTGGCGGTGCGCTCGCCGAGCGTCTCCGCGCCTGCCTCCGCAAGGCCGTCCGCGAGCACCGATGCGACATATCGTACCGGCAGTTTTTCATTCCACCATCGGCGGCCACCCGCGCCAATACGTGCAAAGCTGTGCGCCCCGGCTCCGATGCCCAAGTACGATTCGCCGCGCCAGTACGCGATATTATGCCGCGCCTCATGGCCGGACGGCGCGTAATTCGAAATCTCGTACATCGCGTAACCGCGGCGCGGCAGCTCCGAGCGAACTGCGGAGTACATCTCCGCTTGGAGGTCACCGGGCAACTGTGTGATGCGTCCGCGACGAAGATCCGCGGTAAACGCCGTCCCCTCCTCGAAAGTCAGGTTGTAAGCCGAAATGTGATCGGGCTCGAGCGCAGCGGCCGATTCGATGTCGGACAGAACATCGGCCATCGTCTGCCCCGGAACTGCGAAAATGAGGTCGAGGTTCAGCCGGTCAAAGCCCGCGCGATGCGCCATCGCCGCAGCCGCCCGCGTTTCATCCGCATTGTGAATCCGCCCCAGGAACCTTAACGTCTCGTCCCGGAACGATTGTGCGCCGAAACTTATCCGGTTGACGCCCGCCGCACGCATCCCGGACAGTTTTGCGGCATCGACGGTGCCGGGATTCGCCTCCAGCGTGATCTCCGCGCCGCGCGCGATGCCGAATAGACGATCGGCGGCCTCGATTATCGAGCCGATCGATTCCGGCGCGAACAATGATGGCGTGCCGCCGCCGAAAAAAATCGTCTTGACGCGCGCGCCCGCAAACGGCTCCATACTCGCGCGATTTTCAAGCTCTCTGATTAGCGCGCGAGTATAGTCCGCCTCGGGCCACGATGCCGCCGCATGCGAATTGAAATCGCAGTACGGACACTTCGACTGGCAATACGGGATATGAACATAGAGCGAAAAGCCCACGCCATGATTGTACGTGGCATTCAACATTCGGGCGAGGCGGCTATAACCGCACCGATCCGGTCGTTATACTTTCCGGGCCGGAGGAAACTTGCCCGAGAGCGCGCCAAACCTGAAATCCGAAACTGCCGCCGCAGGCATCGCCGGCGGCGGTGCGAGCCGCGCCGGATCGGTTGCCAGTGGCGTTCTGCTGAGCCGGATTTTCGGGGTCGTTCGCGACAGCATTTTCGCCCACTATTTCGGTAATTCGGCCGCCGCCGACGCATTTAAGGCCGGCTTTCGAATCCCCAACATTTTGCAAAATCTTTTCGGCGAGGGCGTTCTGTCCGCATCGTTCATTCCGGTTTACAGCAAGCTGCTTGCCGAGGGCGACGTTGAAACCGCCGACATGCTCGCGTGGGGTGTCGGCGCCGTGTTGTCCGCCGCAATGGCGCTGCTGTCGGCGATTGGCGTGATCGTGGCGCCCTACCTAATCGACGTGATCGCGCCGGGGTTCGAGGCCGACAAGCGTGAGCTGACAATTCAAATCGTGCGAATCCTATTTCCCGGCTCCGGCCTGCTTGTGGTTTCCGCATGGTTTTTGGGCGTACTCAACAGCCATCATAAGTTCTTCCTGTCGTACGCAGCTCCGGTTGCGTGGAATGTCGCGATGATTGTCGCGCTGCTCCATTTTGGTCCGCATGAGTCGCAGGATGGGCTCGCGATCGAAATCTCGTGGGCGTCGGTCATCGGCTCCGCGCTTCAGATTGCAGTTCAGGTGCCGCAAACGCTTGCCCTGCTGCAAAAGAAGCGCATCGACTACAAACGCATCGCCGACCCGCTTCGATCGGTATTTCGAAATCTGACGCCGGTGGTGGTCAGCCGCGGCGTTATCAACCTGACCACTTACGTCGACAATGTTCTGGCCAGCCTTTTGCCGACCGGCGCGGTTGCCGCGATTAATTACGGCCAGCTGCTCTACATGCTGCCAATCAGCCTGTTCGGATACGCGGTCGCCGCATCCGAACTGCCCACAATGTCGCGCGCCGCGGCCGCATCCGCGGAGCAAATGAATTCGATTCTGCGCGCGCGCCTGGACCGGGGGCTGAAGCAAATCGCATTTATGGTTGTGCCGTCGTCGGTCGCGTTTATCCTGCTGGGCGACGTCATTGTCGCGATCATTTATCAATCGGGCGAATTCACGCATGCCGACGCGGTCTATGTATGGTCAGTGCTGGCGGGCTCCGGGGTTGGATTATTGGCGGCGACGATGGGCCGCCTGTACAACTCGGCCTTTTACGCGCTGTGGGACACGCGCACACCGCTTCGATTTGCGCTGATCCGCGTCGCGCTCACGATCGTGCTCGGCTACCTGTTCGCGATTCCGATGCCGGGATGGATTGGGATAGAGCAAAAATGGGGCGTGGCAGGATTGACGATTTCAGCAGGAATCGCGGGATGGGTCGAGTTCGCGCTTCTGCGATGGGCGCTGGACCGTCGTATCGGGTGGACCGGGATGGAGCGCTCGTATCTCATAAAATTGTACTCGCTTGCGATCGCAGCGGCGGCCGCGGGCTTCGCGCTGAAAGTCGCGATGACAGGGTTTGGGCCGCGTATCGGCGGGTTGGCGGTAATTTTAGTCTACGGCGCAGTATATCTGCTGGGAGCGTGGGTGCTTCGAATTTCCGAGCTGACCGTGTTTATCGACGAGGTTTCGAGGCGGCTTGGCCGGCGCGCAGCCGCTCGATGATTGCGCTGGTGCTGTGTCCGGTTAGAAGCGGTGCCAGCACGACCCGTCCGTCGCGCGATTCGACAAATGCCTGGCCGTCAACGCCCTTGCCGCGCCAATCCTCGCCTTTGATCAGAACATCGGGCTTGACCGCGCGAATAATCTTTTCGGCGCGCGTCTCGTCGAATACGACGACATAATCGACGGCTTCCATAGCGGCCAGAATCCGCGCTCTTTCGGCCACGGGCAGAATCGGCCGCGAGTCGCCCTTGAGCGCGCGGACACTGCGATCGCTATTCAGCCCCACCACCAACAGGTCGGCCTGCGCGCGCGCAAACGCCAGAATCTGGACGTGGCCGGCATGGATCAGGTCGAAGCATCCGTTGGTAAATGCGATCCGCCGGCCGGCGCGCCGCTCGCGATCCAAGGTCGCGGCCATTTCGTCGGGCGCAAGGATTTTGCGCTCGAGTCCGTCATGTGCGGGGGCCAGCGCGCGCGCAAGGTCTTCACGCGTGATTACCTCCGCGCCCATTCTGGTCACTTCGATGCTCGCCGAGAGGTTTGCGATTCGTGCGGCGGACGAATATCCCAGGCCGGCGATCGAGAACATCCCGAACACGCTCAGCACCACGTCGCCTGCGCCCGTCACGTCATAGACATCGCGCGGCACGGTCGGAATATAGGTGTCTCGTCCGCCACGTTCCGCGAGATACATCCCGTCGCGATCGAGCGTGATTAGGCATGCCTCCAATCCGAGTTTGCGCACGAGCATTTCCGCCGCGGCGCGCCAGTCGTCGCGATCGGTCATGCGGATGCCGGTGGCCTGCTCGGTCTCGAAGCGATTGGGAGTAAGCGCCGTGGCGCCGCGATAAATCGAAAAATCGCCTGTGCGGCGCGGATCGACGATCACCGGAATCCGACGCTTGCGCGCGCCGTCGATCAGCGCGCGCAACAGCGCGGGCGTCATGATCCCTTTGTCGATATCCGAAATCAGCACGCCGTCGGCACGGCGGAGTTCGGCGCCAAGCCGTCCGATGAGTTCGCGTTCGCGCGCAGGCTTGAGCGAGACCGGGTCTTCCTCGTCGACGCGCAGGAGTTGCTGGGTCGCGCGATGGGCCGCCTGCACCGAGCCGAGCATCCGGTCCTTGGTGGTGGTGGGCCGGTCGGGATCGGTCATCATCGCACGGGTCGAGATTCCCAGGGCCTGAAAAATTTCACGGAGCAAACGGCCGTTGCGATCCGCGCCAACCGCGCTGATCGCGCTGACTTCCGCGCCCAAAGCGCGCAGATTCGCCATTACAAATCCGGCGTTGCCGGGCTTTTCCTCGCGGTGGGTAACGCGCAGGACGGGGATCGGAGCTTCGGGCGAGATGCGCGCGACGTCGCCCCAAATGTAACGGTCGAGGATCACCTCGCCCGCGACCATCACGCGCAACGGCTTGAGCGTTGGGATCGAAAGCCCGTGATGATCCGAATGGGGATGCGCGGCCGGGTCCACCTTGCGTCGTGCCATGATGCGGCATGATACGCCGGTCACGGCCCGCGGTTAAACCAGGGCGCGGGCGCTTCCCGGCATCGCACAATCTTCGGTTTCTTCTGGAATTGCCCTTTTCCCGTGTCATTCCCGCGCGTGGCTGCCGCGCGAGGAATCCCGGATCCGAGATTCTTTCCGCCTCTTTTTGGCGTAGACTCAAGGCCAAAGGACCTAAATGAGGGGACTACGCAATGAGCTGGCGAACTGAGTGGCACTCCATCTCAGAACGGATCGCTGGCCTAATCGAGGCCGGTACTTTTATGACTAGCACCGCTGCGACGGTAGGCTCAGACTACCACGGCGCAAGTATGCACCTCATCGGGAATGCGAAGCGAGTTTATGAAGAACTGGTTACACTGTCCGCAACTTATTCGTCGGCGTTGCCACCGAGAGCTTCAGCCTGTTTGAGCAGTTTTGTCCATGACGCAAGCCACACTTATACGCAGTCTCACCTTAGCGGATGGAGCGGAATGCAGGGTGCTCTGGCCCCGTTGGGTTCCTTTCGCGCTGAATTCGGTCACCTCATTTCCGATACCGAATCCGTGGTTAGAAATCTGGCAGAACGGGCCTTTCTACACTTACAATACAGCATCATTGCAAACGCTGGAATTCGAGAAACGTGGAAGGCAGCGTTTAGTGAGGGAGAAATTGAATGCGAGAAACTTGGTGCAACTCATTTGCTCCAGTTTGGGATTTGGGCGTTCAAGGCCGTCGCACCAGGCGAGCGCACAGATCTAGTTCTTGGCAAGAAATTGGAGATAACCCCTCAGATCGAAAGCGCTTCGGAGGGGTTGGTGCTTACAGAGTGGAAAGTTGTGCGCAAGCCCTCAGAGCTAGGCTTTAAGGCCAAACAGGCATTAGAACAAGCAAAACTTTACGGGTTGGGAGCGCTCGCTGGTTTTGAGCTATCGTCGCGCCGTTATTTGGTTCTAGTGTCGGAACGCTACATGGACCTTCCGCCCAACCAAGTAGAGGGTGGCGTCGATTACCAATACAAAAACATCGCCGTAGATCCCGTTTCGCCCTCCAAGAAGGTCAAGAAGGATTGATACATTCTTTGCGCTGTCGTACCGGCGCAGCATAATCGTCACCGCTTTCGGGATCAGTTATGACAATGCCGCGAACGAAGATAGAACTGGTAGGCGTTCTGCGTTTTTCGTCGGAAGGTCTTCTGTTTTCGCTGCCAGTCGGCCAGACCCGTAAGAGCTTGTGGCTGGAAACACTCCCGAATTGGGATAACTGGCCGGGCCTTGTGAAACCTACTGAACTTCCGGAGCGGCCTAAAATGAAATTTGGAACGAGGCGTGAAGACGATTTCGAACGCAGCGCACGGCAGGCCGCGAACAAAGCCGCAGAGGATACATGGAAAGCCGCCGAAGAAGAATATAACCGGGCTTACGCGGCTTACATGGAAGCTCTTCATTCTGATCTAACCTACAGACAGGCTGCGGTAAACTTTGTGAAGTTACAGCGCCGAGAACCCCAAGCACTGGAAGCGTGGCGCAATGTTTGGGACAACCTTTATGCATACCGCGATAAAGTCCTTCGCCTGCATTCGGATGAGCCGGAAACGCTTCGTGACAAAGCCAGCGACGTTATGTTGATTAAGCATTTTGTGTTGCGGAAGGAACGGGGCTACGAGAAAGTTCGGCGTGAGGTTGAAGCGCTAGAAAATATGGAGCGCTTGGAAGGTGTGTCGCGTGAGCCAATCCCTGAATCAGTGCGCCTTTTCGTATGGCAGCGAGATCAGGGGCAGTGCGTGAAATGTGGTTCTCGCGAACGGCTAGAATTCGATCATATCATCCCAATCGCCTCAGGCGGCGGAAACACGGAGCGTAACGTTCAACTCCTTTGCGAGAGGTGCAATCGATCGAAAGGGGCCACCATTTGATGGAAAAACAGAATATCCGGGATTCCTCGCGCGGCGGCCACGCGCGGGAATGACACAAAAAAAAGGCCAACGCAGCGGCGGTGCCGCTCACCGGATGGCGTAGCCGCCGTCCACGAAGATGGTCGCGCCGGTCACGAAATCCGAGGCGTGCGCGGCCAGGAACACCGCCGCGCCCGCCATCTCCTCGGGCTTGCCGAAGCGGCCCGCCGGCGTGCGCGTGACGATCTCGTCGTGAAATTGCCCGCTCTTAATCGGGATTGTCATGTCGGTCTCGATCCATCCCGGCACGATCGCATTGACCTGCACGTTATGCCGGCCCAGTTCGGCCGCCATCGTCTTGGTCAACTGGATTAGGCCGCCCTTCGACGCCGCGTACGACACCAAGCCGGGGCCGCCGAAATGCGAATATTCGCTGGCGATATTGATAATCTTGCCGGCGCGCCGGGTAATCATCGACTTCGCCGCGATCTGTGACAGAAACAGGCATGAACTCAGATTCGTCTCGATCACGCGGTCCCAAGCCTGGGCCGGATGCTTCACGGCGCTGCCCAGGTATGTGACTCCGGCATTATTGACCAGAATCGATATGGGTCCGAGCTTTCGCTCGGCTTCTTCCATCGCCGGCTGCAGCGCGGCGCGCTCGGTCACGTCGAGCTTGATTGCGACAGCCTTTGCGCCAAGCCGCTCCAACTCGGCCATCACGGCCCGATTCTTTTCCTCGTTGCGCGCAAGAATCGCGACAGCCGCACCGGCTTCTGCCAGTCCCAATGCGATGGCGCGCCCGATGCCGCCGTTGCCGCCGGTAACCACGGCAACATTGCCGTTCAAATCGAACATCTTCGGCGCTGGCATCAGTTCATCGCCCTTACCAGCCGCTTCTACTCGAACGCGGCTTCGCCGGTGATGTCACGGCCAAGGATTAGCGTATGCACGTCAAAGGTTCCCTCGTAGGTGTTGACGGTTTCGAGGTTCAGCATGTGCCGGATGACGGGGTATTCATTGACGATACCGTTAGCGCCCAGCATATCGCGGGCGTCCCGCGCGATCTTGAGCGCCTCATCGACGTTGTTGCGCTTGGCGAACGACACCTGCTCCGGGCGCATCTTTCCCTGGTCTTTGAGGTGAGCCAATCGCAAACAGACCATCTGAGCCATGGTGATCTGCGTCATCATCTTGACCAGCTTCGATTGTACGAGCTGATAGCCGGCCAGCGGGCGCGAGAATTGTTTGCGCGACTTGGTGTAATCGAGCGCGCAGTTGAAGCATGAGCGAGCGGCACCGATCGCACCCCACGCGATCCCGTAGCGGGCCTGCGTCAGGCATCCCAGCGGAGCCTTGAGCCCGCGCGCCTCGGGCAGATGGGCGGACTTGGAGACCTTGACGTCTTCAAGAATCAATTCGGAGGTGATCGACGCGCGCATCGAGAATTTCCCGTGAATGTCACGAGCGGAGAATCCCGGCGTTCCCTTATCGACCAGAAAGCCGGTGATGCCCTCCTCCACCTTGGCCCATACGATCGCGACATCGGCGATTGAGCCGTTGGTAATCCAGCGTTTGGTGCCATTGAGAATCCAATGATCGCCGTCGCGCCGCGCACGCGTTTCCATTCCGCCTGGATCGGATCCGTGGTCAGGTTCGGTGAGCCCGAAACATCCGATCAATTTCCCTTTGGCCATCTCCGGCAGGTAGCGCCGCTTCTGCTCTTCGGTTCCATACGCATAGATCGCATACATCGAGAGGGCGCTTTGCACTGACGCGAACGAGCGCAGGCCGGAATCGCCCGCCTCCAGTTCCTGCATGATCAACCCGTAGGAAACATTGTCCATTCCGGCGCATCCGTAACCCTTGAGATTGGCGCCAAACATCCCCAACTCGGCCATCGCGGGGATCAGTTTGATTGGGAAGGACTCCTTGGCGAAATGGCCCTCGATGTTCGGTAGAATCTCGCGTTCGACGAACCGCTTGGTGGTCTCGCGAGCGATGCGCTGTTCTGGTGTCAGCAACGCGTCGAGTTGAAAAAAATCAAGGTCTCTTAATAGGTCGGCCATGGTGCGCTCCTCAGAATCTTAAAGCAAGTCTTATCGTTACTAATCTTAAATTAACTACGACTGATAGGGCAATTCCAGCCCCAGACTGCGGAAATATCCCCCGGATATTGGGCCATATTGCTTTTTGACCAGCGCTTACGGCTTTTCAAGGTGCCCATGAAATAGGCACGCCATTTTCATCTTCCGCCGGTTGCCTCGCACGACGTCATCACGTAGCCTTATACAACAATCGATCCATATGCACATCGAAACGCTAAAGGTCTTCTGCGACATAATTGAAAGTGGAAGCTTTTCTTATGCCGCTTCGCAAAACTTTGTGACTCAATCGGCCGTCAGCCAGCAGGTCCGAAGCCTGGAAGAAAAATACGATTGCCGATTGATAGAACGTGGACGCGCCGGAGTCAAACCGACTCCAGCAGGCCAACTTCTCTACACGGCGAGCAAAGAAATCGTCCGTCGCTTTCTGGAACTGGAGAACCGGCTGCGGGAGATCGGTTCGGTAATCGCAGGCTCGATCCGGATTGGGACGGTTTACAGCGTCGGACTTCACGAACTGCCGCCATACCTGACAGAATTCTTGCGAAATTTCCCGGCGGTGAATGTTCATCTCGAATATCTGCGTTCAAACAAAATTTACGAAGACTTGCTCGAAGGCAAGATTGACCTGGGTGTCGTCGCATATCCGTCCAAGCGCAGCCAGGTGGTATCGGTTCCATTCCGGCACGACGAACTCGTGCTGATCGTTCCGGCGGACAGCCCGCTCGCCAAGCAAACCAAAGTCAACGTGGGACAATTGCAGGGGCAGAAGTTTGTCGGCTTCGAGCGCGACATCCCGACCCGAAAAGCCTCCGACCGCATTCTGCGCGACCACGGCGTGAAGCCCAACTACATGCTTGAATTCGACAATATCGAAACGATCAAGCGAGCAGTCGAAATCGGGCTGGGATGCGCAATCGTGCCGCGAATGACCGTCGAGCATGAGGTCGCGCGCGGATCGCTCAAGATGCTTGAGTTCCAAGAGGGGACGTTTCTGCGTCCGCTCGCAATCATCTACAAGCGCGGCCGCGAACTTTCCCCCGCGGTACGGAAATTCATCGACACGCTCACACAAAGCGGCGTCCTGCCCAAGATGGGCTCCGGCAAGGCCGCACGAGGCGATCGCGCGGAACGTTCCGCTTCCGGTGACGGGGCGGGTTCGGCAGCCGCGGAGCGCGCCGAAAAGGCCGAAAAATCGGCCTGATAATCGGCCCACCGAATCGCCTTAGTCCGAATTACACAAAGCCTAATTGTTTGCGCCGTTGGCCAGGGCATCGCGGGCCGGATCGTCCGCGGGAACTGGATCCAGCCGGACTGCGGGCGTTCCAGCCATCAATTCGTTGATGTTTTCGGCGATCTTGTCGACAAATCGTTCCTGCTCCGGCAGCCCGTCCATCCGATTGTAGAGCACCACGATGCCGCGATCCCGATCCGGCGCAAACTCCACGTGAGCGGTAAAGCCGGGTGTGGTCCCGCCGTGCTCGAAGATTTTGGATTCGCGATCATAAATCCACTCGATTGCGACGTCGGTATTCGGCTTCACCTCGGCCCGAAGCTGATGATCGAGCGCGATGGCGGCTGGCAGTGTGGCCGCCGAGGCGCCCGGCGCCGCTCCGGCGGTATAACGCGCAGGATGAAGATTGGCATCGAGATAGGTGAGCAAGTCCCCCACTGTCGATTTTGCCGCCAGCGCGCCGCTGAAAACCTCACCATATGTGAATTGTTTGCCGATCGGCTCCAAGTCAACATTATGGCCGGCGATTAGCCGTCGTTCCTGAGTTGGCGGCAATTCGAAACCCGTGTCGTTCATTTGCAGCGGCCCGGTGACCTCATTTCTTATCATTTGCACATATGGGACCCCGGCATTCCGGGCCAATACGAATCCCAAAATCCCGATCCCGAAGCTGCTGTACTGATACTTGGCGTCCGCCGGTTTTTCGGTTCCATGCATGGTCAGATACTGCAACAGCGCGTTTTGGTCGTAATCCGCGAACGGATCGTCCGGGTCTCTTGGATCCAGATTGTCGGGCACGCTCGGCAGTCCTGAGCGATGAGTGGCCAAGTCCAACAGCGTGATTTCAGTGCCTGCTGTTCCGGCGGAAAGTCCGGGGAAAATTAACGAGCGTATGGGAGCGTCAAGCTTCAATTTTCCCTGCACGACGAATTGGGCAAGGGCAAGACCGGTAAAGGTCTTCGTAATCGAGCCGATCTCGAAGATCGAGTCGTTGCGCGCCGCTCCGTACGAGAATTCGCGCCGAATTCCGCGATCGACTACGCCAATCGCCACTCCGCAGCCGAGCGATTTCTTGAGCAGGCCATCGCGGACAACCGGCGCAAACTCGGCATCCAAAGCAGCTCCAAGATCGCCGAGCGCGACCGGAGGCCGAGCTGGAAGTTTGGCCGGCTGGCTCGACGGCGATGGGAGACCTCGACACGCGATTGCCAAGCAAGCGGCGAGGCCCACCAAGCCCGCTCTCAATGGTCGAATCACTTGAGCGCGGCGCGAATCCGATCGCGATCGAATCCCGCAATCAATTCATTTCCAATCGCGATTATCGGGCGTTTGATCAGATTCGGCTCCCGAGCCATCAATTCGATCGCCTGCTCGGGAGTAAGCCGCTTGCCGGCTAGGTTAATCGCCTTGAACGGGGTGCTCCGCGGATTTACGAAATCGCGAGGGTCGCGCCCTGCGAATAATTCCTTCAATTCCGTATTTGTGAGCGGCTTTCGCGCATAATCGCGCTCGTCGAGAGTGACGCGCAAGACATCCTTGAGAAATGCACGCGCATCGCGGCAGGTCGAGCAAGTCGATTTCCAGAAAAAGCGGGCCTTTTTCACGCGCGAATCACCACGCCATAGCGGCCTTCGCCCGCACTATCGCCGGCGCTATTCGATGCTGGTACCGGGTAAACGCGCAGGGGCTCCGTTTGCGGGTCCGCTTCCGCGATCCATCGGCTGTGAACCCACCTGCGCGGGAGCACTCGACGCCGGAAGCGGCGCAATCGGAGCAACGCCTGACGATCCAGCTGCTCCGGCACCTGAGGCCGACGCTTCGGTCTGGGCTGCGGCTGCCGGTGGCTCCGGCGCGGTACTAGTGGGGCCGCTGAAATTGATCGGGTCCTTGCCGGAAACCATGTCAGGCGTCAGAACGAAATCGCCGCCCAGAGAGCTGCGCCATATCGTGTCGGAAGTCTGTGAATTGCCGGCAGTAAGCGCGTAGGCGGCACCGCCAATCAAGCTGCCGGTCAGGGCATAAACAAGTTTCGCCGGAATGTAGACGATATTGCCGGCTACCGCGCCTGCGCCGTAACCGACTCCCTGCCAGTTCACGCCACCCTCATCGGGCTGCGGAACCTGCCCTGCCGATCCGGCCGCCGCAGGCTGCTCGGGCGCGGGTTGCCCGGTGGCATCCTGCGCGAATGCACCGGCTGGCGCCGCCATAAAGGCAACCGCCAGCGCGATTGCCGCAATTTTGGAATTTCCCTTCATCATGTTCTCCACCTCCACCGCCTCCAACCAGCGGGATACCTATTCAATTTTGACGATTGTGTCTGCCGGCAGCAAGCCCATCAGATGTCGGAAGGCACGATCCAGATATCCTGAATCCTTGGATTCCAGCGTCAGCTTGACCCGATATTCCGGATCTCCGATCCGCGGATACGATCCTAGCATCAATTCCGGGAACTGTCTCACACAGTCGTTGAGATGTTCGGCGATCGCTCCCTCACCCGCGCTGGTGTAAATCGTGCGGATAAAATACGGATCGGCCGTGAATCGCGGCAGCAGTGCGGCGAGCTTTGGCTCGAATAATTGCGGGATACCCGGCAGCATATATACGTTTTCGATTTGTACCGTCGGGAACCGCATGTCGCCGGAGGCGTGAAGCATCGCGCCTTCTGGTACTTCCGCCATCTTGAGCCCGGCCTTAATCGGGCGGTCCTTGTAATGCTCGCGAATGAGGCGCTCGAGCGCCGGATCGGACACCAGCTTGAGCTTGAACGCGCGCGCGACCCCCTCAATCGTCATATCGTCATGAGTTGGTCCGACTCCACCGGAAGTGATAACAAAATCGAACCGGCCTGAACATCGGGCGACCTCCTCTGCGATCGCGTCGAGGTCGTCGGGGATGGTTGAAATTCTGGCGAGCGAAACGCCGATCTTGCGGAGTTCACGGGCAGTGAACCAGGCATTGGAATCCTGCACCTTGCCGGAAAGGATTTCATTGCCAACCACAACCAGCGCGCAACTGCGTTCTCGCATATTGATTTAACCGCGGGTACCGTTCGTCGCAGAATTATCGCAAGCGCCCGAGGATCGCGGCAAGCAGCAATCCGGTTCTCCCGATCTAGCGTCCGAAATTGCGGCTGTCCGGCGATTGCTGCTCGATGAACTCCTTGAGCCGTCGCTTCAAATTCATTTCGATTTGACGTACGCGCTCGCGGCTGATCCCGAACCGCGTGCCAACCTCCTGCAGCGTCGGAGGGTCGTCGGCCCACAACCGCGCCTTGAAGATTTCCAGCTCCTTGCCCTCCAAGGTCGCCGCAAACCGCTCGACGCTGTCCCGCGCAAAATCGCGCCATTCGCGGCCGGCAGCCTCAGCCTCCGGGTTGTGGGTTGAATCGGGGAGCAAATCGAGAAACCGCCCTGCTCCTTCGCCGGTGGGCTGATCGAGAGAAACCTCGCTCTGGCCCAACCGCTCCTGCATCTCGCGGACTTCCTCTTCTTTGACGCCCAATCGATGCGCCAATAGCAGCGGCTTGGCCGTAAAGCCCTGCGCCTCGAGCCGTTCGGTCTCTTTTCGCAGATTGAAGAACAGCTTGCGCTGCGCCTGCGTGGTGCCGATTTTCACCAGCCGCCAGTTGTTGATCAGGAAACGGTAGATATAGGCGCGAACCCACCACACCGCATATGACGGAAACCGGACCCCGCGTTCGGGGTCGAAGTTTTTGACGGCTTCCATCAGGCCGACATTGCCTTCCTGTATCAAATCCAGAAGGTTGCGGGTCGCGCGTGCAAATTCATAGGCGATCTTCACGACCAGGCGCAGATTCGCAGTGACTAGCCGATAGGCGTCGGCGGGGTCGCGATCTTTCACGTACCGCCGCGCAATTTTTGCCTCTTCATCGCGATCGAGCAGCGGAAATTTGCGGATTTCGGCGAGATATCGTGACAGCGGATCGAATGCCACCAGCGCCCCGGCGTCATCCTTTTCCACGGAATCGACGGCGGGCGCTGGCCCGTCCTCGGGGACGGCAAGCCCGTCGCCCGGCGGTTCGTCGCCTTCGTTCTCTACAGGATGAAACTCGGAAACTTCGATTGGCTCGCGGGAAGAATCCGTTTCGACATCAGCTTCATCCACGACCGGGTCGTAGACCGGCTTCGATACTTCGAGTTCGGGCGCGGCGTCCGCGGACTTGGCTTTCGCTCGTACTGCTGACGCCGCAGTGCGCTTTTGACGAGTCGAATTGCCTGTTTTGCGCGCCATGGGATGGCTCCGCTTGATAAGCTACAGCTGCGGCCTCAGGCTGGCCGTAAGTGTCAGCCCCGATCGGCGTCGATTAGGACTTAGGGCTCTCTTCTTCCGGATTTTCGATCGTAACCTTGCCGGCGGCGATTTCACGCAGCGCGGTCACAACTTCTTTATTGTCCGATTCGACCAACGGGCGCGCACCCTTGAGCAGTTGTTTCGCGCGGCGCGCCGCACCGAGCACCAGCTCGAAGCGGTTGGGAATATTATCGAGGCAATCTTCGACGGTAATTCGTGCCATTGCGGTTAATTCTCCGGTCTAATCAGTATCGTGTCAACGCATGCGCCCGCGGCCGGGATCAGTCGCCGGGATACGGGGTAACACGCAGATAGGGCTTCAGTGCCTTGTGACCCTTGGGAAACTTCTGCTTGATCACTTCGGGATCCTGAAGCGAGGGCACGATGATCACATCCTCGCCCTTCTTCCAGTCGGCCGGTGTAGCCACCTGATACTTGTCGGTCAGGCGGAGCGAATCTATCGCGCGCAAAATCTCTTGAAAGTTGCGGCCCGTGCTCGCGGGATAGGTGATCATCAGGCGAATTTTCTTATTGTTGTCGATTACGAAAACCGAACGGACGGTCAAAGTGTCGTTCCATTCGGGATGAATCATGTCGTAGAGCTTGGAGACTTTCTTGTCCGCATCGCCAAGAATCGGAAAGTTCATCTTGCAATGCTGCGTCTCCTCGATGTCGGCGATCCATTTCTTGTGAGAAGCGACGTCATCGACGCTGACGGCAATCGTCTTGATCCCGCGCTTGTCGAACTCCGGCCTGAGCTTGGCCACGGTGCCGAGCTCAGTCGTGCAAACGGGAGTGAAATCCTTCGGATGCGAAAAGAGGATCGCCCACTTATCGCCGATCCACTCGTGAAACTTGATCGTGCCTTCGGTCGATTCCTGCGTGAAATCGGGTGCGATGCTGCCAATGTGAAGTGCCATTGTCGTTACATGCCTCTTTCGTAAATTTGCTTGCTTGGCCTACCACGCTGTAGCGAGGCACACCAATCGCCTTTCAGGAGCGCGATGCGCCGCCCGCCGCAGGACGCTTCTTCTTGCCCTTGCGTGCCTCGCGGATGCGGGCCTTCAGCCGCTTTTCCCGGCGCTTGCGCCGGCGTTTGATCTCACGTCGTCTTTCGCTTGGCATAATGTTCTCCCACTCTAGTCCATCGGCACCGTCCGTTCCACCGTCGCCCCGGACTCCAAATGAACGCCCTGCGAGGTTACGTACGGTTTGCCTTTGCCGGCCCGATTTTCCACAAAAATGTCGTAATCGCCAGGGTCCAGTTTAATGCGATGCTCCGGGCCGGGATCGCTGGCCGCTACCTGGCTCTGCGTACCCGCGCGGAGGATTATCACACGAGTTGCGCCGTCGATAGGCATCTTGGACATCACCGTCTGCACCACCAGTTCCGCAGGCGCGGTTTCCTTCAGCGACAGCAGCGTGCGGCGCCCGGGAACCAGCGGCACCGCATGCCAATCGTATCCTTGCGGCGGAGCGTCAACATGCACATTTACCTCCATCGGCGCGAAGAGGTATTTGTCGCCGCTCAGGAAGCTCGCCACCTTCGCATGCCCCTCAGTGCTGTCCGTAACCGTCACGCCGAATCCGGGATCCTTGGAATTCCGCGCCTTCACGTCGACTTCCAGCAGCGCGACATTCGTAATGAGCACCGTGTGGGTGCGGCCTGCCTCAATTTCAACGTCATTCTTGGTGATTTTGCCACCTATGATCGGCATGACCAGCTGATATGTCCCGGGCGCAAGGGCGATCGTTCCGCCGGGCATCACCTGTCCCGCCTCCTTACCGCCGGAAGCGAAAACGTGTGCTGGATTTCGCGCGCCCGCGCCCAACTCCCCCATCACGTCGAGCTTAAGCGTTCCGGTATCGGCGCCCGCCGCGAACGACGCAAGCAAAAGCGCCATTAACATCGTGGACAGTATGCGCAGCGATCGCATAGGCGGACCGTATCATACGGACGCCGGGCCACTCGCGCTACAATTCATCCGCTGATTCATTGATACCGGCGGCGGAGTGCGCGACAATCGCGGCGCGGAGATCGATCGTGGCCGAGCAGACTGAAATCCCTGTCTTAATCGTCGGAGCCGGGCCGGTTGGCCTGATGATGGCGGCGGAATTGGTCCGCCACGGCGTCAAGTGCCGCATCGTAGATAAATCACCCGCTCCAACCACCCAATCCCGGGCGCTCGCGCTCCACGCGCGAACACTTGAAATCTTCGACTTGATTGGAATAGCCGATGAGGTCATCGGTGCCGGTCATATAGTCCATGGAATGAGCGCCTTTTCCGGCGGGCGCAGAATCGTGCATCTTTCCTTTGACGAAATCGACAGCCGCCATTGCTACGCACTGATGCTTCCTCAAAGCGAAACGGAGCGGATTATTATCCAGCATCTGAAAACGCAAGGCCTTGAGGTCGAGCGTAATTTGGAATTGACCGGACTCGCACAGGACGACGACGGCGTTTCCGCGATACTCCGCCCAACTGCTGGAGGCGATCCGGTTCGTTGCCACTCGAACTGGCTGATCGGATGCGACGGTGCGCATAGCGGGGTCCGCAATCAGCTTGGATTGGGCTTTGAAGGCAAACAGTATGAAGAAGCCTTCTGGCTCGCAGACGTGCTGCTCGATTCGAGCGAGCATGATGACGAGATCTCTGTGCATGTGGCCGCAAATAGCATTGTGGCGCTTTTCCCGATGGGTAACAGCCGATGGCGAATTATCGCGGGTGGCGATTTCGCGGCGGACGCGGTTGATCCCACCCTCGCGCAGATTCAGGCGCAACTGGATAACAGCGGAATTCGCGGCAGTCGGGCGCATGATCCTTATTGGCTCGCGCATTTTCGAATCAGCCGGCGCCGGGTTGAGAAATACGATTTCGGCCGGGTCTTTTTGGCAGGCGATTCCGCGCACATTCACAGCCCGGCCGGTGGACAGGGGATGAACACCGGCCTGCAGGATGCATTCAACCTGGCTTGGAAACTCGCGCTGGTGAATGCGGGCGCGGCGCGGCCGGATTTGCTGGCTAGTTATAATGCCGAGCGTTACCCCGTCTCGGCCGAGGTTCTGCGCGAGACGGACTTGATGACCCGCGCGGTCACGCTTCGGCAGCCGGTGGCTCAAGCGATTCGTGACCGCCTAATTCCGATACTTTCCGCAACCGAAGTCGTGCAACAGCGTGTCGGCCGGACTATTGCCGAGCTGGCCGTCAATTACCGGCACAGTCCGATCGTCGGTGAGCATCGCAGCGGCCTGGCGGAAAATTTGCGCGCGGCGGGAGGCGCCGGCGCGGTGGCATGGTACGACTTCGGCCAAGGACCAGCGGCCGGCGACCGCGCGCCTGATGCCGAGCCGATCGCCACCGCCACCGGAGGCGCCCATCGGCTGTACGAAGCGCTGCGCGGTACCCGATTCAATCTGCTGCTCTTTTCAGGAATCGAATCGGCTGGTGATTACAGCGATTTGGCGAGATTCTCCGCCGCAGTGCGCGAAAGATTCGGCGACCGAGTGAAATCGCATCTGATTCTTTCACGTGGCGAGAATGCCGAATTGCCGGGCTTGAACACCGTCCGCGATACGGCGCATGAGATGCATCGCGTGTACGGGGCCGGCGCGCGATGCCTCTACTTGATCCGGCCGGACGGCTATGTCGGTTTTCGCGCACAGCCACCGGATGCGCCCAGCTTGATCAAAAATTTGGGGCTTACTCTAAAATGAAGCTGACAACCAAATTGCTCGGGAGAAGTTACCGCTTCCGGTCGATCAAAGAAGTTCTGGCCCGCGCCAATGAAGCCCGGTCCGGCGACGAGTTGGCGGGTATCGCAGCGCGAACCGAACAGGAAAGAATCGCGGCCAAAGCTGTGCTGGCCGATCTGGCGCTCAATGATCTGCGCGAGAATCCGGTCGTGCCCTATGAACGCGACGAAGTAACGCGAGTTATCGAGGATGGCCTCGATCAAGCGGCATACGCAACGCATCGCAATAAGTCAGTCGGCGAATTCCGCGAATGGTTGCTCGAAGATGCGACCACCGGCGATGACATCCTGGCCTCCGGGCGGGGCATCACTGCTGAGATCGCGGCAGCGGTCGCTAAGCTTTGCTCGAACCTCGATCTGATAACCATCGGCGCAAAAATCCGCGTCGTCACCAAGGCGCGCACGACAATTGGCTTGCGTGGCCGGCTCTCGACGCGTCTGCAGCCCAACCATCCACGCGACGATTCCGCCGGAATCGCGGCGGCAACTTATGAGGGCCTTTCGTACGCCACCGGCGACGCGTTGATTGGAATTAACCCCTGCATCGACGAGCCTGAAGTCATCCGCCGCCTGCTCGACGTGACCGCCGATATCATCGAACGCACCGGCGTCCCCACCCAGAACTGCGTGCTCGGCCACATCTCCACGCAGATGCGCGCGCTCAAGATGGGCGCGCCGATGGACATCATGTTCCAGAGCCTGGCCGGCACCGAGAAGGGGAACACCGGCTTCGGCATCACGGTGCGAATGCTCGATGAGGGATACTCGATGATTCGCGAGGCGGGACGACTGGCTTCGCCAAACCTGATGTATTTCGAGACCGGACAAGGGTCCGAATTATCGGCCGGAGCGCATGACGGCGCCGATCAGGTTACGCTGGAGGCGCGATGCTACGGGCTTGCGCGCCGCTATTCTCCGTTCCTTGTCAACACCGTCGTGGGCTTTATCGGGCCCGAATATCTGTACGACGCCAAACAGATCACGCGTGCGGGTCTCGAAGATCACATGATGGGCAAGCTGCTCGGCGTGCCGCACGGCGCGGATGCCTGCTATACCAATCATGCGCGCGCCGATCAAAACGATTGCGAAAATCTCGCCGTGCTGATGGCCGCGGCAGGATGCAATTACTTTATGGCGGTGCCGATGGGCGACGACGTGATGCTCTCCTATCAATGCACGAGCTTTCACGATGCCGCCGCGCTGCGCCAAGTGCTGGGCCTGCGGCTTGCGCCGGAGTTCGAAGAATGGTGCGAGCGCACCGGAATCATCAGGGATGGGCGGCTGACGGCCCGCGCCGGTGATGCAAAACTCCTGATGCGAGCCGCGTAACTTGACCGGCGATTTCGATTCGCTTCGCCGCGCCACTCCGGCCCGCCTTGGCGTCGGCCGCTCCGGCCCGCGTTATACGACCGCCGCGATGCTCGAGTTTCGCGCCGATCATGCGCGCGCCGTCGATGCGGTAATGACCGAAGTTCCGCCGGACTGGCCGCGGCGCAATGGTTTGATCGAGGTTCATTCCGGAGCGGTCACGCGCGAGGAATATCTGCGCTATCCGGAACATGGGCGGCGAGTCGCCGCCGCCGATCTTGCACGCGTAAAGCGGATGCGCGGCCCCATCTCACGCGCGAAACCAAGCGTGCTGATAATCGTCGGCGACGGGCTATCGTCCGCAGCCGTCATTGAGAACGCCGGGTCGCTTCTAAAAAAATTGGCACGCTCGCTCGCATCCAACTACCGGCTGTTCAAGCCAATCTTTGTCCGCAATGCGCGGGTGCGAATCGAGGACCATCTCGGCGAACTGCTGCGCCCTGACATCGTATGCATGATTGTCGGCGAGAGACCGGGACTGATGACCGCCGAGAGCCTCAGCGCCTATGTCATCTATCGGCCTACGCTGAAATCGCTGGAACCGGATCGCACCGTCATCTCGAATATCCACGCCGGGGGGATTCGGATTGCGGAGGCGTCGCGAAAAATTACCGCGCTGATCGATGACGCGATTCGTCATCGCGCAACCGGCGCCGCGCTGGCCGCCGCAACCGCACCGGAACCCGTCTAATCTCCGCAAGGCTGGCGCTTCGCCCACGGAGAAATTAGGCTGGGAATGACCGGGGAGGAACGCTGCGCCATGTCCGATCGCGATGCCGTGCTTGCCGCAAACCGCGCGTTTTACGACGCATTCGAAAGCCTGAACATTGCGAATATGGAATCGGTCTGGCTGCGCGACCCGCGTATCGTGTGCATCCATCCCGGATGGCGCAAGTTGTCAGGATGGGGCCCGATAATGGCCAGTTGGCAGCGGATATTCAAAAGCGCATTTGAAATGAAGTTCGATTTGGGCGAAATGGAAGTCACTATCAGCGGAGGGCTGGCGATCGTGCTGGTCGAGGAGAACCTGACCCAGCGCGGCTATGACGGCTCCTCGCACTCGCAGGTGCTCGCAACCAATGTTTTCGAGCGCGTTGGCGATCGATGGTTTATGTCGATGCATCACGGGTCGCCGGTGATTGCGCCACCCGGCGACGAACCTCCGATCCAGTAAATTCACGAACCAAGGAGAGTCAAATGCTAAAGCGGCTGGACAGAATACAAATCGCCGTAACCGATCGCGCCGCGGCCGAGCGCGTGGTTGCCCAAGTCCTTGGCGGAGAGGTCGCATCGCGCGACGCGGTTCCCGCGCTCGGCGCAAAGCGCACCGCGATGCAGGCGGGCGAGAGTTTCATCGAACTGCTGGAGGCCGACGGCGCCGGCGCGGTGCGCGACTTCCTTGCGAAATGGGGCGGCGGACTGTTCGGCGTGGGCTTCTCCGTCGATGACACCGAAGCGGCCGCCCGCCATTTTTCAAAGGTGGACGTCCGATTCGAGCAATCCGGCAGGCAACTGTTCCTCGATCCCGCCGCGACATTCGGGATGCGCACGACGATTTCCAAGCATCAGGATCGCAAAGCCGTCGGCGCGATCCGATGGACCTACGAAACCACCAATGTGGTCGCGGACTGGAAGGCCGCGGCGGATCGCTATGCGAAAATCTTCGCGCTCGATGCGTCGAAGTTCAGCCCGATCACCAGCAAGGAATACGGGTACACCGGCACGCTGACGCTGTTCAATCCGCCCGAGCGGCTTGATCGAATCGAAATCTCTCAGATCAGCGACTACAACCTCGCGATGGGCCGGTTCCATCGCAAGCGCGGCGATTCACTCTACATGTTCTTCGCCGAGAGCGACGATGTCCAAGCGATCGCCGACCGCCTAACCGCACTGGGCGCACGCTTTCAGCCGAATCGGCCCGATGAGGCGGGACTCGGAGGATTGTTCATTCATCCGACCGCATTCTTGGGCGTGCTGGTCGGAATCAGCCGGACCGGGAACGCATGGCTATGGTCGGGAGATCCCGGCCGCGCCAAGCGCATCGCAAAGGACCTCGCGGCGAAGCGACAATAACGCCGTCCTACGCGGCAACCTTCGTAGTGCCCGCCAGCGCGGGCAATTCAGGATTGCAGACGTAGCGGATCTTCGGGATCGTCACGTCCGCGACGGCATAGCTCGCCGAAATCGGATTCGTTAGCCGCATAGCCGCGCCCGCGCCCCACGCCTCGGGGTCGAACCGCACGACCATCGGCCGGCCGCGCTCCGCCTTGGCGAAAGTGTATTCGGGATCGACCTGCACCAGCACGACCTTGCCGTCATTCTCGTTGCGCGCGAGGTGCATGCTCGCGATGTATTGTATATCGGCGCCGGAAATCGCGTCGCGATCGAGCATCTCGATTTCTAGAATTGGCCGCCCGCCCGCGCTGACGCGTCCGATCACGCGATCGTGGCGGACCTCCATCTTCACGTCTCCTGCCTTCGCGGGATAACCCCATCGCACCGTCAGTTCGCGGCATGCATCCGGATTGCCGCAATAGCTGCGCAGGACGAACGAGCGCGGCCGGATCGCGGTGCGGCCCGCGATGCGCGCCTCGGCGATCGTGAAAGCGCCCACCGGGCTTTGCGGATAGCGCGTGACGTTGAAGATTACGTAGGCGGGAATCGACGGATGCATCGCGGCGGGCAACAGCGCGTCGGCGGAATCCTCGTCGATTTCCATGAACACGTTCAGGATGCGCGCATCCTTCAGCGTCCATGGCTCGGTCTTGTAATCCTTAATCGCGGGAGCGTTCTTGCTCCAGGCGGCGAAATCGAGTTTTCCGAAATGCGGCATTATCGGCCCCCCGCCGCGGCGGAGGCGGCATCGCTCGCGCCCCGAAAATGCGGCATCACTTCTTTTGCGAACAGGCGCATGCTCTTAAGAACCTGCTCCTGCGGCACGGTTTCGAGCGCGTTCAGCAGGAAGTTGACTCGATCGACGCCGACCGATTCCCATTTCTTCAGCTCGCGCAAAATCCTGGCTGGGTTGCCGATTGCGATTCCCTCCGGCGCTCCCGCCGCATCGCCCGGTCCGGCAGCGTCAGCACGGAGCGAAGGCAGCAGCCCCAGCGAAGGATACGACTTGCTCGGGAACGCCTCGCGCGTCGCCAGCAGTTGCGCGGCCAGGTAGCCGAACGAACCCGCCAGCCGCAGTCCGGTCGCGACGCCTTCCTTTTCATCCTCGTGGCAGAACAGAAAATTGACGGAGGCGACCTGTTCGTTTACAAATTCGCCGACCGGGGTGCAATTGCGAATGATCTTCCGATAGTTTTGGACCTTCTTTTCCTGCTCGGCGAAACCGCCGAAGGTCAGCCCAAGGCTGCCCATCCCGCGCTCGGCCGCATCGATTTCCGTGCCCGGGCTGGTGACTGCGACCCACATCGGGGGGTGCGGCTTCTGGAGGGGCTTGGGCAGGATCGCCCGCGGCGGCATCGACCACGACCGCCCCTGGTAGCCGAACCGCTCCTGCGTCCACATCTTGGGAATGCAATGGACGAACTCGTCCCAAGTCTTCTTTGTCTCATCGGGATTGGCGTGAAAGCCACCGAGTTCGGTCCACGTCGCGCTGCGGCCGGTCCCGAATTCAAGCCGTCCACCCGACAGGATGTCGAGAACGGCGGCGCGCTCTGCGATTCGAACGGGATGGTTGAATTGCGGGACGCATACGACGATCCCATGGCCGACTCGCAGCCGCTTGGTGCGCATCGCAACCGCGGTCAGGAACAACTCCGGCGCGGAGCAATGGGAGTACTCCTCGAGGAAGTGATGCTCGACCGCCCAAACGTTGTCGAAGCCAAGCTCGTCGGCAAGGACCGCCTGCGCAAGGCAGTTGTCGTAAACGGTTTTTTCGGTGTCCGGTCCCCACGGACGCGGCACCGAGATCTCAAAGAAGAGGCCGAACTTCATTCGGATTACCTCCGGGCGAACCTAACAAGTGTTATAGAGCAATCGCAGGCCCGTTGGAAAGGGGCGATTCGAGGGAATTTGGATTGCGCGGGAAAGGGTCTGCCTCTGGTTGAACGTTTAGCGGCTGGTTGGAACCGACCTCATAATGGCCATCCAGCCACGATGATTCGCAGGTTTGGGGTTGAGTTGGCTTGGAGAATCGCTCGGTTTACAGATAGCCTCGGCAAAAAAGTGCCTGTAATCATTAAACAAATTGGGTTCGTTTCGTAATTTTCAATAATTTTTCCCGCCGAAAGGGGATAAGTCGACGTTCCATATCAGTTCGCTTTCCGGTGAATTGCGCTTCGAATTGTTCATCGGACCCTTTCTAATCTCGCTTTTTGAATTATTGTCCGTTCCTCACCAAAATGAAAGCACAATAGGCTGTCGATAAATCAACAGCCTGCTATGGACGCGGCACCGATATTTCAAAGAAAAGTCCGAATTTCATGGGATCACCTCGCAGCCAACCTAACAGCTGTTATAGAGGAATCGGCGGCTGGTGGAAAGGGGCGAAATTTGCTGTCGGCGATCTCCTAAGGCGGCGTTAGGGCAGCAACGCTCAATCCATACCCGACGTAGACCGTCCCGTCATTGTCTGCAGCAAAAGGAGTAAATTTGTCTCCGGATTCGAAATCCCATTTAGGATTCCCGTCAGCGGCGAGCGCGTAAACGTAGCCGTCATTGAGCACGCCTGCATAGGCTGTGAAATAGACTGTGCCGCTGGCGCTCACCGCAACAGAAGTGATAAAGCTTTCAGTGTCTACGGCCCACTTGCGGCTGCCGCTGGCGTCGATGGCGTAGACTCTGCCATTCCACGGCTGGCCAGAGCTCCCTCCACATCCGCTGAAGTCCATGCTCTCCGATGCGGCATAAACGGTATTGTCATTTCCGACCGCGATAAAACGGATCAATTTATCTGTCGTATATTCCTCCGGAAACCTCGTGGCAAAGGCGAGGTGGCTCAGTAGCGACACCCCAGTGCTCAGCTTCCTGAACACGGAAGAGTCTCGGGTCTCGAAAATCCATTTGAGATTGCCATTGGGATCGATCGCGTAAACCGCGCCATCGCCTCCTCCGGCATAGACTGTGCCGTCACTGCCCACCTTAATTGAATAGACCAGCCTTCCCGGATCAAATGAAAAATTGAACGAAATGCCTTTAACCGCGCGATATGCTCGGAACGCAATAGCTCCTATGGCGTCTGGAAGGTGGCTGACCCCGGTTTTGAAAGACCACATCCGATTACCCTGAGAATCGAGCGCATAAACGATCCCGTCGTAAGACCCCGCGTAAATTGTCCCGTTTATACCCGCCGCTAACGAATAAACACCGCTATCGATTACTGAGGTCCATTTGGAGCGGCCATCGGGACCGATGGCGTAAACGCCCGGCCTCTCTAATCCGCCGCTGCCAGCATAGACTGTGCCCTTATCACCGACCGCCATTGAAGTGATCGTACGTCCAGAATTAAAATTCCACTTTTGATTGCCCTGCGCGTCCGACGCGTATATCGTGTCGGGTGGCCTGAAAAAATAGATCGTTCCGTCATTCCCGTATTCGATATTCTGGGTACCCTCTGCGAAACTCAAAGAAGGAATCTCTTTGCCGTTCCCCTTCGCGTCGATTGCATAAATCTTATAGTAATTCGCCGCGTGGATGATGCCATCGCTTCCTACCGAGACTCCAACGACGGGCCATTC
Organism: Binataceae bacterium (SeqCode); assembly: GCA_035524375.1. Lineage (GTDB taxonomy): Bacteria > Desulfobacterota > Binatia > Binatales > Binataceae > Binatus. Next base: position 125,958 of record DATKOZ010000038.1, on the reverse strand, counting down.
GGTCTTGAATGACCACTTTACGTTTGGCTTCGGCAGCGGCTGGTTCTTTTGCAATTCCGGCAGGTAAATCGTTCGATAAAAATTTTCGTAGTAGTAGGCGCCGCAAAGCCAGATTCCGATGACTTCGGCGATGCCGATCGCGATTAAGAGCCGGCGGCGGCGTTGCGCCTTCATTTTCGCTGCCTCATCTGCCGCCAGCCCCCGCCCTTACGGTTTTGTTCTTTGAATGACCGGGCAGAGGAAACAGATCGATCTTGACGCCCGCGCCGAGTGCGCGTGCCGTCCTTACCAGCGTGTGGAGCGTGATGTTTTTGAATCGGCCCGACTCAAATTTAGCCACCATAGGCTGGCTTACACCCGTGCGGCGGGCCAACTCCTTCTGGCTGATTCCAAGCCGCCTTCTGCGCTCGGCTATCTTCTGTTGAAGCATCAAGCGGTTCACCTCTTCCTGAACCTCTTCGCGCAGATTCCATTCCTCGATTTTGTCATCCAGCCATTCGCCAAAAGGCTTTAGGGACTTTGTCGTTTGCAATGTCGATCGGACTGGCATTTGACGGCAATTATAACCGTCGAGTTATGAACCGCCAAGAATCGACCGGCATGTTTGCGTTAAGCATAAGCCCCCTCCCCCTGTCATTCTGAGCGCAGCGAAGAATCTCGACGCGCGTTGCTCGCGGCGCCGTCGCCCATGCCACCTAGCGCTCCGTGCATTATGCCCGCCGAAGCCAGCGGGCGAGATTCATCCCTGCGCTCAAAATGGCAAAAGCGAAGGACCCGGTGCATCAATCAAAATGCCACATACCCGCCGCCCGCCCGGCTCCGCTACGCACTCGACAGCGACCGCGCATTTTTGAAACGATGACCGCAGCATGGACCTCCTAACCGAACACCCGAGCGTTCTGATCGGCGTCGCGGGCCTTGCCGCGATCTATATCGCCGCCGCGCGCCTGATGGGCCGCCGACCCACGCGGCGGCAGGCGATGTGGCTTGCGCTGGCGATGGCCGCGGTTCTTTTCGCGCAGACCACGCTCGACGAACTGTCCGACCAACGCATCTTCGCGATGCACATGGCGCAGCATCTCGTGCAGACTTTCGTCATCCCGCCGCTGCTCCTGCTCGCGACGCCATCGTGGATGATTCGGCCGATCGTCATGAGCCGCTTGGTTCGCCCGCTGATGCGAATTCTCACCAATCCAGTGATCGCGTTCCTTCTGTTCTCGGCGGTGTTTGTAACCGCTCATTTCCCGCCGATATTCGATCGCATGTGCCGGGACGAGCCGTTCCACATCTTCCTGCACGTTCTCTTTATGGCGGCCGGTATCCTGCTGTGGTGGCCGATACTGAGTCCCCTTCCCGAAATGCCGCGCCTGCCGTACCCGGCGCAGATTCTATATCTGTTCCTCCTGATGATCCCGATGACCGCGGTCGCCGCGCCAATCACGCTTGCCACGGGAGTAATCTATCCGTGGTATGCCGAAGGGCCGCATGGATGGGGTCTGCGTCCGCTCGACGATCAGGTGCTCGGCGGACTGATGATGTGGATCGGGCAGGGAACCTACCTGATGATCATTTTTACAATTATTTTCTACCGATGGTCCCGCCGCGACGATCGCGACGCCCCCGCGATGCCGCGCGACGCACGAGCGATTCATTCAGCTACTTAGTCGAATCGCACTAAAAGCTTAGTCCCGAAACCCCTGACGGGTTTCGGACTTCCCGCAGTGCCGAAAACGGCGGAACGCCGTTTTCGGTTGGCTCCGGTTGAAACAGGAAGCGCGAAACCCGTAAGGGGTTTCGCAATGGAAATAACTGGAACAGCGTTGGAGCGCCAAACTGAGCCATCGCCCAAATTTTAGTTATGCTTGCCCGCTGAATTACTTATGGGCTAATGATGGAAGTGGAAGAGCCGCGTGAATCATTCGCGCACACAGATCATCATCGACGGCGCCGTGGCGGGAATAATCGGCGCAGTAACCGTCGCGGCGTGGTTCCTGATTTTCGACATCATTCGCGGCCATGCCTTGGAAACGCCCGCGCTCCTTGCGGCTGCGATTCTCCACGGCGCGCACGGCGGAATCGGCGCCAATGGCGTAACTACGCTCGCGCTGGAATATTCCGTCCTGCACTTTACCGCGTTTGTCGCGGTCGGAATCGCCGGCGGCATCCTGCTCGAGGCTGCGGAGGCTGAGCATCACCTCGTTTTTTCGCTCGCGATTTTTTTCGCCGGCTTCGAGGCGTTTTTCTTCGCGGTCGCGGCGCTGCTGGGTCCCGACGTGATGACGGCGCTGACGTGGTGGGGAATCATCGTCGGCAACCTGCTCGCGACCGGCGCGATGCTCGCCTATTTCCTGGGACGGCATCCCATTCTTGCGCGCCATCTGCTGGGTGGATGGATCGGCGTTGCGCGCGAGGGAATCATCGCGGGCCTGATCGGCGCAACCGTGGTTGCCGCATGGTTCATGCTTTACGACCTTCTGTCCGGGCATTTGTTCCGCACTCCGGAACTCTTGGGCGCGATGATCTTCCGCGTTGCCGAGATACCGGGCGGTGTCGAGTCCGCCGCGCCGCTGGTGGCAGGCTACTCGATACTGCATTTCTCCGCGTTCGTCGGCTTTGGTCTTGCTCTGGCGGTGATGCTGGCCGCCGCGGAAACGGAACCGTTCATGGCGCTGGCTTCACTGCTGCTGCTGGCGGTGTTCGAGGTGTTTTTCGTCGGCTTCGTTTCGCTAATCGATCAATCGGCGCTCGAAGCTCTGGGATGGTGGAAAATTGTCACTGGAAACATCCTGGCACTGGCCGCGATGGGCGCGTTTTTCATCGGACGCCATCGCGGATTGCATATCCGGCTGGTCGAGCGATGGGCGATGCTCGACGGCGAAGGCGGCGAAATGGGAGAGCATCCGGCGCCGGATTCGCCGCCCCCTGAACACCGTCCAATCAATTCCTAAATTATTACAGCCCCAGCACGTCGCGCATCGTGTAGAGGCCCGGCTGGCGATCCACCAGCCAGGCGGCCGCGCGGATCGCGCCACGGGCAAGCGCCTCGCGGCTCTGCGCACGATGGGTAAGCTCCAGCCGCTCGCCCTGCCCGCCGAAGATGACGGTATGGTCGCCGACGGCGTCACCCGCACGCATCGCGAGCACGCCGATCTGCCCCTTCGGGCGGGCACCGGGAACGCCCTCGCGTCCGAAGACGGCGCTGGACTTGAAGTCCACGCCGCGCGCCGCCGCGATCGCGCGGGCCAGCGCCAGCGCGGTGCCGCTGGGAGCATCGACCTTGTTGTGATGATGAAGCTCGATTACTTCGGCGTCAAAATCAGGAAGGATCGCCGCAACTTCCGCAACGATCCGCATCAGCACGTTGACGCCCACGCTCATGTTGGGCGCGATAATCGTGCGGGTCTTTTGCGCCAATTCACAGGCTCGCTCTTCCATCTCGGGCGTGAGGCCGGTCGACCCAATCACTATTGCCGCACCGGTTCGCGCGGCAATTTCCAGATGCTCCAACGAGGCCGCCGCCCCCGTGAAATCGGTCGTAACCGTATCCGGCTTGGCTACTGAGGCGTAGTCGCCGGAAATCTTCACGCCAAGGCGGCCCACGCCCGCGACCTCTCCCGCATCCGAGCCGATCGACGGATTTCCAGACGCCTCAATTGCACCGACAATCTTGTGCGCCGGGTCCCGTGCCGCAAGGGCGACGATAAGGCGCCCCATCCGGCCCGCCGCGCCGGCCACAATTAGATTAGCCATCGTAGTTCACCGGGTCCGGGCCAATTCACCATTCGGACCAAGATTGACGCTTGAATTAAGCCGCAGGCGCCGCTGCGGGCGCTGCCGCGGCTGGGGCCGCTTCGCCGCCGCGCGAGGTCTTGAAATGCTCATCGCACAAGCTGCCGTGAGCCCGCTTCTTGCGGCATTTTTCGAAGGAGCAGGTCTTGTAGCGCGCCTTGGGCATTTCGCCCGCCTTCCAGAGCCGAAAATGCTTGCGGCAATAGCCCTTGCCGATAACGTCCTTGTTGCAATCCTTCGCTTTGCAGGTTCCCTTGTTCGCCATGAATCCTTTTCCCAATTGCGATGTTCAGAACTCGGCCTTCAATTCCCGGCTGAGCAATTCCTCTACCATAGTGTGTGCCGGTTGCGCTTCATAGAGGGCGCGATATACCGCCTCGACGATCGGCATTTCGGCGCCGATGCGATGCGCCAGCTCCCGCACCGTCTGCGCGTTCGAGATCCCCTCGGCGATCGGACGGCCAGCGGTGGTGTCATCTGTAGCGGGCGGGTTACCACGCCCAAGCGCCAGGCCCGCCGCGCGATTACGCGATAAATCTCCGGTACAGGTCAATACCAGATCGCCCAGTCCCGACAGCCCGGCTATCGTCTCGCGCCGGCCGCCGGCCGCAGCAGCAAGCCGCATCATTTCCGCCAACCCACGTGTGATTACGGCAGCACGGGCGCTCGCCCCCAAGTCCAAACCGTCGCTTGCGCCCGCCGCGATCGCAATTACGTTTTTAGCAGCACCCGCAATCTCAACGCCGACGACATCGATGCTGGAATAGACCCGAATCGAGCGGCCGGCAAAGAGATCGCGCGCTCGGCGCGCGACAGCCTCGTCACTTGAGGCTGCGACCAGCGCTGCCGGCTTGCCACGCGCGACTTCCGCCGCAAATCCCGGCCCCGACAACACCGCTGTTCCAGAGATTCCCGGAACCGCTTCCCTAAGCATCGCGGTCATCGTCAGAAGCGTGCCGGGTTCCAGACCCTTGGTTGCGCTCACCAGGAGCGCATCGCGGCGAATGCCAGCGGCGATCGGCACGATTGCTCCGCGCGCATGGCGCGACGGCACCGTCATCACGACCACGCCGGCTTGCGCGACGGAGGCCGTCCAATCGCTGGAGAGATTGATGTCATGAGCAATCTCTACGCCGGGAAGATAGGCGGCGTTTTCGCGGGCAGACCGAATCGCCTTCAGATGCTCGGGACGCCGCACGCACAACGTTACGCGCCGCCCCGCGCGGGCAAGTAGGATCGCCAGCGCGGTTCCCCATGCGCCGGCGCCCAGAACCGCGATCGATACGTCATTCATCGCGAATTATTCCGCTCAAACCGGCGCCTATGCGACCGAGCGGAGGATTCGATACAAGGGTTCCAGTTCGCGGAAAGCATCGAGCACTTCCGCGCGGTCCAGCCGAAGCGCTTCGCGGACCGGCCACCCGAAGCCAACATCGATGCCGCCGGTCTTTTTCGCAAGCGAGCCAGACAGAGCGGCAAAGAAATCGCGGCCGGCCGGAGCCGGCTCCGGCAGCTGCTGAAAATCCCACCTCTCGTAATGCTCGATCTTCGTGCCGCGAAACGCCCGCTCCAATTCTCCCGATTTCGCCGCGACCAACCGCGCCATCTCCGATCGGCGATCGGCCTCGGATTTCACGATCGCGCGGGCATGAACCCCAGCGCTAGAAATGCACAACGCGAGGTAGGCATAGCGTTTGTAGCCCTTGGGAGACGGCCCCCATGCGGCCCATGTTTCCGCCGGCGGATTCACGGTGCGGCGCTGATGCTTGGCAACGTGCGGGAAAAATTCCATGTGCAGTTTGCGTGACAATTCAAGTGCAAGCTCGTCGCCGAGCCGGACCAGGCGCGGCCGCACAAATTTGAAAATCTCCTGCATCCGGGGACCAAAGCCCTCGATCGAAAACACTTCGAAATCGCGCCGTGAAAATCCAAGCGTTGCCATGATCACTTGCCGGTGGAAAGCGTAACCCGGTGAGATGCAAAAAACCATCGCGACGTGACTCGCATGAAACGAAACCGCCCGCCGGTTTAGGGCGGGCGGCTTCGTTTTGTCCGGCTTCCGGGACTAGAGGCCGGCCGATTGGTACAGCGCGCAGCGCAGCTTGAAGAAATGCGTCATCGATGTCAGATAACGCACCCGCCACGCCGCCGCCATTTTTGCCCGGCTCAGATCGAGACTGAAGCGCTGCGCGATCAGGTCATAGGCACCTTTGATCCGCTCGAACAGCTCCTCCGATGAACCGGGTCTGACACGGGTAAGGAGACCGATATTTCGAATCGTCTCATGGCTGTAAGCCGACAATGCCACCAGGCTGTCGGCAAACAATTCATCTTCCGAGGCCAAATGGCTGGCGAATGAACCTTCCATCAGCGCCGTCATCGGCGCTTTTTCGCCGGCCATCGAACCGTAAATATAGTGGCCGAGTTCATGGCCGAGCGTTGCCGCAACCGCCCCGGGATGATGAGCGGTATTCACGAAGATGACGAACTTGTCCTGCTCGTCAAGGCGAGTGCGGCAGAAAAATCCACGCAACGCCAATCCCGCCCCTTCGCGATACGGTTCGGCACGCACCGCGAGCTCGCGCGGTCCGAAGATGCGACTAAAATGCCCCAGCATACCGGAGGTGCCGTCCAGATTCTCCCACAGGGCGGCATGCGACTTGATCTCGGTCTCGACGATCCGCGCCAATTCCTTGAGCATCGGCTTGGGCGGAAGCGAGGATTCGATGTAGTCAGCAGCCAAGACCTTGCGCAGATCGGCTAGTTGGGCCAATGCCGCCTTGCTCAGCGAACTGTAGGGAACCTTAATTTCGTCGAGCAACTTGGAAATCAAGGAATCGACCTCGCGAGCCGCGAGGGCGTCCTCCCGCTGCGCTGGCATCCCAACTCTGCCTACCGGTCGCTTCAAAATTGTGCTCATCAATTCCGGCCGGGGAAAGCTTGGTATGCAACTCGGCCCCCTCCCCAGTTGCATTCTTGAGGCATTCCCCGGACCCGCTCCCACTAACAAATCTCCTGTTCAGCAAGTCGGATGCCATACCAGTAATTGGGTTGGCCACTTTGAAACCACTACCCATTGTACGTGATGCGCCATCTTCGTTGCGCCTATGCAACCCGAGATTGGCGGTGGCGAATATGACCCCTCAGAAGATCAACAGTGAAGTGTCGATTCGAAAGAAACCGCCTCACCGGCTTTGGCGGTCACGCCGGGACTACAGACGATCAAGCGCTCCAATCGGGTAAAAAAGTTTTCAGGAGTCGAGCGAATGCCGGATGGCATTGAGAACGAAAATGAAATCGCGCGGGCTACCCACGTCCCCCATCAAGGCGATCTGCGACAACACCGCCATTTCCTTCTCGGTGATGCCGTAAAGCCGGTGAACGCGGAGGTCGCGGGAAAACTCATCCCACGCGGAATTAGTCTGGGCTACCGGCCCGGATTGGAGAAGTTTCTTAGTGTCCGGGTTCGCGGCAAAAAATAATTCGTGTGGGTCAATACCAAGTACCTCGGACAGCTTGGCTAGCGTCTCATCCGAGGGATGGCGTTTGCCGGCCTCAAGATGGCCGATGTAAGGCGCCGATGTCCCGATTCGCTGAGCGATTTCCTCCTGGGTCAGCTTGAGCGCACACCGGCGATCCCGGATTAACGGACCGAACCCGGCCTTCGTCGTCACAATCTTGTGGTCCCATCGTGTGCGTGCAGTCGCAGCTTGATGGCGAGCTTTCCTCAAATCGTGCGGCCTCGCAGTATCTAACGCAGTATACGATCGCGAACGCAATCCGAGATTGCGCGATCGATGCCTCCTGCTTTTACTGGCAGGCGCAACTCGGACCAGCACCCGTCGTACACGTGCCCGCATCAATCAGGCACGACTGGCCGGAGAAACCAGGGTCGCTCTGCGTCGAATCGCATGCGCCGGTTGCCGCCGTGAAGCAATCCCCATCGGGCGTGATCCCTGACACTCCGTATCCGGTTAAATTGATTGTCTGCGGGCTAGTCGTTGCGTTGCCTGTCACGACCAGTGTACCGCTGATCGACGTGTCCGCGTGCGACGCATCCGGCGTCAGGTCAATTGCCAGAATGCAGCTGCTGCCCGGTCCCAGCCCAGCCGGCGCCGTCGGGCAACTCGAATCCGCCGGTACCAGAGCGAACTCATTGGGTCCCGTGTAGCCCGGCGTCGTATCCGCCAGCGTGAGGGTCTGGAGCACCAGCGGGTTGGTGAAGCCGGTATTGTTCACCGTCAGGAACTGCTCATTGGCCACTGCGACTGGCGATCCACCGAAGTCCAGCGGATTGGGGGTAATCGTGTCCGTCGTCGGCGGCGGCAGCGTTCCCGTTCCGGTTATCGTCACCGTCTGCGGGCTTGACGTTGCGTTGTCTGCCACGTGCAGATGAGTCGTGAACGAGCCGGGGGTCTGTGGCGTGAACGATACGTTAATCGAGCACGACGACTGTGCGGGGATTCCACCGGGCGCCTGGCAGTCAGTGAAGAACACGCCGAAATCGAGAGTGTCATCGATCGTAACGCTGTCGATAATTGCGTGGTTGGTGAACCCAGTGTTGTTCAATGTGAAGACGCACACGGTCGAGGTGTTGCCCTCCACCACGCTACCCAAAGCACATGACGCCGGTCCCAGGGTAATCGTCGTCGTTGGTGTACCAATCGGAGTCGACGTAGCCGTAGGACTGCGCGTTGCGGTGGGCGAAACCGTTGCGGTCGGAGTTCGCGTGGTTGTTGGCGACACGGTAGCGGTCACCGTCGGCGACTGAGTCGCAGTTGCGGTCTTGGTAACCGATCCGGTCGCAGTCCCGGTCGCCGTTACGGTTGGCGAGAGCGTAGCGGTTTGGGTGGCCGTAACGGTCGCGGTTGGCGTCCGCGTAATCGTTGCGGTTGCAGTGGTGGTCAAAGTAGGCGACAGGGTGGCCGTCACTGTCGCGGTCGTGGTCGTGGTGGGAGTGGCGGTAATGGTCAACGTCGGCGACAGCGTGGCGGTTTGAGTCGCTGTGGCCGTTGAAGTTGCCGTCCTGGTAACCGTCGCAGTGGGGGTAATGGTCGACGTGGGTGAGAGCGTAGTCGTCACTGTCGCTGTCGTGGTCGTCGTGGGAGTCGTAGTCATGGTCAACGTCGGCGAGAGCGTAGTCGTCACGGTTGCAGTCGTGGTCGCAGTGGGGGTCGCGGTAATGGTCAGTGTCGGTGACAGCGTAGCAGTCTGAGTCGCTGTGGCAGTTGAAGTTGACGTCCTGGTAACCGTCGCAGTGGTCGTAATGGTCGAGGTGGGTGAGAGCGTAGTCGTCACAGTCGCAGTTGCGGTCGCCGTCGGAGTCGCCGTGGTAGTCAAGGTCGGCGAGAGCGTTGCCGTCACGGTTGCAGTCGTGGTCGCAGTGGCGGTTACCGTCGCGGTCACTGTCGGCGAGAGCGTCGCGGTTTGAGTCACCGTAAAGGTTGGAGTAGCGGTCTTCGTGGCCGTCGCGGTCGTCGTAATTGTCGACGTAGGCGAGAGGGTAGCTGTGATTGTTGAAGTCGCAGTTGTCGTGAGTGTCGCCGTCGTCGTCAATGTCGGCGACAGTGTTGCGGTACCAGTCACGGTGACGGTTGGGGTTGATGAGGTTGTGGCAGTCGTAGTTGCCGTCAAGGTTGATGTCGGTGAGAGCGTCGCCGTCGTGGTCGCGGTAACGGTTGTGGTGGCGGTTGAGGTCGCCGTCGGTGTTGCGGTCTGAGTAACTGTCACCGTTACCGTTGTTGTTGCAGTGGGCGAAAGCGTCGCGGTCCTGGTTGTCGTGGCCGTCAGAGTCGCCGTTGAGGTCGCCGTCCGGGTTGTTGTCGCTGTAACCGTAGTAGTGATCGTCGGCGAGATCGTCGCCGTGGTGGTCGCGGTCAGAGTCGGCGAAATCGTGGCGGTCGTTGTCCTGGTAACCGTAGCGGTTGCGGTCCGCGTAGGAGTGCTGGTCGTAGTGGCCGTAATGGTCGCCGTCGGCGAAATCGTGGCCGTCATCGTGACGGTGACAGTCGGCGTCGCGGTTATGGTCGCGGTTGCGGTAGTTGTGGCGGTTTGCGTCGCGGTGGTGGTTGGTGAAAGCGTAACGGTCGGACTGGGTGTTACGGTAATCGGCGAGGAATTCAGAGATGTCAAATCGCCGTTTGAGTTCCCGATGTAGACCGTTCCATCCCAGCCGATGGCTGCCGCGGTTAACCAAGCATCAGCGTCACCCGGCGCATATGGCCAAGATGCCCGGACCGAGGTCGTGCCCAAGGTTGCACCGGGAGTGATTGCGTAAAATGCCAGGTCCGTGCCGCTGCTCCCGATAAAAATCGTGCCGTCATTGCTCACGACTGGTGCGGCCGCAAAGCTGGCTCCGCTAGCTGGAACAAACCCCACAGGATCGCTCGAGCATCCGCTGCTCGTGCAGGGACCTCCGCCCCAGTTTATTTGCGCACTGCTTCCGAGGTCAGTTATCGAAAAGATACTGCCGTTGATCGCGGCAGCATAAATGACACCGGAAGGGCTCAATGCGACAGCGTTATTCGAGCCGGAACCGACCAGATTGTTGGTTGGAACGAACCAGTTTACCGCGCCGTTGCTGGTCGCCACCGAGAAAACGTTCTGGTCGGTGCACGCGAAATAAATCGCCGTCTTGCCGCTATTCAGCGTCGCGGTAAAGATCTCATTGTTGGTGTCGATTGTGACGCCCCAATTCTGGGTGGCAAAGCTGCCATGGTCGGTAAACGAATAAAAGTTTCCGTTGTCGTCACCAACGTAAATTTTTCCGCTATTGTCCAGCGTCGGCGATGCGTCCATCGATTCGTTGCAAACGTCGGATCCGCCGACCAATCCTTGGATCGCCCAATTCTGCGACGCAGACGTTCCATCGTCGCTAATCGAAATCAACTGGCAGCCAAAGTCACCAATGTAAATGCTTCCATCCGGGCCAACTACCGGCGCTGAGTTGGAGCTGCCTTCGCCTGATCCAACTGAAGCCATGTCCAACTCCCACTTCAGGCTCCCGGGTCCATCCGGACAGTCGAAGCCGGATCTCAGGCATACGGCATACATGGCGCCGATGAAACTGGGGCCGCCGCTGAAGTCATTTACGTAGAGCGTCCTGCTATCGTTGCTAATCGCTGGACCGACAAAATAGTCCACACCACCCGCATCGGAGGGGGTAAACGTCCAAAGCGGTGTTCCATCGAATGCAAATGCCGCAATGGAAGGCGGATTGGTGGAAACGTAAACGTTGCTGAATTCGTCTATTACCGGAGAGAGCTCGAGAGCATCCATCGCGTTCAGGCCGGTTGCCTGCCATCTGACCGACGGTGGACCCGAAGTATTGAAGGGACTTAGCCCCCGGTGCGTGGCGCCGGACTGAAAATCGGGCCAAAATGGCTGAAACGATGCGTGCAGCATCGGGATCGCGGTAACCGCTAAAATCGCGAATGCGGCAAGACCAAGGATCGCGATTGCGGCCATCCGCACTCTTCCAAGTCCGCTCTTCATTTTACGATTCCCCGCTCAAATCCCCCGCGCCGCAACTACGGCGCTTGCATGCGTCAGGCGGCCCCTCCAAAACGCACCGCCCCCCCATCTACATCCAGCATAAAATATCTATCAAATGGTCGGTGATGAACAAAGTCCGGGATAGTTCCCCGTAGCCGACGCAAATTATCCCGCTTGCAAAATCCGCCTCGATACTGCCTGCTTACGCGGATCAACGCCTGCCCTAGCCAGCTTTGCGGCGCGCACGCAAGGGATTCGATTGCTTTGCGGTCACCGTAGTCTCCGTGCGCGCGACCTCGCGATCCTGCCGTGCCTTGACGGCTGCAAACAGTTCCTGCGCGACCGCTTCGGGAAGCCGGCTGACCGGTCTGCCGGTGGCAAGCGCATGTAAATAAACCGCCGCAGTTTTCTCCAGTAACTCCACAAAAGTGAAAGTTCGATCCAGATCCGGCCCCACGCAAATCGCCCCGTGATTCTGGATGATGTAGCAATGGCACCGATTACCGAGCTTGGCCGCAACCGCCTCATGCAGTTCGCGAGTACCGGACAGCGAGTACGGGACGATATCGACCAGTGGACCTATCGCCAGCGTGACTTCGTCGAACAGCGCCGGAATCGGCTCGCCGATGAGGCCCAGCGCACTTGCGCAAACCTGATGGGTGTGAATGACGGCACCCACGTCGGGCCTGCGACGATAGGCGGCAAGATGCATTTGCATCTCAATCGACGGTTTGCGGATGCCTTCGATCCGTACGCCGTCCAGATCGACCACACAAACGTCGGCGGCGGTCATGTCATCGTAGCGCATCGCGGTCGGCGTAATTGCTGCTGCCTCTTCGCCAGGAATAAGCATCGAGACATTCCCTGCCGTACCCGAATGCGGGCCGAAGTAACCCTGCTCGGATAGCATGCAGCTGATCCGCAATACTTCACGCTGAAAGTCGATGTAGCGTCCCATGATTGAAGCGGCGCTCCCCCGCAGCCACTATTATCAGCAGAAGCGACCTATCGGTACAATCACGCAGCGTAATCCCGTATTCATATAAATGAAGGCCGATTAGATGATTTTCCATATCCTCAAGCGCGACGAATGGACGCATGCGGTGGCATCCGGGCGATACTCACCACCTAGTCTGGCCGTGGAGGGCTTCATCCACTGCTCTACGATCGATCAGCTGATTGGCACGGCAAACGGGTTCTTTCACGGACAGGATGGGCTGGCCGTACTGTGCATCGAAGAGCATTTGCTAACGGCGCCGCTGAAGTTGGAACCGCCCGCGGATGCCGCGGACGCGCGCGCCAAAACTCTGTTCCCGCACATCCACGGACCGCTGAACCTCGACGCAGTGGCCAAAGTGATAGATTTCCCATGCGAAGCTGACGGCAGCTTTCGCATGCCGGATAAGCTTGGAAATGTTGCTAAATCAGGCGTTTGACAACTGAAAAGTCGTTGTCCGCACAGTCAAATGTAATGCAGCGCCGGCAGATTAGAATGCGACGAATGGGCCGGCTTTGACCAGCTTCACCTGCACGCCACCGAGCGAGGCGGGAACCGCTGCTTGTGCGGCAGCAGTGATCTCCGTCACATAAACCTCGATCGCCGCCGATCCCGGCTGATCGCCTGCGATGATGGCCGTGCCATTTGCACCGGGGATCTTCATCAGGTCCACGCTGTGGCTGTCACGAACTGTCCGCGCTGATCCAACTGCGGCTGCCGAAACTCCGATCGCCGAAGCCGCATCATCAGGCGACATTGGCAGCGGCGTGCTATCTGAGGTGCTGCAGCTGCCGAAGTTGGGACCGCCCACCATCTGAACATTGAACTTATTCAGCACCGGGGAGATGGGATTGAGGAAAAAATCTCCGGATGCAACGTCGCCAGCAAACAGTAATCCCACTGCCCGTGGACAGGACTCAGAGGTCACGACCAGCGACCCGGAGTCGCCTGGTCCGGCAAATGCGGAACCGCCGCTCGGTCCATTAACTTGAATCTGGTCTTGAAAGTTCGCATTCTTAACCAAACCATTCTGCAGGTCGTACGCAACCGTCACGTTGGCTTCGATTGCCGTAATTGTTCCGGTGGTCAGGCAAGTAGTGCGGCCCATCTTCTGTACCGCCAGCCCCAAGCACAACGGCGATGAACCCGACTGGGAGCAATCGACGATTGAATTTGAAATTGATCCGATATTTTGGATGTAGCCGTTCGCGTCGACATTGCCGGGAATCACCTTTGCTATCGCAGCATCGATGGTATTCTCAGCGGCAGGCTTGAATTTGATCTGATTGGAGGCGCTGAAGGTCGCTACCCGGTTCCCAGGCCCCTGAATACAGGCGGTGTCGATCAACCCCGGCTGCAGGATGAGTTGTCCGCGAACGCCGTTATTGACATTGGCAAGGACGTGGTTGTTGCTCAGGATGTACTCGGTACCTTTTGAATCGTATACGAGGGATCCCAGTGTGCCGCTGAAACAAATCTTCCCCTTTTGGAAAGAAGCAATATTGCCTCCCGACAGACCAAGCGGGATCGGGCGAACATATCTTGATGTCTGGGTGCACACCGCCTGCGCGAACACCCACGATGCTGGGGCTAATGTCGCCGCTGCGAATATTGCTGCCGCCGCGATCTTCACAGTGAAACGATTCACAAATGGCCTCCTGCCGGCATGGAGTCTGTGAATTTGCTCCGTTAAGAGTTGCACCACCGCTATCCCCTCAGCCCCCGGATTTGTAGCGCTAGCAAAAATATCATGCCGGTTGTCATGCTACAAGCAGCGTCCGGGAAACGCCATAGTGTAGAAAAACAAAGCTTTCACGGGTGGTTTAGACCGCATCGAGCATCGACCAGAGGGCATTTAGTGCACGATCCGCAGCCTTGATGGCCGCATTGGCCTCGGCCTCGGTCTGGCAGGATCGCTCGATTAGCTCAGCGTCAGCCTGCGCATGCCACACATCGGCCTTTTCATGGACCGAAAAGAAGGCGAGCCCCCTGGCGTCGGTGATTCCGTAAAATCGCTTCAACCCGTCGATTTTCGCTGTAGCCACGGGCGGAATTTGCGACTCGTAAGCATATAGCGCCGCCATCCCGCACTGCACTTGGCCATTGCCCGCCAAGTCAAGGAAGGTATTGACGAGATTTTCCGCCGCAGGCACCGGCGCCGATTCGGTCACTTCCCCGCGCGGAACGCCCAGCGCCTCGGCAAACCGCAACCAAAGTTCAGGATGATTCTCCGCGCCGCGCTCTTCCTCGATGAGATTTTCCAGAAGCGCCTGCCGCGTCGCTATATCGGTGCATCGCGAATGAACCGCGCTCAGATACCGCGGAAAGGCGGCAACATGCGGGAAGTAGCGGACCGCATAGCCGCGAAGACGTTCAATCGGCAGCGTCCCGCACGTCCACGCCTGGTAGAACGGATGCTTGAGCAGGCTGCGCTCGGAGATCATCGAGTCAATCGTTGCAATTACGCCGTTTGGCATGAAGTTCCCTCCACAAGTTCCCGGACTGCGGGCGTACCTGCCGCCGCTCCGTGGCAGGTATGATGCTCAACCCGGCGGCGAGAATCAACGGCATCATCGACGTTCAATCCACCCGCCCGGATCGGGTAATCTGCCCACAGGATGACCTCGCCGCTACTATGGATTCACGCGATTGCAGGTGCCGCCTGGGTCGGCGCATCCGCCTGCTTTGTGATCGCGGGAATCGGGCTGGTCCCCGGCAGCGGCGAAGCCCTTAATTTTGCCGTCCGTGGCGCCCCGAAAATCAACGGCTTCGCGATGGGCGCGGCGATTGTCCTGGTCCTTAGCGGCATCGCCAACCTGTTCGTGATAATAAAGGACCGCCGCGGTGCGCTGCCGGCCGAATTCGTCATGGTCTTGGGAATAAAGGTCGTCCTTTTCTTCGCGATGCTCGCGGCAATTGGCTCGGCGATAAGGGCCGGTGCGGCTGCGCGCGGCGAAATCGAACGCGGCAATGTAAATGCGGTCCCGCCGGCAATCCGCTCAATGACAATTGCGCACGGCACGGTGATGGCGATGGGAGCTGTCGCGCTGATCTTGGGATTATGGCTGACCGGTAGCTGATTCATGGCTGATGCGCCCCCGAAATTAACCATCGGTGATTTCACCATCGCCTTCCTTGCCGACGGCTCATGGCGCAACGACGGCGGGTGCATGTTCGGAGTCGTGCCGCGCGAGCTATGGAAACGCGAGCATCCTCCCGACGATCAGAACCGCATTCGCCTGAACCTGACCTGCCCGCTGATTATGCGTGGCAGCGATGCGATTTTGATCGACACCGGGATTGGCAACCGGCTGGGCTCGGTCGAGCGAAAGATTTTCGATCATGGCGACGGCTGGATGCCGGATCATCTGCATGCGCTCGGAATGGAACCAGGCGACATCACGCACCTGATCGTCTCGCATTTGCATTTTGACCATGCGGGCGGAATCGTCCGGCGGCGCGAATCCGGAGTTTACGAGGCGGCATTTCCGCGCGCGCGAATCTTTATCCAAAAGGGAGAGCTCGAAGCTGCCGCATCCGCATCAAGCAACGAGCGGCAACATGCGGCGTACCGCCACATCGCGGAGATTATCGAGCCGGCGCGCCCGAACATCGAGGCGCTTGATGGCGATGCCGATATCGTCCCCGGCGTGCGCGCCGTCGTCACGGGCGGCCATACTCATCACCATCAGGCGGCGATTGTCACGACTGCCGCCACATCGTTTATGCATATGGCCGACATTGTGCCGACACGATCGCACATTCGCGGTCCCTGGAATCAGGCCTACGACCTTGATGCGATCCGTACGATGGAGGAGAAAGCTCGCTACTTGGGTCAAGCCGCGCGAGAAGGATGGTGGGTTTCGTTCGCGCACGATGACACAGTGTTCGCGGCAAAAGTGGTGAACGATCGCGGCCGCCTGATCGCGGGCGATACCGTCGCGATCCCCTCCAGTATGCGCTACTGACCCGCGCACTTCATTGCGCGCGGCGCCACCGTCATCAAGCAGCTCCAATCAAACGAACTTCTCGGACCGGAAACGGAATCTCGATTTTGCTGCCGCGAAACCGCTCGACGATCGCCTGATACAGTTCCGACTGCGCGGCGATCATGTCAGCAACCTCGACCCACGGCTGAATCGATATGGTAATCGACGAATCGGCCAGCTCGCTGACTCCGATCAATGCCGCCGGCTCCTTCAAGACCCGCGAATTCGCGGCTACCACCTGGCGGGTTGCCGAAATCGCCTCCTCCAAGTTCGCTCCATACGCCACGCCAACCTTCAATTGAAGTTGCCGGGTCTTCCCGTAGTTGTGGAGAACCTCGCCAACAATTTTGTGGTTCGGGATGACGACGCGAGATCGATCGGGATGCTCCAGCGTAGTCGAAAAGAGCTCGACCGTGGCCACCTGACCCTGAACACCGAGCAACTCGATATATTCTCCGACCCGGTATGGCTTCGTGAAAACAATCGAGAGACCCGCGATGATGTTTGCCAGTACGCCGTGAAACGCAAATCCGACACCGACACCGGCCACGCTGACCGCCGCAACCAGAGGAGTGATCTGAAAGCCGAGCTTGTCCAATGCCGCCAGCAGCGCGAGGAGCAGGACGATAATCCTGGTCGTCCGCACGATAAGTTGGCGCATCGGCGGTTCCTTCACGCGGGTTTCAAGCGCTCGATTCGTGACCTTCGCAATCCAGCGCGCCAGGATTGCACCGGCGATCAGAATCACTATCGCGCCAACGATCTGGAATCCGTATTGGACGACAAAATTTATGACAATCTCCCTGGGGGTCATCACCGTGTCTCCTTTGTCTGGTCAGTTTTGACTTTTGACAGCCTACCCTTATGGTTATGGCGGCAACAGGAGAACTTTCGCTCGCTGCCATTGGCCGGCCTTGTTTACAGGGCTTCTCGACCGCGAACATTTTTTTTCACTTCCCGCTAATCTTGGTCCCTTTATCATCTGTACCCCGCGCGGGTACGCGAGTTGCTTATTGAACAAAATAATGGCGCAATTGCGCTTGGATATTGAGGAATTTGACCGCCGTGGCAACCCAATACGCCCATCCGGCAACCAGCATGGTGCCGGTTTCGGCAGCATACCGCCCAACTGAAGGGGCATTCGATGAAATGTTCCAACCCGATGGACAGGTCCGCCCGCAATGCGCGTCGGTGACGGCTGCGGTCTTCGGCCGCGGCGTTGAGGAACTGGCGAAGATTCAAGACCGTGCCGAGCGGATGTTGCTGCGGTCGGGAGTCACTTTCAATGTCTATGGAGAGCGGGCGGGCGCCGAGCGAATTTTCCCGTTCGACGTGGTTCCCCGCGCGATCGATTCCGCGGAGTGGCAAACGCTTGAGGCGGGGCTGATCCAACGCGTCAAGGCGCTCAACGCCTTCGTCGCCGACGTCTATGGCGAAGGCAACATCCTGAAGGATGGGATCGTCCCGCGCGACATGATCATGGAATCCTCGCAGTATCGCCGCGGCGCGATCGGGATTCGTCCGCCACACGGCGTGTTCATCACGGTCGCCGGAATCGATCTGGTGCGCGATGCGCAGGGAAACTTTTGCGTGCTGGAAGACAACGTCCGCACTCCGTCGGGCGTGTCCTATGTAATCGAAAACCGCCTGATGCTCACCCGGTTGATGCCGGAAGCGCTGCGCGAATGCCGCGTGAAGAGCGTCGAGCGCTATCCGGCTGACCTGCTGGAAAGCCTGGCCGAACTGGCGCCGGAGGGAATCACCCATCCAACCGTCGCACTGCTTTCGCCCGGCCCGTACAACTCGGCATTCTTCGAGCATGTTTTCCTGTCGCAGCGGATGGGAATCGAGCTGGTTGAAGGACGCGACTTGGTTTGTGTGGATCACAAACTCTGGATGAAGACGGTCTACGGCCTGAAACAGATTCATGTCCTGTACCGCAGAATCGATGACGACTTTATCGACCCGGTAGTGTTTCGCCCCGATTCGGTGCTGGGCGTGGCCGGACTGACCGCGGCGCTGCATGCCGGATCGGTCACGGTCGCCAATGGAATTGGCACCGGAGTCGCGGACGACAAGGCGGTCTTTGCCTACACGCCGCATATGATTCGTTATTACCTGGGCGAGCAGCCCATTATCCCAATCGTCGAGACCTACCTGCTGCGCGAGCATGACGTGCGCGCCAAGGTGCTGATGAATCTGGATCGCTACGTCGTAAAGCCGACCGGTGCATCCGGCGGATATGGGGTGGTAATAGGCCCGATGGCGACCGACGAGGAACTGGCCAAGGCGCGCGAAGCGATCGAACGCG
Organism: Binataceae bacterium (SeqCode); assembly: GCA_035524375.1. Classification (GTDB taxonomy): domain Bacteria; phylum Desulfobacterota; class Binatia; order Binatales; family Binataceae; genus Binatus. The sequence goes on along the minus strand of DATKOZ010000038.1, from coordinate 107,378 downwards.
ACCCCAAGGGATTCATCGCGCAACCGATGATCACTCTTTCGACACATCCGACACTGATTTCGAACGGCACCCGGGCGCCGGTATTGGCGCCGCGCCACGTCGATTTGCGGCCATTCGTGCTGTTGGGGGCGAAACCGCGTGTGCTGCCCGGAGGATTGACCCGGGTCGCGCTGCGAGAAGGAACCTTGATCGTCAACTCGTCGCAAGGCGGCGGGAGCAAGGATACCTGGGTGCTTGAAGGCCGATGCTGAGGCGGGTCGCGAGCCAGTTGTTCTGGACAGCGCGCAACCTGGAACGGGCGGAGTGGCGCGCGCGGCTGGTCAACGTCAACTATCATCTCCTGGTGGAAAGTCCGGTTGGCGGCGACGGCGGATGGGCGCCGCTGTTGGCGATCACCGGAGATCGGGAAGTATTCGCCGAACGGCATTTGGAGCCAACCGAGCAGTCGGTGCTGGAGTTCTTCACGCTGGATGAAGCCAACCCCTCGTCAATCCGGCAATGCATCGGGTTCGCGCGCGACAACTGCCGCTCGCTGCGCAATTGCATCTCGTCGGAAATGTGGACCGAAATCAATTCGTTGTACCTGGACTCGCAAGGCTGGACGTACAGCACGCTCGAAGCGTCCGGCGTGTACGAATTTTTTCAGGGTCTCCGAAACCGCTTCTACCTGATCTCCGGAATCGTCGAGAACACGATGCCGCGCGGCGGCCCGCACGATTTCCTGACCATCGGCCGAACGCTGGAGGCAGCCGAAAACGTCACCCGGCTGCTCGATGCCAAGTACCATTTCCTGCTGCCGCATGCGGAGGACGTTGGCTCGCCGCTCGACTTGATGCAGTGGGCGGCGGTACTCCGCAGCGCGTCCGCGCTGGAGGCGTATATAGCAACGCACGGGAACGCGATTCGAATCGACAGCGTCGTTGATTTCCTGTTGTTCGACAAATCTTTCCCGCGCGCCGCCCGCTATTCGATCGACCGGCTCCAAGCCGCCCTCGAGCGCGTGGCCGCAGGCGGCGGAGAAGGCGGCGAACGCTTGCCCGCGGCGCGCGAGTTGGCGTCGCGGCTGCGCACCGGCTCGGCCTCGGCGATTATCGAGGACGGCCTTCATGAATATCTGTTGGGGATCCAGGGCGACTGTGCGAAAATCGGCGACGAGGTGTTCGCCAAATATCTGCGCTTCGAATGACCATGCGTTTTCGCGTTCGCCACGTCACGAAATTTGTGTATCCGGAGCCGGTGTACGAATCCCACAATGAAGTCCGGCTAAAGCCGCGCGACAGCGGCAGTCAGCATACAATCGGCTTCCATCTTGAGGTTCGCCCCAATGCCGCCGTGGTCGAATACCCAGACGCGTTTGGGAACACAGTCCATGCCCTGTCGATCCACGCGCCGCATCGCGAATTGATCGTGATGGCGGATTCGCTGGTCGAATGCTCGGAACCGCCCAAAGCCGACCCGCCGGGCAATCCCTCCTTCGCGGAGTTTCTTGCCGGCGACGAAATGCGCGCGCAGGAGCAGTACGACTTCCTGCATGCCAGCCGCTACATCCCCTTCAGCGAGCAATTGAAGCGGCTGTTCTGGATGGAGCATCCGAAGCCCGATCAGCCGGTGGGCGATTATGTGCAGCGGCTGGTGGCGTGGGTGCGCGATCAATTTGCGTATGAGCCGGGAAGCACGAATGTCCATTCGGACGTGAATCACGTCCTCACAACCGGCGCCGGCGTATGCCAGGACTTTGCGCATCTGACGATCGGTCTTTTGCGCCTGGCCGGAGTTCCGGCCCGATACACTTCCGGGTATCTGGCGCCACGCGGGCAGTCGCGTCCATTGGGATCGCAGGCAAGCCATGCTTGGATCGAGGCGTTGATCCCCGAGCGCGGCTGGATCGGTTTCGATCCGACTCACGGCTGCGAAGCAACCGACCATCACTTGCGCATCGCCGTGGGCCGCGACTATGCCGATGTTCCCCCGCTGCATGGCGTCTATCGTGGGGCCAGCAGCAGCCATCAAATGGGCGTAACGCTCGACATCAGCGAGGATACCGGCGGCAACGGAGCGCATCCCGAATCGATTGCCAAGCAGCAGTGAGCGGTGTTTAGTCGTGCTTGCTTGTTGATGCGCCAATCGAGGGGTATAATTTTTTTACGGTGGCCGATGCAGGAAAAATAATGGCCTTGCGGGTCCGTAATGGCGGCGAATTTGTGAAACGTCCCTTAGACTCAAGGAGATAGCCGATGGCCGATCTCAGCACGTTCGAGCGGGTGATCAAGGAAGACCGGGCCGCACGTGAATCCAAACAATGGCACGGTACGCTGCTCGAGTACCTTGAAATCGTCAAGGCAGACCCGACCATGACCAAGCTGGCGCACGCCAGAATCTACGACTTGATCATGTCGGCCGGCGGCCGCTCTGTTCAGGATACCGACGACCCGCGCACCAAGCGACTGTACAAGGACGAACCGATCCGCGTCTTCAATTTTTTCGCCGACGAGTTTTTCGGCATCGAACGCACGATCTCGCAAATCGTCCGTTACTTTCATTCCGCTTCGCTCAAGGGCGAAGAGAGCCGGCAAGTGCTCTACCTGATGGGCCCGGTCGGTTCCGGCAAAAGCTCGCTCGTCGAGCGCATCCAGCGCGGTCTGGAGCAAGCCGGCTCGATCTACACGATCGAGGGGTGCCCGATGAACGAAGAACCGCTGCACCTCATACCGCGCCACCTGCGCCGGGAATTCGAGAAGATGCTCGGCGTGCATATCGAGGGCGACTTGTGCCCTGTATGCCGGTGGCGCCTGAAAACCGATTTCGGCAATCGCTACGAGGAAGTTCCCGTCGTCGCACGCAGCTTCTCCAAGCGCAACCGCGTGGGCGTCGGCGTGGTGCCGCCGGTCGATCCGAACAATCAGGACACCTCGGTTCTGATCGGGTCGGAAGACATCTCCAAGCTGGACCAGTATTCCGAGGGCGATCCGCGGGTGCTTGAACTCAACGGCGCGCTCAATGTCGGTAATCGCGGAATCGTCGAGTTCATTGAAGTTTTCAAGAACGAAACCGAATACCTGCACGCGATGATAACCGCGACACAGGAAAAAGTGATCCCCGCGCCCGGCCGCCACGGGATGGTGTACGTCGATACCTGCATCGTCGCGCATTCCAACGAAGCCGAATGGCAGAAGTTCAAGGCCGATCACACCAACGAGGCGATCCTGGACCGCATCGTGGTGGTGAAGGTGCCCTACAACCTGCGCCTGTCGGAAGAGGTGAAGATCTATCAAAAGATCATCCGCACCTCCGATTTCCGCGCCCACGTCGCGCCGCATACGCTGGAATTGGCCTCGATGTACGCGATTCTGTCGCGGCTCGAGCCGACCTCCAAGTGCGACCTGATGACCAAGCTGCGCCTTTACAGCGGCGAGGAAGTAGTAGAGAAGGGCCGCACCAAGAAGATCGATGTGCAGGAGTTGAAAGAAGACACCAAGCGCGAAGGGATGTCGGGAGTTTCCACGCGCTTCATCATGAAGGCGCTCGACAACGCGCTCTCCGACAACGTTTCGGGCCGATGCATCAATCCGATCAACGTGCGCGAGGCGCTGATCTCGATGACCAAGGAAGCCGACCTGCCCGACGACACGCGCAAGCAGTACCTCGAATTCCTGCAGGACACGCTCCACAAGGAATATCTCGACCTGCTCGAAAAAGAGATCACGCGCGCGTTCGTTTATTCGTACCAGGAGCAGGCGGAGGCATTGTTCCAGAACTACCTCGACCACGCCGAAGCGTACGTGAACAAGACCAAGGTGCGCGATCGCAACACCAAGGAGGAACTACCGCCCGACGAGGGGTTCCTCAAATCGATCGAGGAGCAGATCGCGATTATCGGATCGGCGGCCGACGGTTTCCGGCAGGAGGTTATCGCGTACCTGTGGGCGACCTCGCGCCGCAGCGAGAAGATCAGCTACAAGAGCTACGAGCCGCTCAAGGAAGCGATCGAGAAGAAGCTGATGACGTCGGTGCGCGACATCTCGCGCATCATCACCAAGGCACGCACCCGCGACGAGGAGCAAGGCGGCAAATACAACGCGATGGTGAAGAATCTGCTCGAGAACGGCTACTGCGAATCATGCGTGGATGTGGTGCTCAAGTACGCCGCCAACAATTTGTGGAAGGATTGAGGCAGGGGCCTCAGGATGATTCCAAAGTGGATATAGCGGTCGAGCCTTGGACGCTAGTCGAATTGCAAAAACAGTTTGACCTCCTCACGGACCCGTCCGCGCCCATCATCGGTGCCGACGCGGAGCGTGTCGAAGCCACCCGCAAAGTCCTGGCGTACCTGAGGTCCGCCAAGCTACGGAGCCCGTCAGGCCGCCTCTTGAGGCCTTTGGAAGCACTCTCGTTCCCCCCGTGACCTTGAGTGCGTGGACGATCATGATCTTTTGGTGTCCGAAACCGGAGAGTGCTTCGAGTTCTATGGCGGCGCGGAACGAGTGAGAATCGAGTTTAGCACGAGCACGGGCGCGTGCTCGTGCCTAGTCGCAGAGTTCAACGAGGCCCCCCGCCTTTCCGTTGAAATTTTTCAGGTGGGCGTAGTTATGCTCGATGACGACGGCGTGACTCGAAAAATCTACCCGACTCGGGATTTATATCCCCGCCCGCGAACGAATTGATTGGGCTAGATTGTCGATCCCTTTGCTCGGTTGCATGACTCGCACAAAAGCTGGATGTTCCGTTCAGTATTTCCTCCGCATTTCACGACCGGAATTATGTGATCGAATTCTAACCGCTCATTCGAACCGCACTTAACGCATTTCCCTTGATCGCGCTGCCATACGAAGAGGCGGACTGATTCGGCAATCGGTTCACGAGGGATGCCCTCCAACTTTTCGAGGTTTTCGAGCGCCTCCACTTCTCGCCGAACTTTTTCGTAGTACTTCTCCTGACGAAGCACATGATGCTTGACCAAGAGGGCTTCTTTTTCTCGGTCACGGAGGGGCTCCGGCTCATCCGAATCCAAACGGAGAACTTTTTGCTTATAAACCCAAAAATTCCGCAACTCGAGTGGTTGCGGCTCGCGCTGCTGCAGTCGCACAAAATCGCTGGCGGCGCTTCTATAAGCTGGGTCGGCATGGAGGGCTTTTCGGTAGGCGGTGCAGGCGCGCTCAAATTCATCCTGCGCCGCTTTGTCGCCGGCCTTTGAGTTTGGGAACTCAGGATATTTTCCGAGGCCAGGCCATTCAAAGGCGTTCGGCAGAGCCTCCCACCACAGGGTCTTCGGCGGATCGCCAACCTCGAGCGAAACTTGAAGGCCGTCTTCCGCTGACAATCGAAGCACGCCAACCACCGTTATTTTTGTCCTCGACATATTCGAGCTAAAACACCAATACCGCAGTACGCTCACACGGAAAAGTGCTCCGTAAGTCAGGCAAACCATCCTTCAACAGAACTCGCGTGGCTTAATTCCGGTTCCCCTTCCCGATGCGGGAACGATATAGGACGGCTGCTTCCATATTACCTCTCCCTGTCGGGAGAGGGTGCGCGTCACGCCGCTTGCCGGTCTTGCAAGCGGCGTGACGCGCGGGTGAGGGACAGTTATGAAAGATTCCGATGCCCCAGCCCCGGCACTCGACCGCGATCGCGCGCGCGCCTTGCGCGCCGCGAGCACCGACGCCGAGCGCAAATTATGGGCGAATCTGCGCGGCCGCCAACTCAAGGGCGCCAAGTTCCGCCGCCAGCATCCGATCCCGCCCTACATCGCCGATTTCTTCTGCCTCGAAGCGCGCCTGATAGTCGAGCTTGACGGCAGCCAGCACGGCGAAGAAGCGGCGCAGCAGGCCGATCAACGCCGCACTGCCCATCTTGAAGGTCAAGATTATCGAGTGCTGCGTTTCTGGAACGACGAGGTGTTGGACAATCTTGAGGGCGTGCTCGAACGGATTGCTGAATTTCTTTAGGTCAAGGTCCCTCACCTGCACGTCACGCCGCTTGCATAAAAAAAGCAAACGGCACGCCGCGCTTCCTCTCCCGACAGGGAGAGGTAATGGAAGCAAACACCCTCAAGTTGAGGCCGCGCGGCGATGCTTCGCGCCGAGCGGCTCAAAGCTGATTCGCAGGCGCGATCCCGCCGCTCCCGCCAGGCGCTTGAGGGTTCGCATTGACGGATGCCCCCGCCCGCTTTCCAGCCGGGCGACCGCCGGCTGTGTCGTTCCCATCTTCCGGGCCAGTTCCGCCTGAGTGAGGCCCGCACGTCCGCGCAGATCGATCACGGCCGACGCCAGCTCGAATTCTTCCTCAAGCGCCGCGTATGCCATTCGGTACTTCGGCTCTTTAATCCATTTCTTGTGCAGATCGCTTATGCGCGCCATCGCTTAACCTCCGTCATCGAACCGATTTTGCCCGGAATAACGCCAGTTCGATCTCGCGCCGCGGCGTTTTCTCCGTTTTCTTTACGAATACCCGCACGATCACCGCCTTCCTGCCCGCGGCCGCAACATACAGCGCCCGCGAAATTCCGCCGCGTCCCGTAAGACGCATCTCCCGTAGGCGGCCTTCAACATGCCTCACGTGCGGTTCGCCGACCTGCTCAAGGCCCCTTTCCTCGATCAGCCTTGCGATCCGTGCCAGCCGCGCCCGCATGTCTTCGGGCAAAGCTTCGACTTCCGCCGTAACGGTTTCTCAAGGGTCTCGACCGTCCAATTCACGTTTCAATATACCAAAATCCGCATGATTTGCAAAAGACCCTGCCCCGCGAGTAGCGAGCGAACCTGCACCCTCAGATTGAGGCGGTTCCCGCAAGTTCATTGCCAGCGGTTTTTCCCACGGCTGGGCCGGCTCTCAAGATTCAACCCAGATTACTGCATCGACCTTGCGCAGCACACAGCCGGACTCAAGGCTTCATTTGTGCCTTAATAACATTCCTGAAATCCGCATAAACTAAAGGATTGATATTGTAGAATCCGTCGGCACCCATCCCCAAAAGAGTGCCATTGTATACCCAATTTAGCACCCACAGTTGAGAATCGCTGGTGAGCGGAACGAGGGGGACCGGTGGCGTAACCTGCAACCCGTAAGTTGCGGCATAAACGCCGTACTTTTGGAACACATTGAAAAACGCGGAAAACCAACCTTTGGGATACCATGATTGCGCAGCGAAGTAGCTCATAAACTTGCCTTTGCCGATCGGATGCCCCTGCGCGGCAATGACCATCAAATAATTGAGCCACTGATACAGCAATGTGTCGCGAGAAAACCCGTTTCTAGCGCCCCATGCGCCGAGATGATCGTTCGCATGACTATTCCATAACTCAACCAACGAAAATTCGGTTGATATAATTTCCTTGGTTATTCCTTCAGTATTCCTGATAAAATTCAGGTCGGAATCCACCTCGGCGACACTTTGAACGTGTTCGTGCAAATCTATGCCCGAGACCTTGGGGTTAGTTTTCGTAATGTCGATGATGTCCGCAAGGATTGGGTTTGGCGGAATTGTGGTCCCATTCTCATAAGCGTGATTGAGCGCTCCGGTAAAGATCTGATAGCTCCATCCATTTGCGGCCTTCAGTCCGTAAACTTCATCAATGAGCGCGTTTAGCAGCTTGCAATAATTGCCGTCGGGACAGCGTCCGGCTTCCGAGATGGGCACTTCAAACATAGGCTCGTTTCCGACGACCAGAATGTCGATGTACGATCCAAGATTGGCATTGGTGAGAAGCTCCTCAATGGCAGACATAAGGTATTGCCCCGCCGGAGAATCGACCGAAGGGACGCCCATGTTCTGATACTTGTAATCGAGCTTGAGGCTGAGAATGATTTTGATCGGCTGGCCGTCAACACTGACACTCTTCAATTCCGGTATTTTGCTGGCAGCGGCGATGGCCAGCATTTCATCCTCGGTTGAGACGGCATCCGGTGGCTCTGAAATATTGCTGCTCAGGACATTAACAACGCACCCGAAGTCTATGCACATCGGATCGAATACGAGGTAGTTTCTGGGTATGTTTAGAAATGCACGCACCCACTTGACCTTCGATCTCGCAACCAACCCGTTGTAAATATCGGGAATGAATTGATTGTAGCCTCCCCCGAGTTCTTGAGCCCCGGCACTCATTGGACTCAGCAGCAGGACTGCTAAAATAATCAGTCGTTTCATATTCTCAATTCTCTTTTTACCGGGCAGGAACCCTGCCGTAAATTTCAAGGGGAAGGCCGCCGGCACGAGACGGTTCGCGAAGCCATAGCTCATTCCTGGTTTATCCGGGATGCTGTTGCCTCTTTTTCCAGATCGCCGTATAGACCGAACGGCCTTCGCTGCGGCCTTTTGGCTGGAAGTTCCCTTTTTGACTCTCCGACCCCAACTCGCCTTATAAATCAAAGGTCTTTCCCCAGCAAGGTTTAGCCGGTTCTGGTCCACATTCCTTCCAGCGACGCCGCGAAGGCGGTTGTCGCGTCCAGCGCACTGATTCAGTTTGATGAGCCGATGCGGTACTTAATCAAAGACTGTGCAAAACCTCGCCCCCTTCGGCTTTGCTCAGGGCAAGCCTTCCGAAAACGGGGGAACGCCGTTTTCGGCGCTGCGGGAAGTCCGAAACCCGTCAGGGGTTTCGGAATATTCTTCTCCGCTCTGCCGAACCGAGTTGGTCGAATTAGACCACTACCGGCCTCCGACGGCTGCGCGACCTAGCGGCGCGATTCGGGTATAATCGGCATCGAGGCGTGTCCATGCCCAACGACGACACCATCTTTCGCGAATACCGGCCTTCCGATGCTGAGCGTTCGGATCGCTCGGCGGGCGATAGACTGCGCCATCGCCAGAAAGTCCGCGAGTCGATCCGCGAAAATATCGCCGACATCATCGCCGAAGAATCGATCATCGGCAAAGACCGCGACCGAGTGATCAAGGTGCCCCTGCGCGGCATCAAGGAGTATCGCTTCGTTTACGGCGACAACACTCCCGGCGCCGCTCAAGGCGACGGCGATTCGCGCCCCGGACAGGTCGTAGGCAAGAAGGGCGAAGGGGAGGGGCAAGGCGACGGCCATGCGGGAGATCGCCCGGGCGTCGATTACTATGAAACGGACGTCACGCTCGAAGAGCTGATCGAAATAATGTTCGAGGATTTGGAGCTGCCCAACCTTGAACGGCGCGCGCTGCGCGAAGTTGCGACCGATCAGGCCGCGCGGCGCAAGGGCTACCGCAAGGTCGGAATACGCGTGCGATTGGACAAGCGGCGCACGGCCAAACAGCGCATCACACGGATGCTTGCGTCGGAGCGGCGCAAGGGCGCCGGCGCGCCGGCCTCAAGCGCCGGAACTCCACCGGCGGCCGACGGCACGCCCGCGCAGAATTTGCTGGAGACCCCCGCCGCACGCAAGCGCCGTTTTCCATTTCATCAGGACGATCTGCGTTACAAGCACGTCGAAGTCGACACCAAGGAAGAGTCGAACGCCGCGGTCATTTGCATCATGGACACCTCGGGCTCGATGGACACGATGAAAAAGTATCTGGCGCGAAGCTTCTTCTTCCTCCTGTACCAGTTCATTTCAACGCGCTACCGGAACGTCGAAATCGTTTTCATCGCGCATCATACGGAGGCGTCCGAAGTTACCGAGGAGGAGTTCTTTCACAAGGGCGAGTCGGGCGGCACATTCATCTCGTCCGGCTATCAACGGGCACTGCAGATAATCGCCGAGCGGTACCATCCATCGCTCTGGAATCTGTATGCATTCCACTGTTCCGACGGCGACAACTTCGATTCCGACAATCCCGCGGCACTGAAAGCGGCCGAAGAACTCGCCGATATCTGCAACCTGTTCGGCTACGGCGAAATCAAGCCGCTGGGATCGCGCTACTACGAATCCTCGATGCTCAACGTCTTCCGGCGCATCGCGGCGCCCAACTTCCACACTGTCTTGATCGAGCGCAAGGAGGACATTTGGCCCTCCTTCAAGGCGTTTCTCGCCAAGGATCGCGTGCAGGAATGAGCACCTCGCAGACCACATCGGCGGCTCCGCGAGTGCATCGCTACGAGTTGAAGGATCTCGTCGAATGGGACAAGCGCATCCGCGCAAAGGTCGCCGAGTTCGGCCTCGATTGTTATCCGCAGGAATTCGAAATCTGCGATCACACGGGGATGCTCGGGTACATGGCGTACTCCGGGATGCCGTCGCATTATCCGCATTGGTCGTACGGAAAATCGTACGAGAAGCTCAAGACGCTCTACGATCACGGCGTGAGCGGGCTGCCCTACGAGATGGTGATCAATTCGAATCCCGCGATCGCCTACCTGATGCGCGACAATACGCTGCTGCTGCAAATTCTCACCATCGCGCACGTGTACGGCCACAACGATTTTTTCAAAAATAATTTCACGTTCAAGTCTACGCGCGCCGAGTTGACCGTCGAGACTTTCAAGGCGCACGCGCTGCGCGTGCGGCGCTATGTCGAGGACCCGTCGATTGGGCAGGAGCGCGTCGAGCGCATCCTCGATTCCGCGCACGCGCTGTCATGGCAATGCCGCCGCAACCTGGCGATCAAGAAACTTTCGCCGTCCGAGCAGCTCGATCGCGCGGTTGAGGCGGCGCAGCCGCGCCACGATCCATTTCATAAGATTCACGCTCGGCAGGAGACCGCGCCCGTCGATTACCACAAGGTCCCGCTGGAACCGGACGAAGATTTACTGCTGTTCGTCCGGGATCACAATCCGTTTCTAGCCGATTGGGAAAAGGACTTGCTCACCATCGTGGATGAGGAAGCCAAATACTTCATATCCATGATGGAAACCAAGATCATGAACGAGGGATGGGCCAGCTACTGGCACAAGCGGATCGTCGAGTCGCTCGACCTCGACCAATCGCTGCATCTCGAATTCATCGTGCGCCACAATCAGGTAATCCGGCCGATTCCGGGACAGATCAATCCGTATCACCTCGGAATGAAAATCTGGGAGGACCTGTATCGGCGCCATACCAATCCGACCGCCGAGGAAACCAAACGCGACGGCCCGCTGTCGAAATCCGGCAACGAAAAAATCTTCGAGGCGCGCGAAGTCGAACGCGATTCGTCGTTCCTGCGCCGCTACCTGACCGAGGAACTGATCCGCGAAATGGATCTGTTCCAGTACGAAACGCGCGGGGAAGAAGTCGTGGTCAGCAAGGTCGCCGACATCGAGGGATGGCGCGATGTTAAGGAAACGCTGATCAAAGCGGTCGGCACCAACTCGATTCCGGTGCTCAAGGTCGAAGACGCCGACTTCGGCCAGAACCGGACGTTATACGTGAAGCACTATCACGATGGCCGCGACCTGCAGCTCGACTATGCGGAAAAATCGCTTTCGCATCTGCAGCGCTTGTGGGGCCGTGAAGTCGTGCTCGAGTCGGTACTCGACGGAAAGCGCTCGCTGCTATGCAGCAACGAACGCGGCTTCACCGTGCGCGCGCTGAAGTAGCTGCGGCGAATTTACGATTCGAAAGAAAGTCCGAGCCGCGACCGGCGCACTCGCCAAATCGGCGTGAAACGGCAGGTTGCTATTTCCGCTGCTGCCTATATGCCAGTACGTTCTCGCAGAGATCGTAAAACTCTTCTTCGGATTGCATACCTTTCGCATCGTTCACCCGCCACGAGCAAATCACGAAGAGCGGCCTCCCGTTTACGAAACGCGGTTTCCCATCGCTATCGAGTACGTGATCAGCGGTCGGCAATTCCCAAAACCTTCGGAAATAGCCGCCACGGAGTTTCGTAGCAGTGTCGTTATCGAACGTTCCGATCAGCTTCCAATCCAGTCTGATGCCGGTAAAGTAATCCCGATCTCCGCCACGAGTTACCGCCTGGTGAATCGCTGCCTTATAGTCCGCGACTTTTACGCGTTTCCGCTTTCCTTTGTCTCGCTGTACCTGAGCCTGTGCCCTGCGGTGCAGCCAGCGGGCATATGTCGCTTGGTCGCAAAGGCCATTGAGGCAGTCCGGTAGCTTGTACTTGTAAGACGCCACCGCCTAGGATTCCCTACGCGGATGGCGGCGTGGTAGACAGGCGGCCGAAGGCAACCTTCTTCAGAATGTTGCCGACGCGGGTGCGATGACGCGTAACCGCCCTCATCAGGTCGGACAAACGCGCATGATACAGGTAAACAAAGACGTAACCGAAAATCTGCAGCATCTCCATCTGCCGGCGCGACAGATGCTCGAGTTCGACGGCGTTGCCGAGCTGCTTGTTGTAATCTTCCCAGTTGGTTGAGAGCTTGCGGTAACCGCCCTCGCCCTTTATCGCCATCTCCCATACTTCCGTGCCCGGATACGGCACCATGATGCCGAAGGCGCTGCTCTTGCCGTTGAGTTCGGCCGCGAACTTGATTGAGCGCAACGCAGTCCGCCACGTCTCGCCGGGATGGCCGATGATAAAGAACGACAGGAAATCCAGCCCCACTTGATGGAATGCATCGGCGGCCGCCTTGATGCGCTCCTTGGTTACGCCCTTCTTCATCGCCGCCATGATGTCGGGATCGCCGCTCTCGACGCCCAACCCGACTTCGACGCATCCCGCCTGCTTCATCAGGCGGACCAATTCGATATCGATCGTGTTCGCATGCACCATCGCGGAAAACTGAACCTTGAGTCCGCGCGCGAGGATTTCATTGCACATGTCCACCACGTGCTTGCGATTGACGGTGAAAGTTTCGTCGTGGAACGGGAAGGTGTGGACGCCGAATTCCTCGATATTGCGCTGCATCTCGTCCACCACGTGCTGGGGAGAGCGCTTGCGCACCGCGCGTCCGTACGGGCGGCTGCAAAAATTACAGGTGAAGGGGCATCCCCGCAGCGACATGATCGGCAGGATGCGCGCGTTCTGCTTGATCGCCTCGCGATTGAACAGATGCCACGCGGCAAAGCCCGTTTCGTCGAGTGTCGCCGTGACCGCGCCGCGGCCGCCGTTGACCGCCTTGCCATCCTCGCCGCGATACCATACGCCGGGGATGACCGGCTTGCGGTTTCCGGCGCGAATCGCGCTCACCAGATCGGAAAATGCCAGCTCGCCTTCGCCGACGACCAGATAATCGAAAGCCGGAAATTCTTCCAAGCTCCGCTCCGGAAGGAATGAAGCATGGAATCCGCCCAACACCATCACAACGTCGGGCAGCTGTTCGCGCACCCGCTGTGCGATCCGATGCGCGGTCACGACCATATGCGTGAACGCGCTCAGGCCAACGATCCGGGGCCGGGCTGCGACAATTTTTTCGACGGTCTGATCGAGAGTCAGCCGTTCAAGCTTGCTGTCGATGATCAGCGGGACGGTGGAGAGATGCTTTTCGAGCCATCCACCGACATACGCGATGCCGATTGCCGGGAAGCAGGGCCGGTCATATACCTCCTCCCGAATTACTTCGGCAGGGGGATAGACCAGCACGACTTCCCACGTCTTGCCGGCATCTGTTGCTGAGGACATTCTAAATCTACTTCGATTCTCGGACTGAGGGCATCGAACTCCCCCCTTAGCTCATCCATGCGGCTTCTTTTAGTTAAGCTAGCCAAATACTTGAGCGTTTGCAACGTGAACCAAGTGGACCCACGATTACTATTATTTGCCGCAGAAAAGATAAGGCAAATCGCGGGATAATCGGTGCGACGGTCCCTGCTCCCGGTTCAGGCGCCCGCACAAATCGCCAATTTCGTAATGTCTTGGCCAAGATTGCATTACTATTGATGCTCCGATAGTTTCATGGGCGGTAATGACGCGGTTCGGGCCGGATTCCAGGAGGCGAGGATGATGGAGTGGCCGAAGTGCCAGAAGTGCAACAATGGCTCACTGATCCCGCTGTCCGATTACGGACAGGAGGGTGCCTCGGTTATGTTCAAGGCGTGGGTCTGTACAAATCCAGATTGCGGCTTCAGCCTGCGTGTGGATAAAGGCGAAGTCAGTTACGGCCGCAAGGTCGAACAAAAGCATTAAATCCGCTGCAACGCGAAATCGACAAAGGCGGCCCATCGGGGCCGCCTTTTTGTTTGCCGCCGATCGAAATTTATTGGCGGAGGACACAGTCTGATGCGAGGCGGTCCCTATAACACGGATTGACCAGCGGCGGTTGACGAAGCGGTTGACACTATACGGTGGTTGGCAACACGGCGGTTGTCGCCGGATCGGCTGACAAGCTACGAAACTGCTCAGGGAAATTGGAAGGCTGGTTTATGAATAGCCGGCCGCCTTAAAATCCCCTCGAAGTCCTAAGGTTTCAACCGGAAGCGAAGTATTTTTGCGGACTACAGGGGATAGTGTCCGCGGATGCGTTCGGGAAAAGCGTCCTTTCGTGGCGTCGCATGCTCGCCGGAGGTGAAACCGGCTGCTTCCGGCGCCAATCGGAACACCGAAGATCGATACCGGCTGAAACCCTTGCAGAAAGCGGTCGTGCGGCCTATATGGAATTTTGAAGCGGGGGTCAAAACGGAAATTCCTGTTGAATACCTGCGCGAGATTGACCGTCCAACATGCAAATTTCCGGCATGGATTCCAACTTTTTTCTGCAGAGCCGACGCGTGCCAGTGATGAAAAAGAGCGAGATAAATCGAATTATCGAGCGCGAGGACGAGCGCCTCGCACCATCTACGCCGAACTCGCTCCGTATGAGCCGCCGCACGTTGCTGACGAGTGTCGCGGCGCTCGCGGCCGCGACGACGATCGCTCCATGGGCAATCGGCGTGCTGTCCGCGTTCGCCCAGGGAACGGGCCCCGAGGCGACGACAGAGATCCCCGCTTCCGACAGCGATACCGACGCGACGACGCTGACGCTCGAAGCTTACGCCGATACGTTGATCCCGGGCGAGAAGCGCTTTCCGGATGACGTGGCGATCGCCGGGGTAGTAACCGGCCCGGGCGCGGTGCAGGGGGGCGCGATCGATATGTTGAACTTCGCGCCTCTCGGCTTGGCGCCGGCACTGCCTCTGCTCGCCTTGAACATCAGTGTTGCCGCCGTGGTGTATGCACTGCTCAACGGGATCACGCTTGATCGGACGTTGCCGCCCTTCGTCTCGCTGAACTTCGCGCAACGCACCGGGCTCCTTGTCCAAGCCCTCGACCCGTCCAACAAGAATCAGGCAGCGTTCTCCGGGCTCGCTGCCCTTTGCTTCGTCGCATACAACACTGCGGGCTACCTCGATACCGTCGTTGCAATCGAACAGGGGCATCCCGGTTTGGCGGCGATTGGCTTTCCGCCTCCCAATCCCGACGGCAAGTGGCGGTTCCCGGATTTCTCGTACCAGCGAGCCTTGGCGAAGCCGCATCCGCACTCGAAGAACGGCAACCCCGCGTGATCCTGGACAGACACGATGGCGAATGAAACCACTGACGTCCTGATTATCGGGACTGGCTTCGGGGGTTCTATCCCAGGTTACTATCTGGCCGCCGCCGGCGCCAAGGTGATCATGCTTGAGCGCGGGCCGAGGTTCTCGACCGAAGACTTCACGCAAAGCCTGCGGATCGGCACCTTCAACCGCTTCATCGACAGCATCCAGTGCAAGGGCATCGACGTCACCGCAGGCAACTGCGTCGGCGGCTCGAGCGTCACCTACTACGCAGCATCGCTGCGGGCGCCGAGCTTCATCTTCGAGCGTCGCGGCACGCTCGGCCGTCGGATCTGGCCGAAGTCGATCACCCGCCAAAAGCTCAACCACTGGTATAGCCGCGTCGAGGCCGCCATACCGGTGGCCGAGCTCAGCTGGAACGACGTACCGTATGCGGGCGGCGTCTTCGCCGCGGCGTGCAACCGCGCGGGACACACGTGCCAGCCGGTCCCACTCGCCGTCGACCTCACGAAGTGCACCAACTGCAACTGGATGCATACCGGCTGCATCTTCGACGCGAAGCGCTCGATGCTGTTCAACTACATCCCGGCCGCGGAGTCGTTTGGGGCGGAGATCCGTCCGCTGCACGAGGTGCAAAAAATCCAACCGGCCCAGACCGCCGGCTACCGCTACGCGATCTCGTATCTGGAGATCGACCCGAGCGACTACACCAAGTCGCTCGGCAGCGGCACCATCGAGGCGAAGATCGTCATCGTCGCCGCGGGCACGATGGGAACCCCGGTGATCTTGCAGCGCTCGGCCGTGGCTCTCGGCGGCATGCCGCCCGCGGTTGGACGCTATATGTCGGCCAACGGCGATCGGGTCTCGTTCGCGGCGTTCAATGAGGATAAGGTGAGCAGCCTGCTCGGGCTCCAACGCGCGCCAGATGTCGCCTACGACGCCTTTCCGATCGGCAAGCCGATCAACACCATGACCTTCGACTACCTCGACCCGAAGGCGCCCGAGTTCTCGCGCTTCGCCTTGCAACAGCTCTACTCTCCGCCGATCGTAAACGCCCTCCCAGGCGTGGACGAGTCACCGTTCTGGTTCGGCATCGACAAGCGTAACCTCCTCACGCAATGGCGCTCGTGGATGGCGATCGTCGAGATGACCGAAGACGCCAACGAAGGCGTCTTCGGCCCTCCGCCCAAGACCGGCAGCTTCACGCGCCTTGGGCCAGGAGTAGCGTCCGGACAGTTGGAGTACTCCATTGCGCCGCAGACCCAATACGGCTTCAATTTGGCCGACGCGGCGGCTGAGTCAATCCTGACGCTCGATGGGCTCGCCACGTTTCATACGGTGGCGTCGACGAAGAATATCCAGTGTGCGCACCCATTGGCGTCGTGCCGAATCGGTGACAATCCCGAAACCTCAGCGCTCGACGATTGCCACGAGTTGCGCGGCCATCCCGGCATCTTCGTCACCGACGGGGCAAGCGTACCGACCTCGCTCTGCGTCAACCCTTCGCTCACGATCGCGGCGCTCGCAGAGCGCGCGTCGTCGTTATTGCTGAAGCGGGCCAACCAGTACGGCATCGCGGTCAAGCATGGCGGCGCCATCCCCGTCCCGTCCTGAGACGACGCCCCGCTTGGGCACGGGTCGTCTTTATAACCGTGGCGCAGCCCTGATCGATTGCTCCTTCACCGAGATACCGAGTTTCTGATGAAAAAACTGGCATGAACTGACTATCCGAGTTTAAACCGGCGCACCTCTGCCTCCCGAAAACCTAGACCCTGACATATTGATGGTGCAGACCGCTTAAAATGGGCAGGCTGATCACTTCGCCGGATGCATCAACCCGCCGATGAGCCGGCGCATCCTTGCTCAACGACAGATGTGTACGGACCTCGTTGTAATATGACGCGTACTTCCTAAGAACTCGGCGCAAGTGTGCCTCCCCGAACACTACAGCTTAGTCGAGGGATTCGCGCCGAATCGATCCGATCAATCTTTCGAAATGACCGCTGTGCCAAGGAGATCGTGCCGCGACCGGATGGTCACGGATCCCCATCGCGCGTATGCGGCGGGTGTATGCCGTACCGTACGCTCCGTCGCGATCGCGGAGAAGATGCTCAGGAGCTTCGTCCCACGGAAAGGCGTCGGTCACCTGGTTGGCAATCCATTCAGCGCTCGGATTTGTTGTCATGCCAACAGCTACCAAACGCCTGCGCGCGTGCCGGAGAATCGCTAGCCCATAGAGCAGTTTGAAAGAGATCGTGCGGACGATGAACAGATGGAATCAAACCGCGCCACGTGTCGCGCGCATTTACCCGCGTCTCCGATTTGTAGGAAAACGATACTAGGTGTGTGGCGGAGAGGGAGGGATTCGAACCCTCGGTACCACAAGGGCACACGTGATTTCGAGTCACGCCGGTTCAACCTGGCTCCCGAACCTCTCCGCGCCTGATGAGCATTGACGTTGCGGCCGATACAGTCAAGCCGCCGCCCGAAAAAACATCTTCACGATAGACTGGAAATTTCGCGCCGTTTAGGCCGGGCGCACGGTATAGACGCCGCTGAACCCCGGCGGACGCCATCCGCCGTTCGCGCACGGAATACATACCGCAAATTGCTTGCGGCGGCCGTCCTCGACTCCGGTCAATGCCACTGCCGTCTCGGTCGAGATCGGTTTACTGCACGCGGCGCACACCGCCATCAGCGCTTTGTTCTCTTTTGCCTTTTCGCTGGGCATTGTCCTCTCAACATCCTCTCTCGCGATCAGATCGGAAACACGGCCTTGGCGTTTTCGCCGAGCAGCTTGCGCCGGCGCTCCGGGCTTAGCCCCGCGATCGAATGGCGGATCAATTGCGGCGCTTCCAGTTTCGAATCGATATGGGGAAAATCCGATCCCCACAGCACGCGATCCTCGCCCATCAGTTCCATCGTAGTCCCGATCATCCGCTCCTCCGGCTCCGCGACGACCCACAGGTTGCGCCGGAAGTAGTCCGATGGCTTGAGCTTGGTCGGATAGGTCCATCCGAGCAGTTCGTATTTTTGATCGAGGCGGTCCATAAAGTACGGCGCCCATCCGCATCCCGCCTCGACGCATACCACCTTCAGCCGCGGGAAACGATCGAATAGCCCGTCCGCGATCATCGTCATCGCGGCCGGCACGACCTGCCCAAATCCGCCGAGTGCAAAGCCGTACACCGCGCGAAACTCTCCCGTCTGGTAAAAATCCCGGACCACGCCCGGGGCGCGGTTGAAGCGAACGATCACATGCAGGCAGGCGGGGATTCCGGCCGCCTCGCATTCGCGCCAAATCGGATCGAAATCGGGATGCGAGAAGCGCCGGCCGCCGATCGTCTCCGGCGCAAGGAAGATTCCCTTGAATCCCAGCTTCAGGCATCGGCGCAACTCTTCCAGCGCCGACGGGACATCCTGCAGCGCCAGATGCGCGATCGGAATCACGCGCGAGCGCGCGCCCGACGCGAAATCGACAATCCAGTTGTTGTATGCGCGCGCATACGCCGCCGCCAATTCGTTGTCCGCCACATCCCACAAAATTCCGACCGTTGGGAAAAGCACGCCGGCATTCACGCCCCATTCATCCAGCAGTTTGATGCGCTCGCCGGGCAGATAGCTTGCAGGCGGACATCCGTCCATGTAGCCGAGCTTGCCCGGGTTGAACAGCTCATGACGCGGCCGGTTGGCGCCGCCCAAGCCGGCCAGCACGCCGCGCAGGATCGGCTGGTTATCGACGCTCAGCGTCTCGATCCCATCGACGGGATCTTTTGCGATTTTGATAGCGCGCTCGCGGAATTTGGGCTCGAGGTATTTTTCCCACAGGTCGGGCGGCTCCATCACATGCGAGTCGCAATCGACCACGAACGATTCGGCGGCATCCATGGGCAGAATCTAACACGGCGCCGCGCGCAGAAAAAAGGACGCGCGAAGCGAGCATGCCAGCGTTATGGTGATTTGGGCTTCGGTAGCGGAGTGGCGTGCCCGGGTGATTGATTTGGAACAATATTGGGGAGCCGATGGGTTGTTTGTGTAGGCGGTCCCGGGATGTCCAGCGTCCAAGAAGTACCGGGGATGAACTGTTTCCAACTTGCACCGCCGTCGCTCGTTGAATACATGGCGCGTTCAACTATCACCCAACCTTGCTTCGGGGAAATAAAGCTGATGGCATCAGCCGCAGTGAAAGGTTGGTTTCCGGGAGGTATATCGACCCTTGCGTCGCGCCTTTCGCCAGGTCCGAGCTTGGTGAGCATGGGCTGATCCACCAATATAATCTTACCCACTGGGATTTGGCTCGCCCGCGCCACGAAAATCCAATCCGATCCGACTACCGTTGATGAACCGTATAGCTTGGCAGACTCTTTATCTTGATTCGTAACCATCCGATCCGGCTTCCAAGAAAGGCCGCCGTCGGTAGTGGCAAACAATACCTCGGATGCAAGGTTGTCGAAGGGATCGTGCGGATTCTGAAACCGATACGTCACATTCAAATAGCCGTGGTTTGGATCCGCGAAGATTGGCAGATCATATTCAATTGTAAATTCGACTTGAAAGTTAGATGGTGTGTCCGGCGTAAACCAGTCGCTCTCGCTATCGGAAGTTGCATAATGAATAGCGGTTGCAGGCAGTACCCCGTCAGGAACTTTCAAGAACACTTTCTTCCAGGTTTTTGCTGCGTCACGGGTAACGTAGAGCGACTTTGAATAATTTCCATGGTTCGATCCACACAGCCATCCAGTGCTTGGTGATGAAAGAAGCATGCCCCCGTCTTGAACTTCGGGAGTGGCCGGCGCCAAAGTCCAACTATGGCCCCCATCATCGGTCACCATTAGAAATGACCACCAAGAAATCATTGAGGTTGCAAACCCAATCTGTAGCGAGCCATGCTGCGAGTCCACAAATTCGATTCCACCTACGCCGCCGCGAATGGAGTCGTCTGATTTGCGCGTGTGGCTGAATTCGGAAAGCCCGAAGTCCTTTAACGGAAACGCAAAGGGCCGCCTCCACCAATTTTTCCCCCCATCGGTGGTATAGGCGAGGTCGAATTTCAGCTTATCCCAATAGCCGGCATCAGTGAGATCATTGATAACCATCCATCGTTTATCAGCGCTTTGAAAAAATAGGCAGCACGAAGGTTTCTCGCTGCTCCCGGGGCGCGTGATGTCTTTCCAATGCGCCCCATTATCCATCGTCCAATAATCGCGCCCATCCCACATGACCCAGCCGATACCGGGAGCGATGAGCTTCAAATGATAGTAGCTACCAATTAGGTCGGACCGTGCCGCTCCGGTCCACCGGACATCCGGACCGCTAGCTTGTTCCGAAACGGGCCGCAGGACAGAGGTGTCGATATCTTGGTCTGCCCGTACGTTGGCAGCCAACGTTATTATCAACGCCGAAATCCAAAAGCACCGACGGATTCGCATGGATTGAACTTTACTCACCCGCCGCCCCTTCGCGATCTAAAGAACGCGCGCATCAGTTCGGCGCATTCGGACTCGCGGACGCCCGCGACAACCTCGACGCGATGGTTCAATCTACCATCGCGGCCGATGTCATACACCGAGCCCAGCGCTCCCGCCTTGTCATCGCGCGCGCCGTACACAATTTTCGCAATCCGCGCGTTGATGGCTGCGCCGATGCACATCGCGCACGGCTCTATGGTGACATAGAGCGTGACGGCGGTTAGGCGGTATGAACCGATCGCCTCCGACGCCGCCCGAATCGCGATAATTTCCGCGTGCGCGGTCGGATCGTTAGCCGCAATCGGCCGATTATGACCCGCGCCGGCGATCTTTCCGTCCGCCACGACGACCGCTCCGACGGGCACTTCGCCTTCGGCCTCCGCGCGTTTCGCTTCCGCGATTGCTGCATCCATGAATTTCAGGTCATCTGCGGCAAAACTCGGCATATCAAGAACGATCATAGATTGACATCGGCCGCCGCCGCCAGCAGGATTTGACTCGATGGCCACAGTTGGCGAAATCGATCCGACCGAATTGAAGCAGCGGCTCGATCGCGGCGAGCGTGTATTCATCCTCGATGTGCGCGAGCCGGGCGAGATCGCGATCGCGCCGTTTCCCGGTGCAAGCCATATCCCCATGAACGACATCCCGTCACGCATCGGCGAGCTTGACCCGGCGCGCGAGACGGTCGTCGTATGCCATCACGGCGTGCGCAGCGCGCAGGTCGCACGGTGGCTGGCCGGGCGGGGCTTCGAGCGCGTGCTGAACCTGAGCGGTGGAATCGATTTGTGGTCGGAGACCGCCGATCCATCGACGCCGCGCTACTAACGCGGACGCCAAAGCGCCATAATAGTGGTAGTGATTCAGTGTGGTCATCAAATGCTGCCGTTAATCGTATTCTTCCCGAAACCCGTGACGGGTTTCGGACTTCCCGCAGTGCCGAAAACGGCGCTCCCGCGCCGTTTTCGGACGGTTCCGAGTGAAACAGGAAGCGCGAAACCCGCGCGGGGTTTCACAATGGCTATGATTAGAGACGGGTTGGTTCATTAAACTGAACCACTGCCATAATAGTGGCAAGGGTTGCGCGCGATGACATTCCTTGCGGCAGCGATACAGATGGCGGCAGGCGCCGACAAGGCCGCCAACCTCGACCGCGCCTCACGTCTGATTCGCGATGCCGCGGCGCGCGGCGCGGCGCTGATTGCGCTGCCCGAGATGTTCAACTGGCGCGGCAAGCGCGCGGAGGAAAATGCGGCCGCCGAATCGCTCGACGGCGAGTCGCTTGCCGCGATGGCCGCGATCGCGCGGGAACTCAAAATTCATCTCGTCGCGGGATCGATTACGGAGCACGGCCCGGCCGACACCGGGCGCAACTACAATACTTCCGCGTTGTTCGCTCCAGATGGCTCACGAGTTGCCACCTATCGCAAGATTCATCTGTTCGACGTCGATTTGCCGGGCCGCGTGACCGTCCGCGAATCGGCGGCGAAAATCCCCGGTATCGAGGTGGTCTGCGCCGATACCGGCCTGTGCCCGATCGGACTCACGATCTGCTACGACTTGCGCTTTCCCGAATTATTCCGGCGGCTCGCATTCGCCGGCGCAAAAATAATCACGATCCCGAGCGCATTCACCTTCCCCACCGGCGAGGCGCATTGGGAAACGTTGGTCCGCGCCCGCGCGATCGAGAATCAGGTCTACGTGATTGCGCCCGCCCAATTCGGCCCCAACGTCCACGGCTACAGCGATTACGGAAATTCGATGATCGTCGATCCGTGGGGACGCGTGCTCGCGCGCGCCGCCGACGTTGAGGGTGCCGCGATCGCACCGATCGATCTCGGCTATTTGGAGCGCGTCCGCCGCGAATTGCCGGCACTAACGCACGTTCGGCTGGACCGGGAGCGCAAGTAGGCGCGGCCTGCGCACCTTGACGCGGGACGCCCGCGCGGGTTAAGCAGGCATCTCGCACATGTAGCGTAGCAAGGGCGGGAAGTTTTTAGTTATGGCTGATGGACCACTGGTCGGATTTAGGATTCTCGATCTGACCGCCGTTATTTCCGGACCGTATTGCACCCAATTGCTGGGCGATCTCGGCGCCGACGTGATCAAAATCGAGCCGCCGGAGGGCGATTCGATGCGGCAGTTGCTGCGCCCGGCGAAGAACGGTTTCGGCGCGCAATTCCTCAACTTCAACCGCAACAAGCGCAGCATCGTTATCGACGCAAAGAAGGAACAGGGCCGCGATTTGATCCGCCGCCTTGCCGTTAAGGCCGACGCGCTGGTCGAAAACAATCGTCCCGGAGTGGCAGACCGGCTGGGCCTTGGCTATGCCGACCTGCGGCGCTCCAATCCCAAGATCGTTTACTGCTCGATATGCGGGTACGGTCCCAAGGGCCGGCTGGCTAATAATCCCGCCTACGATCCCGTAATCCAGGGGTACTCGGGTGTCGCGGCGATCCAAGGCGGCAAAACCGGACAGCCGTCAGCGGTAAAAATGGCGCTGGCGGACAAGATCAGCGGGATGACCGCCGCGCTTGCGGTTGTGAGCGCATTGCACGCGGCGCGTGCGCGCGGCGTCGGCCAGCAGATCCGGGTACCGATGCTCGAAGCGATGATCTCGTTTACCTCCAACGATTCGATGGCGGGATACACGTTTCTCCCGCACGACGAATACAAACATCTGGCGCCGAAAGCTCTCACGCTCGATCCGTTCAAGACCAAGGACGGATGGATCACGATCGCGGCCTTCACCGAGGTTCAAAACGAAAGGCTGTGCGCGGCAGTCGGCCATCCCGAATGGTGGGCGGTGGCCGACAAAATCGAACGTGGGCGCTCGATGCTCCGCAATATCGCCAAGCTGTTCCTGGAACGCACCAGCGCCGAATGGCTGAAGATTATCGAGGCCGCCGACATCCCATGCGGACCCGTCCATACCTATGAAACGCTCTTCGAGGACGAGGAAATCATTGCGAATGAAACGTTCCAGGTATACGAGCATCCCGAATGCGGCCCCGTCCGGATGCCGGCGCCGGGCGCGCGCTTTGGCGCAACGCCGATGAAAATGTGGCGCGTGCCGCCCAAGCTGGGCGAACAAACCGACGAAATTCTGCGCGAAGCCGGAATCGACAAAAGTCAGGTCGAGGAATTGCGCGCCGGCAAAGTGATCGTCTAAGCGCACGATTGGAGACCACGGCGGGAGCATACCGATGATGCGGCGAAAGCCGGTGGTAACTGCAATCGGAACTGCGTTGCTAATAACTGCCGGCGCTGTCGTTTATGCGGCAGGGCCCTACAAGCTCCACCTGCCGCTGGGACTGCAGGAGCAGGCTGAAAATATTCCGGCCAACAATCCTCTTACTCCGGAAAAAATTGCGCTTGGCAAGCTACTGTTTTTCGACAAGCGCATATCGGCGGACGGCACCGTCGCATGCGCAACCTGCCATAACCCCGATTTCGGCTTCACCGACAGCAAGCCGGTCTCCGACGGAATCCGCGGCCAGCAGGGGAAACGCAGCGCTCCGAGCGCGATCAATCGGCTGTTCAGCTCCAATCAATTCTGGGACGGCCGTGCCAAAAGCCTGGAAGATCAGGCAAAAAAGCCGATGACTAACCCGATCGAAATGGGGCATACGCTGGAGGGTGTCGTAAAGCGATTGCGGGCTATCAGGGGCTACCGGGTACTGTTCAAACAGGCGTTCGGAACCGAGAAATTCACGATCGACGATGTGGCGAAGGCGATCGCCTGCTACGAGCGAACCATCCTGTCGGGTGATTCACCGTACGACCGGTATGAGGCCGGTGACAAGAGCGCGCTGTCTCCTGCCGCGCAGCGCGGGCTTGCGCTGTTCAATGGAAAGGCGAATTGCGTGCGATGCCATACCGGATTCAATTTCACCGACGAGAGCTACAACAACCTCGGCGTGGGGTGGGACCCGGCTAAGAAGGAATTCACTGACGACGGCCGCTTTGCGATATCCAACAAAATCCATCAGGACGGAGCATTCAAGACTCCAACCTTGCGCAATATCGCGCAGACCGCACCCTATATGCACGACGGCAGCGAAAAGACCCTCGAAGAAACCGTCGAATTTTACGACAAGGGCGGCAATCCCAACCCGAACCTGTCCAAGGAAATCAAGCCGCTTCATCTTACGGTGCAAGACAAGGCCGACTTGGTTGCGTTCATGAAATCGCTGACGGGCGAAATTCCCAAAGATGTCGTCACTCCGCCGATCAGCTTCCCGAAGTAAAATCACAATACCCGCGAATATCCCGTAACTTCGGGACCGGCCGGCGTTTCCAGATGACGCTTTCGGAGCTTGGAAGTGTATCCGATCGCGCCAGTCGATCTTGAGCAATTTGTCGCCTGCTTGAGCAATTCTGCGCGAAATCATTACAACCTAGGACCATCTTCTCTAAGACCACCTCTCCTCGTCATTGGCATGTAATGTGCACTTGTCCCCTCCATTAATGGGCACCCTGCGGAAGAACTAGAACTCATTGTCAATCATCGCAAGCCAGGAACCAGTTCAGAGGAATCCAATGCAATCGAAAATCAGAATTGTCGCCGCAGGAGTTGGCCTAATCGGATTGCTCAGCATCATATCGCTGATTGGGTCACGGCCCGCGGCGGGCGTCGTGCAACCCGCACCCACATCCGGAATCTTCGTGACCAACCCATACATCAACAGCGTGACGGTTTATCCGATCGGCGCAAATGGCGATGCCACACCGACGTATACGATCAGCGGACCCAATACCGGCCTGGATTATCCGTTCGGCATCGCACTGGATTCGACCGGGAACATATACGTGGTCAATTATGAGTCAGAGACATTGGATGTTTACGCACCGGGCAGCGATGGCGACGTGCCACCCATCTACAATTTGTCGGAGGCAACTTCCGGTGTTACCTTACCTTCTTCCGTCGCGGTTGATTCATCAGGCTTTGTATTTATTGCGAACATTGACGGCGGTGACCCGTACTTCGGAAGCATAACCGCCTACCCTCCGCCTCCATTTCCACCCGGTCAGCCGCCGCTCGCAATGATTGTCGGCGCCGATACCGGCCTGATTAATCCAACCGGGATCGCGGCCGACTCAGCCGGCAATCTCTACGTGGCGAACTTGGAAGGCGCGATCGACGGCAACGGCAGTATCACCGTCTATTCTCACACCGATGCGATTACAGGGGGAAACGTCGAGCCGATGGTGACAATCGCCGGCAATCGAACTGGCCTGTCCCAGCCCTCGGGCGTGGCAATCGGGCCGTTCGGTTCTCCGCCGCCATCGCCGGCCAAGCCAGCCGAATATCTCTATGTAGCGAACAACGATTGCGGTCCCGTCACGACAGGCTGCATTACGGTTTATCAGTTGCCGCTGCCGAAAAATCCGGCCAATCCACTCAACTTGGCGCCAGTTGCCACTATTGTCGGTCCCGACACCGACCTAAACGATATTAATGGCATATCAGTCGATTCCGGCGGAACCTTATTTGTGCTGCGATTCGCCAGCCCGGGATACATCAATATCTATCCACCCGCCAGCAATGGCAACCAACCCCCCTTTGCAACCATCGCCGGTCCCGATACGGGACTCTTCTCTCCGCGCGGAATCGTGGCGGTCGGAATTCGCCCCACTCCGACACGAACGTCAACGCCAACCGGTACGAGAACACCGACCACCACCCGAACGCCAACCAGAACACCGACGCCAACTGCGACCATAACGAATACGCCGTCGCCCACCGCAAGCGTCACGACGACTCCATCTCCAACCGGTACCGCCACCACCACACCGTCACCGACAACCACTGTGTCGACGACTCCCTCCCCCACCGCAAGCATCACAACTACTCCGTCGCCGACGACGACCCTGACCACGACTCCGTCGCCAACCGCCACCATCACCACTTCCCTGTCGCCCACAGCGACCCTGACCACGACCCCGTCGCCAACCGCGACGATCACCACAACTATTTCGCCGACCGATACCATCACCACCACGCCGTCACCGACCGAGACTTTGACAACGACCCCCTCCCCCACCGCAAGCATCACAACTACTCCATCACCGACAGAGACCCTGACGGCGACACCTTCACCGACCACGACCATCACCACCACTCTGTCGCCGACTGCGACGAAAACGAGGACGACCACTCCGTCTCCAACCGCAACAATCACGACGACGCCCTCGCCGACGTTGACCCCGACGGTAACGAAAACTCCAACGGCTACTGCCACACTGTCGCCGACCGCAACTCCGACTGCATGCGACTCTTCACTTGTGATCACGCCCGCGACTCTCGACTTTGGGCGCCAGACGGTAGGATCAACGACTCAACTGTCCGCAAAGGTTGAGGCAAAGCATAAGAACAAATGCCCGGTTCTAATCGAATCGATCGTTGTCAACGGTGAGGAGTACACTTGGAATAAGATTGGATCGACCTGCGCGGTAGGAACATTGTTGGGACCCGGCAACACTTGCCAAGTTGCGGTCAGCTTTACGCCACCGGCGGAAACGAAAGGTGAACCGTATATCGGTGAGCTGGTCGTAGCGTCAAACGCCACTCTCGTTCTTCCGAACGATGGAATTGTCAATTTGAAGGGCGGTGGCAAAAAGGGCCCGTGCGGCACGGACACCTGGTGCAGTTCGCCCAGCCACTAGATTGACTGCGAAGCGGGAGGTTGCCCTTGCACAGAGCCTCCCGCTTCGGTTTTCTGCCTGGACGAAAAAGCCCGGGGGCAGTCATCCATCCAATCGTCCGCTGGCTCTGCCGGCTCGCCGAGACAATGAACCGTATACGGCATCATCGATGCATGACGCTATACGAAAGCAGTCGAGATCGACCGAGAGATTTCGATTGTCCCAGATTGGAACATATCTTCTAGGTTTCGGCCGTGATCGCCAAAATTTTGGCTCTCATTCCGGGATTCAGTCCAGTTAGCAGTCATTTAAAGCTGGCACGCAACGTGCCTTAGGCATCCCTTCAAGGGGAGCGCCAAGGGGGACATGTCCGGCACTGTGGCGATCGGCCTAAATGCTGAGCCCCTAAGGGAGGCATTCGGGCGTAAATGAAAACCAGGTTCATCGTCATCGGTATAGGATTGATCGGATTCATTGGCGGGATGATCTCGCTTTCCGCATCTCAGTCCGTTGGGAATGTTCCGCAAGCGGCACCTACCCCGGGGATCTATGTCACCAATCCATATATCAACACCGTAACTGTATACCCGATTGACGCCGCCGGTGACGCCACGCCGATTCAAACCATCACCGGGCCGGACACCGGTCTTGATTACCCGTTCGGCATCGCGCTGGATTCCACCGGAAACATATTCGTGGTGAATTACGAGGCCGAGACTTTGGGCGTGTATGCGCCCGGCAGCGATGGCGACGCGATCCCGATCTATTCACTTCTGGAATCAACTTCCGGCATCACGTTACCGTCCGGCGTCGCAGTCGATTCTTCGGGTTTCGTGTATGTGGCCAATATTGACGGCGGCGATCCGTACTTTGGAAGCATAACTACGTATCCGCCGCTGCCGTTTCCGCCGGACCAGCCGCCGATTGGGACGATTGTTGGAGCCGATACCGGCCTGATCGATCCAAGCGGAATTGCGGCCGACTCCGCCGGCAACATCTATGTAGCCAACCTGGAGGGCGCGATCGACGGCAATGGTAGCATCACCGTTTATTCGCATACGGACGCAATCACCGGAGGCGACGTCGTCCCGATGGTGACCATTGCAGGCAACCTGACTGGGCTGTCTCAGCCCTCGGGAGTGGCGATCGGAACATACGGAACTCCGCCGGCGCTGCCGGCATCGCCGAACGAATATCTTTATGTTGCTAACAACAACTGTGGCCCCGTAGTGACCGGCTGCGTTACCGTTTATCAATTGCCGCTGGCAGGCGGCTCCCACAATCCGCTCAACCTTGCGCCGATTGCGACGATCGTCGGGCCGGATACCGGCCTAAACAATATCAACGGACTTTCGGTGGACTCGGGCGGAACGCTCTACGTAACCGAATTTACCACCCCCGGAAGCATCACCGTCTATCCACCTGCCAGCAACGGCGATCAGCCCCCAATCGCGACGATCGCCGGCGTCGATACGGGATTAGGCTCGCCGCGCGGGATTGTCGCGGCAGGGACTCGCATTACGCCTACGGGTACTTCGACCCGAACGACAACATCGACGCCGACAGCATCCGCTACCGTCACCGCCACGTCGTCGCCCACCGACACCGCCTCACCCTCGCCGACGGACTCCGCGACGACAACTGTATCTCCGACTGCAACAACAACCTTGACTTCGTCCCCGACCGCAACAACATCGACCACTCAGTCACCAACATCGACCGCGACTGCGACCCTTTCACCAACGTCAACGACAACCGCGACCGCGTCTTCAACGCGGACCACGACGGCAACCTCCTCACCCACGACAACCTCGACCTCCACCCTTTCCCTGACTGTCACCATTACGCCCACGGTCAGCAAGACGGCGACGCCGTCACCAACCGCAACCAAAACAGTGACAGCTACGACAACGGCAACCACTACGGCCACACCCTCGCGAACCGCAACGATCACGAACACGCCCTCGCCGACCATCAGCACAACGGCAACCGTTTCACCGACTGCGACCAGAACGTCCACCGCCACCACGACATTGAGCGTCACCGCAACGCCATCGTCGACCGCGACCTTGACGATATCCGCAACAGCAACGCGAACCGCGACCTCGTCACCGACACCGACGCTGACCGCGACTCGAACTGCGACGTTGACGGCTACTCCGATGCCAACCGCAACAGCGACCGCTACATCCACAGCGGCGGCGGCAATATTCGTCGCCAATACCAGTGCGAATTCGATAAATGGCTACTCCGCAGGCAGCGACGGCAATGCACCGCCGGTTGTCACGATCAGTGGTTCCGCGACATCGCTTTCCTCCCTGATGGGACTTGCGCTGGACGCAGGGAAAAACCTCTATGTCACTGGCAACACGCCTGTATCCGGCAAGCCAAGCGTCACCATCTTCCCGGCCGGCAGTTCGGGTAACGTAGCACCGAGTGCAATCATCGTGGGTACAGCGACCGGTCTCGCATCACCCGATGGAATCGTACTGGATACGACGGGAAAAATTTATGTGTGCAACTCAACCGGCGGCAAATCGAGCCACGGCAGCGTCACGATCTACCCGTCCGGCAGCAGTGGCAATGCGGCGCCCACCGCGACAATTACGGGGACGAACACGGGCCTGAAGACTCCGCAGGGAATTGCCCTGGGCGCTACCGGTAACATCTTCGTGGCGAATCAGGTTGGCGGTCCCTCCGGCGCCGGCAGCGTGACGGTCTATGCGCCAAGCAGCAGCGGAAACGCCGCGCCGATTGCGACGATCGCGGGAAGCAATACGGGACTAAATACGCCCGACGGAGTCGGCCTGGATTCCGCCGGCAACATTTATGTCGCGAATTCCGAGGGAGGCACGCCCAATAACGGGAGCATCACCATTTACGCGGCAGGCAGCAACGGCAATGTCGCGCCGATGGCGACCATCGGCGGCACGCATACCCAGTTGAACAATCCTCGCGAGATCGCGCTGGATGGCGTGAATATCTACGTCGCCAACAACGCCTCACATGGAGGCGGCGCCGGCGAAGACAGTGTCACGACCTATCCAATTGGCAGTTCGGGCAATGTCACACCAAGCGCGGAAATCGTCGGCGGCCAGACCGGGCTGTTGGGACCCGAAGGGATCGCGGTGGCGCCGGTACATATCACGCCGGCCCAGGCGATTTTCGTTACCAACTCCGGAAACGACTCGATAACGGCCTATCCGTTCGGAAGCACCGGCAACATCGCTCCGTCGGTCGTAATTACCGGTTCGAATACACAACTGAATTCGCCGTTTGGCATCTCGATGGATTCCGGCGCCAATCTCCACGTCGTCAATCGCAAGGGCGGCTTCAAATCCAGAGGCCTCCTCGCGATCTTTCCATTTGGCACTCGCGGCAACCCGCAACCCGGCATTACTATCGCCGGCCCGGACACTCAGATGAATGCCGCCTTGGATATCCACGTCGACCCCGTCGGGAACGACTATGTATCGAACCGCCACGGCGGGTCGCTTGGCCTCGGCAGCATTACGGTTTTCGCGGCCGGCAGCTCCGGCGATGCGATACCGACCAATACGATTGCAGGAGGCGCGACCGGCCTGAATAACCTTCAGGGCATCACGCTTGATTCAGCTTCGAACATATACGTTTCTAATGCGCCTGCCAGTCCGTCGATCCGTGCAAGCGCGATGAAATTTTCCGCGGGCAGCAGCGGCAATATCCCTCCCTCCGCCACCATCCGCGGAACGCTGACCGGAATCGTTGCTCCACATGGTGCGGCGGTGGATGCGAGCGGAAAAATTTACATCGCAAACAAACTGGGCGGGCCTTCACAAAAAGGCAGCGTCACGATTTTCGCGCCCGGCAGCAGCGGCAACACCGCTCCGATTGCCACGATAACCGGCCCCGATACCGGCCTTAATCATCCACTGGGCATCACCCTGGATTCAACCGGAAATCTCTACGTGGCAAATCCAGCTAACAATTCCGTGACGGTCTATTCGCCCGGCAGCACTGGCGATGCGATACCAATCGCGGTCATTAAGGGTGCAAGCACCCAGCTGAGCAAGCCGCAGGATATCGTCGTGGGCCCGATTAGCCCGTGACGCCGGAATTGCCGCCGGACTTGGCGAGATCCGCATAAGTAATCAGCCGGATGCCGGCGCGATCGATTGCGTCGCGTACGCGCAGACTGGTCAGAATCTCGACTTCGCGCTGCGCCGCCGCGTCCGGGGGCGTGCCGCCCAGATCGATCGCGGGGTGAAAATATAGCTCGGTCACGCCGTCGCGCATCCGCTCGATAATTCCGATCACGTAATCCTCTGTCATATGGCCGCTTTGATGCAGCCCGAACAGCCAATCGGTCGTTTTGATGCTGCGCTCCGACAGTAACCGGCGTGTCCG
This sequence comes from Binataceae bacterium (SeqCode), assembly GCA_035524375.1. GTDB lineage: Bacteria > Desulfobacterota > Binatia > Binatales > Binataceae > Binatus. Next base: position 75,603 of record DATKOZ010000038.1, on the reverse strand, counting down.
TTTAGACAGAGAGCGGAATATGACCGCTTCAATCAACTTGCGCGGGAGCTGGTCACGCTTGAGCGCCAATGTCGTCATGATCGGCTCTCGCGGAAGGCGGATGCATGGGATTCTGTACTCCACGGCCAAATCGACGAGCACATCGGCGATCACCGGATGCACATGAAAGTTAAGATGACCGTCGATATGGTTCAGGTAGCCAACCAACTCAAGATGGCGTTCAATCTGGGCCCGCATCTCGGTGGCCATCGCGGCACGAATCGATTTGTCGAAATAATACCGCATCCCGGCCATCGTCGGATTGTCGATGAATCCCGCGCTGTTGCCGCCCAAGCGCGCAGGATCGAGCATGCCGCGCCCTTTGCACACCACCGCATGCAGACCGACATCCAGTGCCGGATTATCGCGCGCCGCCGCGGCGGCCGCAGCCGCCGCCGGCTCAGCCACCATCAGGCTCGCACTGCGCAGGATGCCGTCGCGATGCGTCCTTAGGATGGCGGCATTGACCTCGGCCGAATGTCCGAAGTCATCGCCATTAACGATAAGTGCTTTCAAAATGAGTTCTTGGCCTTCCGCCGAAAATTACGGCTTTATCCTGCTACAGGATGCTGCCGCCATGGTTCTGGTCCGATGGCATGAAACATCGCGCGGGCGGATTCGTCAATATTACAGGAGAGTTGCCGGCAAACGCATGAGCTTTGGTGCATGGCTTGCCCAAATCTCCGCCAAATAGGATCATTGTTCGATTGGAGATGAAGGCACGATTTCAATATTGGCGATGCTGGCCAGCGGCAGCAACCACTGCCGCGCTTGCTATCGCGACTATTCTTACCGCCGCAAATTCCGCATTTGCGCAGCAGGGCGCATCGCCGCCGCCGAACGTGATCATTCAGGGAAGTCAGGGCACGCGCGGCTCGACGCTGGAGCTGCCCTCGATGCCGGCGCGACAAGGCGGAGAGGTCCCCACCCTGCCAGCGATCGTTTCGCAGCCCGGACAAGAGCTGGTGATACCGTCGCGTGAGCTCCGCGAGCAACCCGGCTACGCGCAGGTCAACGTGACCGTGACCGATCCCAGCGGCGCTTATGTCACAGGACTTCAGAAGGACGATTTCAAGCTGTACCTTAACGGCCAGCAGCGGCCGATCGAATTTTTCCGCACCGATCAAAACACCCCCGTGTCGATCGGAATTCTGGTCGACACTTCCGGCAGCATGACGCCGAAGATCCCGCAAGCGCGCGCGGCGATTGCGCAATTCCTTCACGACCTGAACGACAAGGACGACGTGTTTCTGTTCGCGTTCTCCAGTCATCCCTTTTTGCTCCAGCCATTTACCACCAACCATGAATTGGTGATGCGGAGGCTGGGACTGTTGCGCGCTTACGGTCAGACCGCCTTGTTCGACACAATCATGGATGGCTTGTCGATGGTTCAGCACGGCCGCTACGACAAGAAAGCGCTGCTGGTCGTTACGGACGGAATGGACAATTCCAGTTCTGCCAGCGTTAACGACGTCGTCGCACAGGCGCGCCGGATGGGCGTGCTGGTCTATTCGATAGGAATCGGCGATCCGAACGTTGGCAGTGCCCCAACTATTATGATTGGCCCGTTTGCGATCGGCGGCGACGTCGAGCGTGTCGATTCGGAGACGCTGCATACGCTTTCGACTGAAACCGGCGCCAAGACCTTTGTCATTCGTGAAGTTGGCGACGGCGAGGCGCTGCGCCACATCTGCGCGAACATCAGCCTGGAGCTTCGCCAGCAATACACCGTCGGCTTCGTCGCGCCGGATGCATCGGCTGGAGGCTATCGCAGCCTGCGGGTCGACGTCCCCAACAAGCCGGGCGCCGACGTGCGAGTGAGAAAGGGAATTGAAGTCGGCGGTGGTGGCGGCACCAGCGCCTACAACGATCCGTCCGGAGGAATGCCGCCGCGATAGCTGGCGGTTAGACGGGAGCATTCTTTTTCGATGCGAACGGGGCGACGAATGCGCGCGCCGGATCGGGCAATAGATTCACAAATTTAACCTCCGCAAAATCGCCAATTATATGGATGCCGGTGAAAGTGGCGTTGTCCACGCGGATCCGCCGGAAGTTCTCGAGTTCCAAACCCATGAAGTGGCACAGGATCGTCCGGATGATGTCGCCGTGGGATACGAACAGAATTCGCCGGCCGGCGTTCGCGGCAACCGTGTGCATCACGGTCTCCACCCCGCGCGACTGCACCTGCGCGATCGTCTCGCCTCCGGGCGTGGTCATTTCCAGCGGATGCTCCTGGTATCGACGGTACTCCGGATCCTCCATCAGTTCGTCGTAAACCTTTCCTTCCCACCGGCCGTACAGAACCTCGGCAAGTTTCGGCTCCTCGACTATGGAAACGTTCTCGAGTCCGCCGGCGATGATCTCCGCCGATTCGCGCGCACGAATCAGCGGGCTGGTTACGATCAGTTCAGGTTTGACCAGCCGGGCCAGCGGAATCGCGGACTCGACTTGGGCGCGGCCGTGCGCGTCGAGCTTTACGGGATTGCGCCCCATCACGCGCCCTTCGCGATTCCATGCGGTCTCGCCATGGCGCATCAGCAGTGCGATGCCCTTCATCGCGCCGCCCTGCTTCAGTTTTTCAGCGACGTAAAACGGCCCAATCGCCATTCACAGTTCTCTCAGTAGTTGAAACGATCGCCGCCAGCCGGCGCACACCAATTCGTTTGGGCTTCACGCTGCGACAATCACGCAGGATGGGTGTCGCGGGGCGATGCGCCCGATCCTTGGGGCTTCGCCTTGTCCGGTTCGGCCGTTGACACGCCGTTGGACGGAGCCGCAAGGCCGCAAAACGCCTCGTAGTCGATGAGCCCCTTTTGCGTCGGGTGATCGCTGCAGACCGGGCATTTCGGATCCTTGCGCACCGTCAGAATCCGCACATAATCGCGTGCCGACAGCGTGTCGAAGTACACCATCCGTCCGATCAGCGGCTGGCCTGCGCCAAGTATCAGCTTGATGGCTTCCAGCGCTTCGATCGATCCGATCAGCCCGGGGATCGCGCCAAGGACGCCCGCTTCCGCGCACGACGGCGCCATGTCGGGAGGAGCGGGCTCGGGATAGAGGCATCGGTAGCACGGCCCGCCCTTGGCCGGATAAAAGACTGTCGCGTTGCCCTCGAATCGGAAGATCGCTCCGTCAACCAGCGGCTTTCTCGCCAGCACGCACGCATCGTTGATTAGATAGCGCGCGGGGAAGTTGTCGCCGCAATTAACGACCACGTCGTAGTCCTTGATGATGTCCATCGCGTTTTCGGAGGTGAGCCGAACATCGTGGCGAATCACCTTGACACCCGGATTGAGCGCGTTGATTTGCTTTTGCGCGGACTCGGTCTTCAGCATCCCGACGCGATCGGTTGTATGAATGATCTGCCGCTGGAGATTGGACATATCGACGACGTCGAAATCGATAAGTCCGATCGTCCCGACTCCCGCCGCCGCCAAATAAAGCGCGGACGGAGAGCCGAGCGCGCCGGTTCCAAGCAGAAGCACCTTGGCGTCGAGCAGCTTGGCCTGACCCTTTTCGCCGACTTCCGGGATCACGAAATGGCGCGAGTACCGCGTTATCTGGTCGGGCGTGAAAGCGCGATCGGCAACCCATGGCAGCCCGCGATCTTTCCATGCGTTGAACCCGCCGGTCATGTTGTAGATGTTCTCGTAGCCCATCTCGCGCAGTGTGCGCGCCGCCAGCAGTGAGCGCGTGCCCGACGCGCACTGGAGGATTACCGGGGTCTTGTGGTCAGGGACCTTCTCCTCGATTCGCAGTTCCAAAAAACCGCGTGGAATCCCAATCGATTGCGGAATGTATCCTTGACGGGTCTCGTCGCTCTCGCGCACATCGACCAGCACGGTCCCGGGCTTTTCCAGCATCTTGCGCGCTTCGTCGATATCGATCTGCTTAATCGCGGAGCGTGCTTCGTCGAGAATATTTTTCGATGATTTCGCCATGATTCGACCTGTCCCGCTCTACGGCGGACCTTCAATTATATAACCATTGTCGAGGCCGCGCGCGAGTCGATTGGAGCGGCGCGTCCTCGGTCCGTTTTTCCGCCTTCTCAACACCCCGCTAGTGTGGCGTCCCGCAGATAACTTCAGGAAGGCGATTATTTGTTCCCCCTTCCACTTTAGGGAAGGGGGCGAGGGGGATGGGGCGTGTGCGAAAGAAAAATGCCCGCTCCTTTTCCCGCGTGGCACGAAAATAGCCAATGCTCTCGCGCTATTTTCGTGCCACGCGGGAAAACGTTTAGCGCTGCGTTCGCGTCCTATCCCCCGAACCCCCTTTCCCAAGGGAAAGGGGGCACTGCGGCCAAAACGCGCTCTTTGTTCTTGAAGAAATTTGCGGGACACCACATTAAGGAAAGCCCCCATAATCATTGGGAGAATTGGGTTCGTTTTGTAATTTTTGCTAGATTTTTTTTCGGCCACGAGCGCGAATGCCGTTTCGTTTTTACCCAGTGAACGCCCGGCCTGATTGTATCCGCTCCGCGCCTTTTTCATAAGGCTGAACCGGTTCAGCCTTGAACCGCTACGAGCCGCGTCTGAGAATTTCTCTCCCGCTACCTCACGGGGGAGAAATTCAGGGGGCGCAACGTTCCTGAGTGCGGTCAGCTTTCAGCGCAATCCGCGGTTTCTTCGCTCACCCGCCGAGCATCCGATGCGATTCGACCAACGACCGCACGAAATCCAGGATTGCCGCCGCATGGCCGCGGGGAGTCACGTCGTGGAATGCGCGCCGCATGTGCAAATCGCGATCGAACACGAACGTCGAGCGTGCCGCATGTGTCCCCTTGAGCACGCCGAACGCTGCCGCCAGTTTACCGTCCTCATCGGCCAGCAAAATAAACGGGAAGGCGTGCTTTTCAGCAAATGCGCGATGCCGCTCGACCGAGTCCGTGCTGACGCCGATTATCTCGCAATCGAATGACTTGAACTGCTCGAATTGATCGCGAAACTCCTTTCCCTCAACAGTGCATCCCGGCGTATCGTCCATCGGATAGAAATAGACGACCGCATTGTGCCCCCGGAAGTCCGCGATTTTGCGCGGCTTTCCATGCTGGTCGGGCCGGATAATTTCAAGCGCGTCCGCGAACGCCGCGCCGTCTTTTGAATCAGCCGGCGGCATGCGCGGGCTCCTCGGTGATCGCGCGGCGCCGGGAGAACTTGAGCGCGGCGTTATCGATATTTACCGAGCACAGCGAGCCGCACATCGAACAGACATTCGATCCGGCCGCCTCACTTTCTTCCTTGTAGCGGCGCGCCTTGTCCGGGTCCATCGCCATTGCGTACATCCCTTCCCAGTTGAGCGCCTTGCGATAGCGCGACATCTGGTCATTCCAGACCTTGGCCGCGCGCACGCCCTTGACGAGGTCGCCGGAATGCGCGGCGATGCGGGTGGCGATCACGCCCTCACGCACGTCGTCGATATCGGGGAGCCGCAGATGTTCGGCGGGCGTGACGTAACACAAGAAGTCGGTGCCCGCCGCCGATGCGATCGCGCCGCCGATCGCGCCGGTGATGTGATCGTAGCCGGGCGCCACGTCGCAGGTGAGCGGCCCCAGCACATAGAACGGCGCGCCGGAGCAGACCCGCTTTTCGAGCTTCACGTTGGCCTCGATTTGATCCAGCGGCACGTGGCCCGGCCCTTCGATCATCACTTGCACGCCAGCCGCCCGCGCCCGCTCGGTCAATTCTCCAAGCACGAGCAATTCCGCGAGCTGCCCGCGATCGGTGGCATCTCCGGTCGCGCCGGGCCGCAGCCCGTCGCCGAGTGAGAAGGTTACATCATGCTCGCGCAGGATCGCGCATACTTTGTCGAAATGTTCGTACAGGGGATTCTCATTGCCGGTCTTTTCGATCCATGCCGCCAACACCGCTCCGCCGCGCGATACGATCCCCTCGATTCGCCGATGCCCGCGCAGCGTGCGCACGCTGTTGCGCGTGACGCCGCAATGCAGCGTCATGTAATCGACGCCTTGGCGGGCCTGCCGCTCGATCACTTCAAGGAAGTGATCGGCGTCCATGTCGGAAATCGAGCGTTCGCTGGCAAGCTGATAGATCGGCACGGTGCCGAGAATCACCGGACATCGGGAAAGGATCTCGACTCGGATTTTGTCCAAATCGGCGCCGGTGGAAAGGTCCATCACCGAATCCGCGCCGTAGCGGACCGCAGTGTAGAGCTTCTCGACCTCTTCGTCGATCAACTGATGGAAGTTCGACGCGCCGATGTTCGCATTGACCTTGGTGCGCAAATTCTTCCCGATCCCGATCGCTCGGAAATCGTGATGGATATTGTGCGGGATGACGACTTCGCCCGACGCGACCAGCGCGCGAATCTCTTCGGGCGCAAGTCCCTCGTCTTCTGCGACTTCGGCCATTTGCCGGGTGACAATACCCTTACGGGCGGCTTCAATCTGGGTCATCGGGTTATCCTCACGAATACGCCGAAACTCCATGTCAGGCGGGGTTTTCGGCCAAGTCCATGTGCCGGAATAATCGGCTTCTCAAAGCCAACTATAAGGAGCCGCGCGATTTGCAGTCAAGTTGGGACGCCGTAGATCAATTCTCGATTCGAGGCCTTCTTCCGAGCCGGACCCGCCCAGGTTCGACAACGGCAAATCCTCCTCGCAAGCGGTCTCTGAACTTGTCGATTGCCTCGACGACGGCCTTGGGTTTTGCTCTACGCACGCGGCTGTGAAATCTGATAAGGACAACGCCCGCAGACGGACGAGCGTGAGCGTACACCAACTCCCCGAAGTCGGTATCCTCCGTAATCAGGATACGGCCCTCTCGATAGGCGCGGCTGATAATTCTTAAATCGGAAGTTCCCCTCACGGCTTCGCCGATCGAAACAACATCATGACCCGCCAATCGAAGCGCGCGGATCACTGGTCCCGCGCAACTCTCATCGGCAAGAAGCCGCACGTTCAGCGCTTACCGGAGCTTGCGGAACGGGGAAGCAAAACGACTTCCTCATGTGCGACGCTCGCCGCACCGTAGGCAACCGCTGCGCGGAGATCCGCCTTCGTCAGATGAGGATAATCTTCCAGGAGCTCGCTTTCGGTTTCGCCCTCCGCGAGCTTGCGTAGGAGCAGTTCGACGGTGATCCGGGTTCCCCGAATGACGGGCTTGCCCATCATCACTTTCGGATCAATCGCGATTCTTCCGGTGGTCAAAGCCTTCACCCAAATAAATTCTACCCCAAGCGGTCAATGATGGCGATGCGGTAAACAGGCACAAAGCGGGCATCTCGAATGCCGACGCTTCGCCAACCGTGTTCCCTCCGCTATGCTTGAAGACCTACGTATAGGTGATGTGAAGATAGCGGAGGGATCGAGGATGGGAAGCTTCCTGTACAAATGTCCGAGTTGTAAAGTGGAGGAGCCTTCGTTTGAGTATACGCCCGGCGTTGATGGGCATTGCGCCCATCGATGTCGGCATTGTGGCCAAATGATGGTTTGGGACGATCCGACTGGTACCGGGCAACCGCAAGACTGCAAGCATCCGAAGTTTGCGAAAATGGGACCTACCGTGCTGCCAATTCTGACTGAACCAGACTAGCGAGACGGGTGAACAGCTATGACATTCGGCGAAATTGGTTTCGCAGCAATTGCGACAATTTCCGCAGTCTCACGGAGCGCGATAAAGCAAGGCACAGCATTAGGACCCGACATACCGCCATACTCGCCCATTTGGGCTGGTACCTGATGATACCGCCAAGGAACGGCTCGACCATAAACACGGAAACAGCACAAAGTCGTCGGGAAATTACGGGCAGTTACGATTCAGCAGCCGAATGCCAAGTTGTCCGTCAGCGAAGTTTTCAAACTGCTACGAACGAATTAAGAAGTTCCACCTCGAGAGAACGTACCCGCAAACAGGACTATCCTCACCTAAGCTCGAACGAAGACGAGGCTATTGATCGGCAATTTACTGATCCTCACTGCATTGCGACCGACGATCGCCGCCTCAAGGAACGTTGTAGCCCCACCTCGACCCAGCTGGCCCCGACCGGTGCCGGCAAAACCAGCCACCCAGCCTCGAATTAGGACGGTACCATTAGTGGCAGTTCTTGGCCGCTCTGAATCCGGCCGCTTCCGCAGCTTCACGGCTTTGAAAGATGACCCGGTTCTCGGGCGACATCCGGTCGTAGCTGGCGCATCCCGGCCATGCGAAAATTCGCGAACGGCGATTTCCCACTACCTGCCCCACGGCTAGTGTCGAAGCCGAGGCTGTTCCGCCCCGCCCGTTCATCGGCGCACCGAGCGCGGCCGATTGCGCCATGCGGCTGTTCCAGTTGGTCAGATATTGGGCCGCAACCGCCGGATCGCGGATTACCACCAGATTCTCGCCATTCTCCGTTTCCGCCGCCTTGGTGAAATTGAAGCTGCCGGTGATCACCGTGTCGCCGTCGACGATCATCACCTTGCTATGCGCGATGTTGAGCGCGTAATCGATCATTATCGGCACGCCATCGTGCTGAAGAAACCCCAACTCGGAGTAGGTTTCCTTGAGATTGTTCTTGTCGAGGATTACCCGGACGTCGAGACCGCGCCGGTGCGCATCGGCGATCGCTTTTGCGATCGGATGCGAAGTGAATTCATAGGCCTGGACCAGCACCTGATGGCGCGCTGAATCGATAATCTTGACGATCGTGGCCGTGGGGTCGCATCCGCCCGGAATCGGCGGCGAGAAACATACCTGAACCTCCGCAGCTCCCGCGGCGATGCAGAGAGAGAACAGTGCGGCAAAGACTGATGCGGCGCCGAGCTTTGCCCTCATCGGTCCGCCAGTACTCGCTCAATCTTCGCCGTAGTCGATGCCGTTCTTTTCGCACAGCGCGCGCAATTCCCGGATCATCCGCTCGGAACGCGCGAGGTGCGCCACCGCGATGAAATTCGCCAGCGCCACCAGCGTCAATGCCGCCGTCGCCCAATACATGTGGCTTACGACATCGCCGCCGTGGATCACGCTGACGCCTTTGGCATACGCGACAAACAGAATCAGCAGCCCGCCAATCGTCAGCGCGATAGTCACCCGAGTCATCGAATCGCTCCGGCGCTACTTGGCGCCGCGCGCCTGGCGCGCCGGCCGGTGGCGATCGATCGCGGCCAACTCCTCGATCTCGGGCTCTTCCGCATAATGTTTGGGCACGCCGCGCTCGGTGTAGTTCTTAAGCTCGGGACGCTCCGGATTGTAGACCTCCGCGTCCTGCTCCTTGTACCAGGCGAGCATCTCATCCATGTTGCCGTCGCGGCCTTTTTCGGCCAAGACGCGCGAGCGATGCATCAGCTGCTCCTTGGTCTCGACGAAATCGCGCCGATCGAAGCCCCAGATTCGCGGATGCACATACGTGTCCATCCTGATCGCGTCGCACGGGCACGCTTCCACGCACATGCCACAGTAGATGCATCGCAGCGTGTCGATCTCGTAGCGTGCGGGGTACTTTTCGATTTGCGGATCGGGAGATTCCGCCGCCTCGATGTAGATGCATTGCGCGGGACATGCCGTCGCGCACAGGTAGCATGAGGTGCATCGCACGGCGCCATCCTCGCGCAGGGTCAAGCGATGGCTGCCGCGGAAATTATCGGGATAGTGCTTGCGCTGCTCGGGATATTGCGTGGTCGTCGAGGCTTTCGCATCCTTCTTAAAGCCGAAGGCGTGCGCGGTATGCAGGTACAGGTTGCGGAAGAAGTGGTAGTTGGTGATCGCAAGACCCTTCAGGACCTCGGACAGGTAAAACCGTTCCGAAATCGTCATTTCTTCGCGTCTTTTCATCTTCCTCTGGCACAGGCTCCAGCCTGTGGGTCTTGGCTGCTAACCAGCCGAAGGATCGTAACAGAGCCGCGCCTACGATGAAAAGCCCTAATTGCTTCGGCACTGGCATCCACATTTTGTAACTTTCGCAGCCGGGATCGGATATTTGTTCTGCAAGCTTCGCCCTTTCAAAGGAGAAAAGGATAAAAATACAGAAGCATCGTCAGTGCCCCGTGAAATTGCCATCAGCCTGACAATCCATCCTCGCTAACTGCGCTCGCGCTCGCCTATTCCGGCGCGCCGATGCCGCTATGTCGTGAATAGGCGATGCGGTATATCATTAAAACATGAGAGCGCCTGATTACACGACATATGAGGAAGCGCTCGAAATGCTCGAACCCTACGGCGCGGAGACCAAGGGCGGGTTCAGCAATCACGGCCCGATGGCGGCAGAGGCGATGTGCTCGATGGGCCGCGGCGATGCGGTGCGCGATTGGGTACATCAGTACCGCAAAATTCTTTCTCCGCGAGTTAACGGACATCGGCGAATCGAGGAAGCACATTGGCGCGACGCGCTGGGCCATTTCAACCGCATCGGCGATTGGACCGCATATTTCGACAACGAGCTGGCGGAGAAGCCGTGGGCCGAAGTCCTCGATCGATGGCTGGAGCGCCTTGCACCCGGCTTCGCCGCCGCCGCCGCTCACGGAGTAATCCGCACCGGCCATGCCGTCCGCGCGCTGACCGATGCCGATACGCCGGCGCGGCGCCGCGAGCTGGCCGACGGCCTGGCATATTGGGCCGCCAGTTTCATCCTGCTGCCCGGGCACCATTCACGCCGCCCGCACGGCACCGCCAAACCTTCGGAAGCGATCGAGCGCGTGAAGCTGCTTCCGATATGGCGCCGCCGATGGCGCCATTCGCTCACCAGCGCGATGGGCCAGCTCAACCGGTTCGAGCCGTTCGCTCAGACGTTCTCGATGGTCGATACGGGGGCCGACTCGAACCTGTTCATCTCCGATCTCTCGAGCACGTTTGCCACGGTATTCCTGGCCAATGCGCGCACAGCGTTCAGTGCGATCTCATTCATCCACGCCGTCACCGGACCGGTCGCGCTCCGCCCGATGGTCCCGTACGTCAGCAAACATTCGATGGCGACGGCATTGCGATACGCTTGGCAGACGTCCGCGGCACTCTATTCGCGATTCGCGATCAGCGCGCAATTGGCGGACCCGGACAAAGCCGATCTGGAAGGCGACAACCAAATGATCGAACGCGCGATCGAATCTGGCGACGAACATGCGATCAAATTCACCGATGCTTGCTTGAACGAGTACCGGTTGAATCCGCGCGGACCCTATCGCGCCGCCGCGCAACAGGCGATCCAACTGCTGTCCCGGTAATTACCGCGATACCCAAGCCCGCTTTCGCCGCCGCGCAACTTCGACTATTCATTGCACGCGATGACCACGCCTCCAGTATCCGCGCATCCGCGCAAAATTACGCAATCCGAGGCCGCGCACACTCTGTTTGCGAGCTTTCTTGGGTGGACGCTCGACGCGTTCGACTTTTTCGTGCTGGTGTTCGTAATCCCCAAGGTCGCCGAGGAATTTCACCGCCCGGTTTCCGATATCGCGTTCGCAATCACGGCAACGCTGGCGATGCGCCCAATCGGCGCGATCATCTTCGGCTGGATGGCCGATCGCTACGGCCGGCGCATCCCGCTGATGATCGACGTCATCTTCTATTCGATCGTCGAAGTGGCAAGCGGGCTGGCGCCGAGCTACGGCTGGTTCCTGTTCTTTCGCGCGCTGTACGGAATCGGGATGGGCGGCGAATGGGGCGTGGGCGCGTCGCTGGCGATGGAAGCGGTCGAGCCGAAATGGCGCGGGTTCTTCTCGGGCCTGCTGCAGGAAGGCTACGCGGTCGGCTATTTGCTGGCGGCGGCTGCCTACTTTTTCGTATTCCCCGCCTTCGGATGGCGGGCGTTGTTTTTTCTGGGCGGCGTACCCGCACTGCTGACGATCTACATCCGCACCAAGGTTCCGGAGTCGGAAGCATGGGAGAACACCCGCCCGGACATGGCGCGGATGGCGTCGGCGATTCGCGCCGACTGGAAGACTTTCGTTTACCTAATCGTTCTGATGACGATGATGAATCTGCTGTCGCATGGCACGCAGGACATGTATCCGACGTTTCTTGCCGAGTCGCGCGGATTGACGCCGCGAATGGTCGCCGGAATCGCCCTCATCTACAACGTCGGCGCGCTGCTTGGCGGGCTTGCCGTCGGATGGATTTCCGATCGGGCGGGACGGCGGCGCGCGATGGTGATGTCCGTCCTATGCTCGCTCCTGATCGTGCCGATTTGGATTTATCCGAGCGCGCTAACGATGCTGACCGCCGGCGCATTCCTGATGCAGTTCATGGTGCAGGGTGCATGGGGCGTGATACCGGCGCATCTTACTGAATTGTCGCCGCCCGAAGCGCGTGGGCTATTTTCGGGACTGGCGTATCAGATGGGCGTATTGATCGCGTCGAATGCGGCGTTCGGCGAGGCGCTTTTGGCGAAGCATTACGGCTATTCCGCGGCGCTGGCGGGAGTGGCGGCGCTTGTGGTGCTCGGCACGGCGGCCGTCATCGTACTCGGCCCCGAACGCAAAGCCCGCGATCTGCACGTTGCGGCAGGGTAGGGAGCGCGCCCGCTCCTTATCCCCCCTCGCCCGTTATTTTACGGGAGAGGTGGCCGACCGCTTTAGCGAAGCGATATTAAAATCGCCGGCCGGTGAGGGTGCTAGATCGTTCGCTGATGCTGCCCCTTATTCTGTCATCCCGAGCGAAGCCGAGGGATCCCGAATCTTTCTGTGTCTCCGCTCCCCGCCTGCTAGGGGCGCGCCACGAGCGGGCGAAACCCGACTGCAGCGAGTCCCTTTCGAGCCAAATGTTAGGCACCGATCTTGTCGTTTTTCGCGCTGTTGTGAGAGCGACAGAGGAACTGAAGATTAGCAAGGTCGTCGGTACCACCACGCGACAAGGGAACCCTATGGTCAACGGTGAGATCGTCAATTGCATTGCAGTCGGAATGCGCACATTTGTGCTGGACGCCAGCTTCGATCATGATCAGGACCAGCTGAGACCGGGTCGCGTTAAAACTCGCGCGCCTCATTTTTGTATGTTCTCGTTTGGCAATCTGTCCCGCTTGAGCAACCTCTGCTTCGCGCCTTAGCCGAAGATATTCCTCAAACGTGATTCCGTTACGTTCCCCGCCGGTCCGCTGAAGACCGCGCCCCAAACAGCAGGCATGAACGCGTCACTCTCGAGCCAGTAAGCGAGCCTCACGGCTTCGAACAAGCGCTCAGGAGTCCAGTCGAGGGCACCCTTGAGCACGACTACATCGTGGCTGTAAATGAACACTAAGCCGTCAATTGTAATTAAGCCGTTTTCATTTGTGATGAAGGGCATTGGTCGTTCGCTGAATCAACAGGAATTGACGATTTCCGGGTTCAGGCCGCCTCAATAATATGATCACGGACTAACTACGCGCGTTCAAGTGAAGCAATTATGGAAATCCACAGGGCGGCCGTAAGGGAAACAGCCGCTGTTTGCTCTGGTAGCGGCGCTTGCTGATGTGGCTCGGCGGTGGCGTGGCGAGCGATCCAGCACCCTCACCGGCCGGCTATTTTAATCTCGCTGCGCTAAAGCGTTCGGCCACCTCTCCCGTGAAAATAACGGGCGAGGGATTTTAGGCGCGGGCGCGAAGGCGCGCCGACGGGGCGGCGTCAGATGTCCAAGTTCCTCACGTTCAGTGCGTTCTCCTCGATGAACTGGCGGCGCGGCTCGACCTGATCGCCCATCAGCTTGCGGAATATTTCCTCCGCCTCCTCGGTCGATGAAATCTGCACCCGCAGCATCGAGCGCGTCTCCGGATTCATCGTGGTGTCCCACAATTGGCCGGAATTCATTTCGCCCAATCCTTTGTAGCGGCTGACCTCCATGCCCTTGCGGCCGGCCGCCAGCGCGGCCTCGGCGGCTTCCTTGAGCGTTGCGGCGGGAATCGGCTCGCCGTCGCCATGCTTTAGCTGGAACGGCGCCTTGATCGCTTCAATCTCAGGGCTGAGCTTGCGGATTTCGCGCAACTCGCCGCTGTGAAACAGCGCCAGATCGACAACCGTTGGCGGCGCGGTGCCGTTGCCGGTATGGCTGAAGACGGCGCGCCAATTCGCCTCGCCATCGGTTTCGACCTTGTACACCAGGCTGTCGTCTTTCAAGTCCTTGCGGATCGCCTCCGCCATCGCCTTGACCGCCTTGTCGGAATCGAAGCTTGCATCGGTAATAACCTTGTCGGTGGCCAGCCGTGCAAGTGATGCGACAATCGCACGGTTCTTGGACCGGCGCTCAAGCGACTCGAACATCCGGTCGAAAAACAGCGCCTTGCGGACCAGAGTTTTCAACCCGGCGCCTTTGAACTCGCGCGCGTCCTTGCCCTTGCCGGACTCCAGCGTGACGGCCTCCGCGCCGAGATCGGTCAGGTAATCTTCCAGCGCGTTTTCGTCCTTTAGATAACGCTCGGATTTCCCCTTCTTGGCACGGAACAGCGGCGGCTGCGCGACGTATAGGTAACCGTGCTCGATAATTTCCGGGAACTGGCGGAAAAAGAACGTCAGCAACAGCGTCCGGATATGCGATCCGTCGACGTCTGCGTCGGTCATGATCACAATCTTGTGATAGCGCAGCTTGGCAAGGTCCTTGTCGGTGCCGATCCCCATCCCCAGCGCCGTGATTAAAACCCGCAGCTCGGTCGAGGACAGCATCTTGTCGATTCGCGCGCGCTCGACGTTCAGGATTTTACCGCGCAGCGGCAAAATCGCCTGTGTCTTACGATCGCGGCCGTCCTTGGCGGTGCCGCCTGCCGATTGTCCCTCGACCAGGTACAGCTCGCATAGCGACGGGTCTTTCTCCTGGCAGTCCGAGAGTTTGCCGGGCAGAGAACCGGAATCGAGAGCGCCTTTGCGCCGCACCAGTTCCTTGGCCTTGCGGGCCGCCTCGCGCGCGGTTGCGGCCTCGATTGCGCGAAGGATGATCTTCTTGGCTTCGGAGGGATTTTCCTCCAGATGTTGGCCGAGTTTCTCATTCACCAGCGCCGCGACCAGCCCCTCGACTTCGGAATTGCCAAGCTTGGTCTTTGTCTGGCCCTCGAACTGCGGCTCGGCGATCTTGACACTGATGATTCCGGCCAGGCCCTCGCGCGTGTCGTCGCCCTCCAGGCGCATCTCCTTGTTCTTGAAGAGATTGTTCTTGGTGGCGTAGGCGTTAATCGTGCGCGTCAGCGCGGATTTCAATCCCGACAGATGCGTGCCGCCCTCGACGGTGTGAATGTTGTTGGCATACGAGAAAATCACTTCGCGGACCGCGTCGGTCCATTGCAGCGCAACTTCTATATCGACGTTATCGCGCACGCCCTTGAAGAAGATCACGTCGTGCAGGGATTCATTGCCGGAACTAAGCGTCGCGACGAATTCCGCGATTCCGCCCTCGTAATGGAATTCCTCGCTCTTGCCGGTGCGATCGTCGCGCAGCCGGATGCGCAGGCCGGCGTTGAGGTACGCCATCTCGCGCAGGTAGCGGGCTACGATTTCGTGCTTGAACTTGACCTCCGGGAAGATCTTGGGGTCGGGCGAGAAGGTGGTCCGGGTGCCGTTCTTTTTCGTCGTGCCGCGCTCCTCGACCTTGGTTTTCGGCACGCCACGTTCGTAGCGCTGAAAATAGATTTTTCCGCCCTTGTGGACCTCTACTTCGAACTCCTCGCTAAGCGCATTGACGACCGAAGCGCCAACGCCATGAAGTCCGCCGGATACCTTGTACACGCCGCGATCGAACTTGCCGCCCGCGTGCAGCACCGTGTGGACGACTTCCAGTGCGGATTTCTTCTCGGTCGGATGCATGTCGACCGGGATGCCGCGGCCATTGTCCTCGATCGAGATCCGATCGTCGCCCAGGATTGCGACGTCAATCTCCGTACAAAAGCCGCCGAGCGCTTCGTCGACCGAATTGTCGACGATTTCGTTTACGAGATGATGCAGTCCCCGTTCGGCGGTATCGCCGATGTACATGCCGGGACGTTTGCGAACCGCTTCGAGCCCTTCAAGTACTTTGATGGACTCGGCGCCATAGCCGTCGGACGATTGTTTGTTTGTCATAAAATGAAGGCGACCGACCTACCGTCTCCGCCCCTCCACCGCCAGTTTGAATGGTAGCCAGTCATAGCGAAAAAGTAAAGAGAAATCGGCACTGAGCACGCGCAAAACAAACACTGTTCATTTTTTGTGTGAACTGGTGGAAAACATTGATACTTTGCGGTAGATTTTCATCATTTAATTGACTGGCGCCTAGCACATGGGACGAATACGCCGAAGGAACTCAACAGAACGCTATTTTGCAATCTTGAGCCGGTCGAGCAATCAATCGACGTGGCGCAAATCCGAGAGCAATTCTTCCGGTCCGATGTAACCGACTTTTCGCTCTTGAATTTTACCGGTCGAATCGATTAGCAGCGTGGTCGGCACGCCTTGAACTTCATACTTGCTCGTAAGTTCCGCGGTGGTTTTATCGTCAGCGGTTAGATTCGCCTTCATTCTTACGAATCGCGAGGCCTCCTGCACCACCATCGGATCGGCAAACGTCGAATGTTCCATTTCGCGGCACGGGAGGCACCAGTCAGCGGCGAAATCGATTAGGACCGGTTTGCGATCTTTTTCCGCCGATGCAACCAAATCGGGATTATACGGCTCGAAGCGCAGCGGCTGTGGTGCTTTTCGCGGATAAAGGAGAAACGCCAGCATCACAACCGCAGCCGCACCGATCGCGGAACGGATTATCAGGAACGGACGCCAGTTACGCCCCGCCGGCGTGACAAAGCCCAAAAATATTCCCACACCAACCGCGTAATACGGCAACAAGCGGCTGATCAGATGATGCGGCACAACCGGATCCAAAAAATAAAATCCCAGCCCCGCCAGCACGAAGCCGAACAACTGCTCGATCCATGCAAGCCATTCGCCCGAGCGCGGCAGCCGCCGGATGTGACCCGCGGCCATCGCCAGCCCGATGTACGGCATACCCAGCCCGAGCGCGAGCGTGAAGAAAAGGGCGAATCCAAACCATGCACTCCCGCTTTCTTCCGCCATCACGAGAAGTCCGAGGACGATCGGTCCGATGCAGGGCGCTGCTACCACGCCCATTCCCAGCCCCATCAACATCGCACCCGCGTAGCCCGGCCGCGCGGCGCCCGCGCGCTGCATCATCCATTGGGGCGCCTGCAGCGTGAAAATCCCGAAACTCGATGCCGCAAGCGCGAACAATACCGACGCCAGCACGGTCAGCACGATTGGATTCTGCAGCGCTGCGCCGAATAGTCCCCCGGAGAGCGCGGCAGCAACGCCTGCGATCGAGAATGTAACCGCGATTCCAAGCACGTAGGTGATTGCAAGGATCAGGACGCGCCGCGGCCCGCCGCCTTGATTGCCAAAGTAGGCAATCGTCACGCCAATCAACGGATATACGCATGGCGTGAGATTTAGCGCGAGTCCGCCAAGGAATACCGCTAGGAATCCAATCAGCCAACCATGACTGGCAAAGATATTCGCGAACATCCCGCCGGCCGAATCAGAGCCGTCACCTCCTTGAAAATCCAAGCCTCCGGCAGTTGCTCCTTTCGGAGCGAGATCGATCGTCGCGCTCACAGAAGCCGGGCGCAGGCATTCGTTGTTATTGCATCCCTGGTAGCCGATCGTGACGGTAAGCGTGTCGCCCGGTTTCGGAGCGAAATCGGCGCCCGCCGATAACGGCACTTCGAAGTTCAGGTTACCGCCAAAAACCGAAATCTTCTCGTTGATGACGTCCAGCGTCATCATTTCCGCCGGCGGATATTTAACATCGCCCGCGGACAGCCCGGCCGGCGCATCCACCTTTAGTTTCGTCGCAATATAATCCTCGCTGGTCGGCTTGTCAGAATTGATGTGCCAGCCGGATGCCACCTGCGCCGCGACTTTTAGCATTGCGGAACTGCCCGCGTGCAGTGCGGGATCGATCATGGCAGAAGTGATCTTTACCAGCTCATTGGGTTTTGGCGATTGCGCAAACGCGCGACCCACCGCGAGCATTAAGAGAGCGGCCGCGATCCCGGTAACCGCGAAATTGACCGTTTTCTTGACTGAGAATTTGAAAATCATTTCCCGCTTATATTATCGCCATCAGCGCGATCTCATGCACCCTACTTCGGCGCTGGAGCCGGTTTGGCGCTGGTGGACAAGGGCATCGTGCCGACCACTTCCAGTCCGTAACCGGGCAGATTCGCCAGACGTGGAGTCGCATCCGACAGGATAATCATCTTTCGTACACCGACATCGCGCAATATCTGCGCGCCGATTCCATAGTCGCGAAAATCCATTTCCGGCGTGCTGAAGCGAGTGGTCGCACGAGGCGCCTTTTTTGCGCCTCCGAGTTCCGCGGCAATCGCGTTGGATTCGCGCTTCAGATAAAGGAGCACGCCATTTCCTTGCGCCGCAATTCGTTCCATCGCAGCCCGCAGAAGCGCTCGCGTGTTGCGCCCGGAATAACCAAAAACGTCGCCGGGCAGGTATTCGCGATGCGCCCGCACCAGGACCGGCTGGTCCGGATCGACCTTGCCCATCACCAGCACCAGATGCTCCGTGTAATCGGCCAGGCTCCGATAGACAATCGCACGGAATTCGCCAAAGGAAGTCGGCAGCCGCGCCTCCGCGATCCGCTGGACCATCGTCTCGTGGCGCAGCCGGTACTGGATGATGTCGGCGACGGTCACGATCTTCAGGCCATGGGCGCGGGCGAACTCGATCAAATCGTCGCGCCGCGCCATCGTGCCGTCGTCCTTGAGTATCTCGCAGATGACTCCGGCCGGCTTGAGCCCTGCCAGCCGCGCCAGATCGACAGCTCCCTCGGTCTGGCCGGTGCGGACGAGAACCCCGCCCTCGCGTGCGCGCAGGGGATAGACATAACCGGGGGTGATGAACTCTGATGGAGAGGCATCCTCCCGAACCGCCTGCTGAATCGTGATCGCACGGTCTTGCGCCGAAATCCCGGAGCCAGCCGCACGCCGCGATGTAATCGACGCGGTAAATGCTGTGCCAAGAGGGGCCTGATTGTCGCCAACCATCATGCCCAAGCCCAACCGGTCGATGCGCTCCGCCGCCATCGGCAGGCAGATCAGTCCGCGCCCGAACTTGGCCATGAAATTGATCGCCTCGGGCGTGACTTTTTCCGCTGCCATCGAGAGGTCGCCTTCGTTCTCACGATGCTCATCGTCCATGAGAATGAGCATGTGCCCGCGGCGGGTCTCTTCCAGCGCCTCCTCAATTGAAATGAAGGGTGCGCCGGTCTTTTTACGAGGATTTACATCACCGAACATTGTTGCCGATTTGCGTTGGGCACGGCGCCCCCACGCATCATTATCGTATGGTAATTCTATAACGGCGGCAAAAGCGGAGCTAAGGCCCCCGGCGAGGAATTAGAGAGTGCTATCTTCTGAAATATGAGCAGCGATCTTCGATGCGCGGTTCTGCTGGCCGCCGGACGCGGCAAGCGGCTGGGCGACCTAACGGCGAATATGCCCAAGCCGCTGCTGGAAATCGCGGGCATACCGTTAATCGAGCATATCGTGCGCGGGCTAATGCGCACGGGAATTGAACATTTCGTCATCGTGACAGGTTATCTGGCCGAACAGATCGAACAATGGGGAGAATCGTTCGAGCGCGCAAATCCGAAGATTAAGCTTACGTCCATGCGCCAGTCGGAATTGAATGGGACCGGCGGCGCGATGCTCGCGGCGCGGCCCCATCTCGCGGACGAAGCGCGGTTCGTCTTTGGATGGGGCGATATTCTGATGGACGCGGCCAACTATCCCCGCTTTATGCATCGCGCGCGCGCCGGGGGTTACGATCTGCTGCTGGCGATCAATCGCACCAAAGACCCGTCACGCGGCGCTGCCGTCTATCTGGCCACCGATATGCGCGTCGAACGAATTGAGGAAAAGCCGCCGCCCGGAACCTCGAACACCTTATGGAACAACGCCGGGTTATTCGCGACGGGGCCGATTCTGTTCGAATATTTGGATCGGCTCACGCTCTCGCAACGGGGCGAACTTGAGCTACCCGGCGCGATTGCAGCGATGATCGCCGATGGCCGCCGCGTGTATGCGATCGACATGCGCGGTCTGTGGAGCGATATCGGCACTCCCGCCGATCTCGAAGCGGCCCGTATCCGGTTCAGGCCCCGGCGCGGGCGCCGATAAATCGCGCCCGCGCCGGGGTAAGCATTGAGCTACGCGTTACTGGATACAGCTCTGGCTCTTGTGGTTGAAGCGGTTGCCGAACCAAACATTGCTGTCGCAATTGGCGTTTTCGTCAAACATGTCGTCGGGGCCGCTGTTGCTGGTTGCACTTACGTCGCTGACGATGGTGCCGGAATCGCCAAGATCGATCGCGATTCCCGCGTTGGTGTTACTCTCGGCGCTGTGATCATAGATTCGATTATTGTTGCTCGGCCCGATTCCGCTGCATGCGGTCCCGGTCGCCCCCGAGTCGTGGCAGCCGACATAGACGCCGGTATTGCCGTTGCTGTCCGTGTTGGAACAGTCGATTTGGTTGGAGCTGGAAGCCTGCAGCCAGATTCCGTACACGGTGTTACTGCCCGCGCTGAAGCACTCGATTTTATTCCCATTGGAGTTGACGAGCTTCACGCCCGTGTTGGTGTTGCTGTTAGCGTCGAAGCATCCGACCAGATTGTTGTTCGCATTATTGAGCACAACGCCGATTGGATTGTTGTCGGAATTAAAATCGTTGATGTTGCTGCCGGTGACGCTATTCATCACAATCCCGGCGGTGGTGTCATGCCTGGTCCCGAATTCCTCCACGATTGCGTTGCTGGCGTCATCCTGGATCCCAACGTCCCAACTGTCGAATTCAGAGTCTCCACTGCCGCCAGTACCCACTGCGTCCACGAAGGCGTTCTTGGCACTCTTGAGCAGATGAATCGCCATACCGGCACCGGACCCGGTGATGCTCTTGCCGGCGGTGAAAAGAATCACATTCGATGCCTTGGTCGATGCATCCGTTGGCGCTGGTCAGCCCTTGGCTGGCGGTCAGCGCATTGGCAACGGTATAGACACCTTTCTTTGTTATCGTGCATCCACAGCTCGTGATGCTCGTGGAGCACGCCGTCACGCCAGCGGCCGCCGCCGTCCTAGCGGAAAGTTGGAGCAATCCGATCGCGGCGGCCACCGCGATCGCTCCGATTCGTATTGAACGAATTCCCCTGCTGTTCATTAATTATTCTCCCTGCCCCGGCGATTAACTTCTCGCGAAAGGCGTGCGTTTAATCTATGACGTATATCACTGCGTTCCGCACCTGCGCACGCTAACGTAAGCGAAGCTATGAACGAATCCACAACAGCAGCATACGAATGGGACGATGCCGAACTTGAGCGCACAATTCGTCTGGCCAAGACCTTCCAAGGCCGTTTCTGCACGGGAGTTCCGATTTTCGCTGTGCGGGCGCCGGGCCGCGTCAATTTGATTGGGGAGCATACGGATTACAGCGGACTTCCGGTGCTGCCGGTTGCAATCGATCGGTCGACGATAATCGTCGCAGCTGCAAACGCATCCGGGGAAATCGAACTTTCGAATGCCGATCCGCAATGGCCGCCGCGCCGCTTCCGCATCGAGCGAAATATCGTGCCATTTCCCGCCGGCGACTGGGGCAACTACGTCAAAGCCGCCGTGCAGGGCACGATCGAGCATTTTGCAGCGCACGGAATCGATCGATTCAGAGGCGCCGCGATGATCGTGGAGGGGCGCGTGCCGCCCGCCGCCGGGCTGTCATCGTCGGCGGCGCTCACGGTCGCATCCGCGCTCGCCTTCATGGCCGTGAACGGGCTGAAGCTGAATCCGATGGAAACCGCATCGATGACCGCGCGCAGCGAATGGTACGTCGGGACGCGCGGCGGCGGGATGGATCAGGCGGCATCGCTGTTGGGGCAGCGCGACCGTGCGCTGTATATCGAGTTCGATCCGCTTCGCGTACGTCCGGTGCGAATGCCGTCGAATGCGGCGCTGGTCGTGGCCGATAGCCGCGAGGTCGCCGACAAATCGGGCAAGGTGCGCGACGAATACAACCGCCGCGTCGTCGAATGCGCGCTCGCTGCGCGAATCCTCGCGCGCGCGCTGAAAGTCAGCGACGTGAAAATCCTCGGCGATGTCGTGCGCCAAGTTCCGGACTGGTCCGCCACAGGCCTTACGGAAACGCTGGCAGCCGCCGCACCGGCGCAACTGAACGGCGACCTCATCGATGCGGCTCGCATTCTCGGCATCCAGCATTCCGAACTGGAAAATGAATTGCTGGGCCACGGAACGGCCCGCATCGCGCTGGACCGGAATCGACCGCTGGAAATCCTGCGCCGCGCGCGGCACGTGCTCGGCGAGACCGAACGCGTGATGCGCGCAACCGGCGCACTCGAAGCGGGACGGCTCGACGAGATGGGCCGGCTGATGAATGCGTCGCATCAAAGCCTCGCCGCCGATTTCGAATGCAGCACCGCGCGGCTCGATGCGATGGTCGAGTGCGCGCGGGGTGCGGGAGCGCTCGGCGCGCGGCTTACCGGCGCGGGGTTTGGCGGCTCGATTGTCGCGTTGTGCGAGACGGAGAAGGCATCCGCAGTGATTGAAGTGCTGGATCGCGAATATTACAGGAAGCTCTCGCCCTCGCAGCCGTCCGAACAGTTTCGCTCGGTCCTGCGTGCCGGCGCAGGTGCCGCGACGATCGAACTCGCAGCCGGATAATTCGAATTAGCGCCTGGCTCGAATGATCCGCGCGGAGTGCGGCGGCAACTGAATCGTATCGAACACGGCGGCGGTTTCGTCCACCGCGAGATCGAGCGCCTCCGCCTCTCCTGGCGGGATCGCGCAATCTGCCGTATTGATCGTGGCCGCGTCGTTGCCGCGATTCGAAATCATCGCGACCGAGCCGTTGGCCATGCCAATCACGGCGCCTTCGGCCATCAGGTCGATGGCCCAAACCGGATCGCTCGCGACTTCGCGATCGATCTTCTCGCCGACTTCCGCGACCGAACGGAACAGCTTCGCCGATTCGCGATCCAACAGCGCCATATCGTCGGAGACCAGCAGCATTCCGCCGCTCGCCGCGATCGCGGATGCGAGCGCCGCGCGCTCGTCGGCAGTGAGGTGGGTTTCGCGCGCCCGCAACATCAGGCAGTCGGGGTCGTTCAGCCACAGCCGCCGATGCATAAAATTGCGCGAAATGATCGCCTCGATCGCATGCAGCGTTGACGGCTCCCCCATGCCGCCGGTGGTGTCGCCCCAGAATGGGGCGACGTCGGGCCCGATTCGCATCCCGTCTACGACTCCCACCGCCTGGCCAAGCGGGCAGCCGCATCCGAGGATGAACGCCTCTTCGCCCGCACCGGCGCGAATCGCCTCAAGTCCCCGGCGCAGCGTCTCGCCGCGAGTCATATGAGGATCGTGGCGGCGCCCCTCGGCCGCAGCCGCATACAGGAAATCGAGCTTCAGGTACGTATAGCCGAACTCGTGAGTAAGTTTGCGAAACACCCGCTCCAGATGTTCGCGAAAGGCTGGATTGCTCGGGTCGAGCGCGTACGCATACGGATCGTTGCTTTTGGTCCAGTTCGGATTGAGGCCGGCCTGCAGCGGCCATCCGCTCTCTTCCTGGATGATGAACCATTCCGGATGATCCTGCATGACTCGAGAATCGCGCGCGGCCAAAAACGGTGCGGTCCAGAGTCCCGCCTTGAATCCCGCCGCGCGGATTTCATCGGCGATTTTCTTAAGCCCGCTGGGAAATTTCGGATTGACGGTGTCCCAATCGCCGAGCGCCGATTGAAAGCCGTCATCGAGTTGAACGACGTCGATCGGAAATTCGGCGCGCATCGACTCCAGCGCCTTTAGGTTGGCGCGCAGGGAATCCTCGGTGATGTCGTGAAAGTAGTGGTACCAGGAGCACCATCCGCGTTGATACGGCGCGCTCACGCGCGCCGACATTCGCCGCCCCATCGCCTCGGCCCATCGCGCCGCAAGGCGAGCAGCCGGTTCCTCCGCCGCGACAACATATAGTGGATCGATCTCGCGCCGTGTACCCGGTTCCAGCCATACGCCGTCCAATATCGCTCGTGCAATCGCTCGATCGGGGGACGGAACCGTAACCGTCGAAAGCGAACCCGCCGCACCGGCGAAACCGGCCATCATTCGCTCCGCACGGCCGGTACACTCGACGATCGTGAACAACTCGGAAGTCCGCGCTTCGGGAAATTCTGGCGGGCGGGCGGACTCGCTCTGATGATTCACGCGTACGAGGATGTACGCCTCATCGCGCGGATGCGGTCCCGCAGCGCCGACCATGGCCGCGCCGGAGCCGCTCCAGGACTGGTAACCGTGCTTGAAAAATCGTGCTGGAGAATTCGCTGCAAATCCCGTTGACACCTCAAATCTGCACGAATCGAGCCGGATCGGATCCCCTCCGCGATTTTCAACCGCGGCGCGAACCATCGTTCCACCCATCGAATGTTCCAAATGACCGGTCAGCAAGATTTCGCGGTGTGCCGCTGAAAATTCACCCGTATCACCGGCGGGCCCAAGCTCAATTGTGCGCTTGGCGCCGTTCGCGTCTGAAAAATGAAGCGTTATCTTTTGAATTTTCACCCGCCCAGCCTCGCAAAGCCGCCGCCGTTCGGCAAGCCGCTCGATTGGAGTTTCCGCCTCTGTCAAACTAAGGATTCACGTCGCAGGAGAGAAGAAGATCGATACAGCACCGCAATGTGAGTCAGACGCCGCCGGCGAGGCGGAGGATGAGGCCCCCGATCAAGCCGCCGAATGGAACGGAGCGTTTTCCGCTTTCCGCGCGCTGCGCCATCGTAACTTTCGCCTGTTCTTCACCGGCCAGTTGGTTTCGCTCATCGGCACGTGGATGCAGTCCGTGGCGCAGGCGTGGCTGGTCCTGAAGCTAAGCAACTCCGCCTTCATGCTCGGTGTGGTTACCTTCGCCGGATTCATGCCGATCGTGCTCGTGTCGCTGTTCGCCGGAGTGGTGATCGATCACGTCGATCGGCGCCGCCTGATCATCGTCGCACAGGCGCTGATGATGCTAAGCGCGTTCGCATTGGCGGCGCTGACGTGGCTGGGCGTCGTGCGCGTCGAGCACGTAATAATCCTGGCGGCGATCAATGGCTTCGTCAGCGCATTCGACATGCCCGGGCGGCAGGCATTCGTGGTCGAGATGGTCGGGAAGGAGGACCTGCCCAACGCGATCGCGATGAACTCGATGATCTTCAATGGCGCGCGGATGGTGGGACCGGCTATCGCGGGGCTGCTGGTCGCGTCGATTGGCGTCGCCGGATGCTTTTTCTTAAACGGCGCAAGCTTTCTCGCCGTCATCTGGAGCCTGCTCCTGATGGACGTACCGCGCCGCCCGCGAACCGAAATCGGCCGGGCAATCATCCGGCATATTCGCGATGGCCTCAGCTATGTCGGCGGTCATCCCCCTACCCTGTGGCTGATGTTGGTGGTCGCGATAAACAGCGGAATTGCGCTCCAATATTCCGTTCTGATCCCCGTTTTCGCGCGCGACTTGCTGCACTCCGGCGCCAGCGGATTTGGATTCTTGATGGCGGCGCAAGGACTGGGCGCGGTCGCGGGCGCGATCGTCATGAATTCGCGGGAAAGCGCGCCGCGGGCGCTGCGACAGAATCTGGTGTTTGGAATCTTCTGCACGGCGGTGGCGATCGCAACATTCGGTTTGTCACAGTGGATGATCTTGTCGATCGTGGCACAGTTGCTAATCGGTGTGGGCTTGATGAACCATATGGTGACGACCAACACGATGCTGCAACTGTTCGTGAGCGATGAACTGCGCGGGCGAGTGATGAGCATTTATACGCTGTCGTTTATAGGCGCGGCGCCGCTGGGCAGCCTCGCCGTCGGCTATGTCGGCGAGAACTTAAGCGCCCGGGTCGCGGTGCTCGGATGCGCCGCATTTTCCCTAGCGTGCGGCTTGCTGTTGCTCACCAAACTGGGGATGATCGCCCAGGCACAGGGAACGATCCAAGCGCCTGCAGCCTGATTGTATCGTCGCCTGTTCCGCCGAAGCGTAAGACATCGAGTGCGAAAGTCACTTAAGCTGGCCCTGCTTGTCTTTCTCTGGACCGCGCTGTTTTGCCAAGCGTGCTTTAGCCCCCGGTCGGGCCGAGTCACGATAGTAAACTCTTCCAGCCAAGAAGTTGTAGGTGGCCGACTGACCGTATGCCGTCAACAATACGCCGTCGGGCCAATCAAGTCTGGGGCAAGTCAGATGGTCACGTTCCGAATCGGCGCAGATTCTGATTACAATTTGACCGTAAGACTTTCTTCCGGAAAGCAATTGAGCCGAGTGACCGGCTATATCACGAGTGGCGTCGAGTACGACGACAAGTTGGTAATCACGGATACTGGAATCGGTATGATACAAGGTCGAGACCGGATGGTTGGCGATTAAGCTCGGGTGAGCGAAATCCGGCAGATGGCCGCATTTATCCTGGCCTACAGCGGCAGAGCGGTGCTACGCGGCGACGACTACGGACACCTCGCCCTGATCCTTAGCGTGTCGGGCGCAAAGTGATTTGCACGTCCTGTCCAAGGGCGGTCAGAAAATCCATTAGGCGCTCGACAGAGAAGGTGCCGGAGCGGTTGCGCATCAGGGCGGACACATGCGGTTGCTTGATGCCGAGAATTTTTCCGGCTTCGGCCCGGGTCAGGCCACGCGCCTTGACGAGGCGGTAAATTTGCAGCGTCAGCCGCGCCTTCAGAAGTTCCTGCTCGGGGTTTGGAAGGCCGAGGTCGGCGAAGACGTTCCCGCTGCTGGTTTCCATGCGGATGGTCCTTTTATTTTTGGCTCTCATGCTAATTCCGCTATACAAATATTCGTTTATTTGTATCGTCGCTTGTCAAGACAGCCCTGCCGGGCGATTTGACCGTGGCCCGCGAACCCTCTATTTGTTCTAGACCCGCTTTGAAAAAAAGCGGAAATCAAAATGCTCAGATTTCAAGATATCGATCTCGACCGGATGACAGATGCTGTTCTCGCCGGCGAGGAAATCAGCCGCGAAGAGGCATCTGCAATTTTGAATTGCCCCGATGAACGCCTTGGCGATCTGCTCGCGGCAACCCGAAAGATACGCGAGGCGGCATTCGGCAGGCGGGTGAAGATTTGCATGCTGCGCAACGCCCAAAGCGGCATCTGCCCCGAAGATTGCGGCTATTGCTCGCAGTCGAAAATCTCGAAGGCCGATATCCCCGTGTACAAACTCCAAAGCGTCGCGCAATTGGCGGAGGGCGCACGCATCGCGGTCGATAGCGGAGCGCGCCGCTACTGCACGGTGTGCAGCATGCGCGGTCCGGCGGCACCCGATATCGAACACCTTGGCGAGGCGTGCGAACGAATCGCGGCGGAATTTCCCAACCTCGAATTGTGCCTGTCGATCGGCCTGATGGAACGCGATCAGACCGACACGCTCAAGCGTGCTGGCGCGGGATGGATTAACCACAATCTCAATACCAGCCGCCGGTTTTATCCGAAGATTTGCACGACTCACACGTATGATGACCGGCTGCGTACGATTGAAAATGTGCGCGCGTCGGGTTTGTCCACGTGCTCGGGCGGAATTATAGGAATGGGCGAGACCGACGATGACATCATCGAACTTGCCTATTCGACACGGCGGCTGGCGATCGATTCAGTGCCGGTCAATTTCCTTCATCCAATTAAGGGAACGCCATTGGCCGGCAACCGGGAACTCACACCTGAAAAATGCCTTAAGGCCGCCTGCCTGTTTCGATTCTTAAATCCCCGCAGTGAGGTGCGTGCGGCCGGTGGCCGCGAGCTAAATTTGGGAGATCGCCAGGGCGACCTTTTTAACGCAGTAAATTCGATTTTCGTAAACGGCTATTTGACGACCGCGGGATGGGACTGGGCGCGCACGCGCGAATTAATCGAGCGCGCCGGCTTCGAACCGGAAATCGCCTGAACCGGGCTAAGGAGATGACATGGGAAACAAAGCTTACAAGATTATTGAAGTGGTCGGCGTGTCCGACGACAGCATCCAGCAGGCCGTGCGCAATGCAATCGACAAGGCGCGCAAGACGATTCGCAACATCGACTGGTTCGAAGTGAACGGCGTCCGTGGCAGCGTCTCCAAAAAGGGCGACATCGAGTTTCAAGCCGAAGTGCGAATCGGATTCCGCCTGGAAGGCGGCGCAGACGACTAAAGATATTGGCCATCCGGCCTTGGCCTGTCTGGATTCGGGCCGATATGATCGATGCATCGCCGCGGAGGCGCGTCTGAATCATGAAAAAATGCCCGCGCTGCAATAAGAGCTATCCCGATACTGAAACTTTCTGCGAGGCCGACGGCACCGCGCTGGTGAAAGGCGGCCCTGCGTTTACACAGGGACAAGGCGGCAAGGCGCAGGCCGATCCCGGCGCCGGCGGGATCGAATGCCCCGTGTGTGGCGGCATCGCACAGCCCGGCGAACTGATTTGCAACTATTGTGGGGCGCGGCTTGCCGATGAAGGGCCGGCCGCGCAGACTGCCGCGCCTGCCAAGACAGCGCCGTCGCCGCGCACGGCAGTCAGTCCGCGTAGCGGCCCAATATTTTCAGATCGGCTCACAGGAAAGGTGGGCCCGGACGGAAGCTACGAAGACGCTTCGGATCGAAGCGCGCTCCCGGTAGCCGGTTACATCCTTGCCGCGCTGATCGCACTCGGCGGCGGCGCTTGGCTGGCGCTTCACTTGGGATCGAAGCCGGCTGAAGGGCCAAGGGCGGAGGCCTCGCCGGTGGCGGCGATCGCCGCGGCGTCGCCAGTGGCATCGCCGATTCCGTCCGTTGCGCCCTCGCCAGTGCCGATGGTTTCGCTAGCGGCAAAGATTTTCGTGCAGACCACCGGCGATTCCGCCAGCCAGCCCGAACGCAACCAGGACGCGGCGCATAAAGCGTTCGAGGCCAACAAGAACACCCTGCTTAACACCTACATCTACGCACTTTCGGCCGACAGCACGCTGGCAGACGCGATGGTGGTGCGGATCCGGGTCCTTCCCGACGGCACGGTCAGCGAAGCGGCGGTTCGCACCTCGACCAACCCGAATCCCAGCCTGGATGCGGAAGTCGTAAAGGATTTCTCCGCGTGGAACTTTCCGCGAATCGCAAATGGCACCGCGGATATGGATTTTCCGGTGATTTTCTCCACCACCCCGGTGACCGCGGACGCGCTAGAATCGCAACTTCTTACCAAGCTGTCCGGTCTGGGCCCAACTGAGCCGCCGGAGTATGCCAGCGCGGCGCCCTCGCCCGCGGCACCCACGGCGGTCGAAACACCACCGCCCGCTGCGAGCGCGGAGCCGCCTCCGCGTAAACGCAAAATTGCGCGTACGGCGCCGACTCCGACATTGCAACAGCGCGTGAAGGAAGCACTGCACAGCAACCCAAAGCTCCGGCGCGTCGACTGCTATACCAGCGGAAGCACCGTCACGATCTTCGGCAAGGTGTTTGACGCCAATACCAAAATACTGGCCGAGCGTGTCGTAGGACGGGTGCCGGGAGTCGGCAACGTCGTCGATTCACTGACCACCGATGAAGGCGATTGGGCGCGCCGGCAGAACCAGATTGCGGCTCAGCTGGCCGGAGCGGGGCTGACCGGAGTCACGATCAAGGTGATCGGCCACGACGCTTTTCTGGGCGGCACGGTCAAAACCGATCTCCAGAAGCAGCAGGCGGTAACAATCACGGAAAGTGCGGCCCCGGTCACGGTCCGGACCAATTTGATTACGGTTCTGCCCGGAAGTGTATTCGGATTTTGACCCGGCGGCCGACCGAAATCCGGCCCCGAGGCCAACCTAACGCGCGTTAAGCCGATAAATCGAAAAATTAGAGTGCGTGCGGCTATTGACAACTTTTCAGATCAAGGCTTATATGGCGCAAAGAGTGCGGCTGGAGCCGCCCCCACCATCAGGAGGAATGCAGTTTTATGGCAGAGATACCCGCCGGAATTACGTGCAAGCAAATCTTTGAATTGATGCCGACGCGCTTCAACAAAGATGCGGCGAAGGGCTTAAACGCGGTCTATCAGTTCGACCTGTCAGGCGACGGCGGCGGCAAGTGGGCCGTCTCGATTGCCAACGAACAGTGCACGGTGAAGGAAGGCGCCGCCGCCAGCCCGAACATCACCATTTCGATGAGCGCGCAGGATTACATGGACATGATTGCTGGCAAGCTAAATGGCCAGGTCGCGTTCATGAGCGGCAAGCTGCGCATTGCCGGCGACATGGGTCTTGCGTTGCGCATGCAGAGCCTGTTCCAAGCCCCGTAATCGCTTGTAACGACGATGTTCGACGCCGCCGGGCCTTGAACCAAGGCCCGGCGGCATTAACTCCGCCGCTAAGCTCCCCGCACCAAGAAAAATCAAGCGCAAGCGCGCAAAAAAGATTGTGGTTTGGTACGCATCGCAGAGGTAGAATTACCCGTACATTAACGGCCTTCGGCCGCCGCAATCCCGGCGCTCAGCCGCGATTATGCGAAATCAATTTTGAAACATAGCAGTGTAGACTTCGTCTCAATTGGAGGCAGGAGGACAAACCCACGTCACAGGATGAAAGAATGAGTACCGGCGAGCCGCAAGGCAGTCCAAACAATCCGGGACCGGAAACCAACGGACCAGGTCCGGAATCCGACTCGGTCGCATCGAAACTGTCCAAGGAGCTCAGCAACTGGCGGCGCAAGCGAACGTCGCCGCGCCCCGGACGTCATGACGGACCCGCGCAGACGTTTCAGTCCGAGCCGGCCCGCACGATCAAGGTTCGCGGTCATGAGACGCTGGTCGTCCGCAAGCCGAAGCTGACCTCCAAGCCATCGACCGATCAAAGCCACACACCGTCAAATCACTAAATCAGCGTCCGCAGACCGGGCGTGGTGTGGGGCGGGAGGTCAGGAGCGGAAGACCTCGACCGGAAGTTGCCGGGATGCCTGGCGGGCGGGATATACCGTCGCCAAAAGGCACAGCAGAATCGACGCGATCGCTACCAGCACGAAATTCGACGGCTCAACCGAGATCGGCAGCGCCGAGATTCCGTAGATCTCCTTCGGAATGTGGATGAATCGGTAGCGCGACAGCGCGAAGCATCCAATTGCGCCGATCGCGAGTCCGGCCGCGGTGCCGGCGGCGCCCACGACTAATCCCTTCAGCACGAAGATCAGCCGGATGCCGCGGCGCGTTGCCCCCATCGCCATCAGCACCGCGATGTCTTTGCGCTTTTCCATCACGACCATGATCAGCGTTGCCACCAGATTGAAAGCAGCCACTCCGATCAAAAGCGTCAGCACCAGCGCATAGACGCGCCTGAGCAACTCAAAACCTTCGGCAGCTGACTGGTTGTATTCGATCCAATTACGCACACGATACGGACTGCCAAGCAGGCTGCGAAGTGCAACGGTGACCGCATCGGTCTGGTCGAGGTTCGTCAGGTGCGCATCGACTCCGTCGGCCCGGCCGATCCTCCCAAAAAAATCTTGCGCATGCGCAAGGTCCATGAAGACCATCGTGGTGTCGAGAAAGTTCATTCCCGAATCGAAGAGTGCGCCCACTGTGAAATCGCCGGTCTTGGTGGACAGCGATCCATCAGGCATCACAACCGGCGCAACCAGGCGGATCGGGTCTCCGGGTTTCACCTTGAGCTTGTGTGCGAGGCCGGTCCCAATCGCCAAACCGGAAGATGGCGCGCCGCCTGAACTGGCGCTCGGATAACTGCCTGCAAGATTGTCCAAGGTGCCATCGGTAATGTACCGGCTCCATTGATCGCGCACGACGCGATTACCGGACTCCACTCCGCGCACAGCCACTCCGCCGACGCCGCGGCCCGAACTCAGCATCCCCTGGCCGATGAGGTACGCATCAGAGCCGCTGACCCCGGATGTCTTATTTACTTTGGCTTCGACCGCGGCGTAATCGGCAATCGAACCGGTGTCGCTCAGGATTTGCACCTGCGGACTAAGGCTCAGCACCCGCTGCTTGAGGCTTTCCTCAAACCCACCCATCACCGACAGCGTGATCGTGAGCGCCGCCACGCCGATGGTCACGCCTACGGCGGTAAAGATCGTGGTAATCGAAACGAAAGCTTCTTTGCGGCGCGCGCGCAGATATCGGAGCGCAATTGTGAGTTCGTATCGCAAACGCAATTTTCACAGGCCAAAGCCTGCGCCACTACCAAAAGATCAGAATATCACGCCGTCTTTCTTGAGCTGCTCGATCTCATCGGGACCCATACCAAGCATTTTCCCGAAGACTTCATCATTATGCTGCCCTAACAGCGGTGCGGGCATACGTAATTCTCCAGGCGTGCGGCTCATGCGATGCTCCAGCCCTTCGTAGGGCGACGGCCCCATCTCCGGATGATCGAGCCAGTGCCAGAAGTCAAAGGCCTCCAAGTTTTCGTCATGATGGATGTCGATACAATTCTCGACCGGATAAGCGGCGACACCTGCCGCTTGTAGCTTGGCGGTAAGCTCGTGTGCGTTATGCTTTCGCACGAGCGAGCCGACGAATTCATCCAGGGCGGCCGCGTGCTCGATTCTGCCCTCCAGCGAATCGAATCGGGATTCGGTGGTGTGCGCGTCGAGCACTTGCAGCATCGCGTGCCACTGCTCATCGTTTGCCACCGCGATCGCAATCCAGCGTTCGGCATCGTCCTCGTCGGCGCATCGATAGGCACCGTGCGGCGCATATCGATCCGACCCGTTTGCGCGCGGCCCAAGCACTCGCCCGGTGGCGCGATAATCGATCAATGCCGGCGTAAGATTCTGCATCGCGGCCTCGTACTGCGACATGTCGATGTACTGCCCGATTCCGGTTCGGCGGCGGTAATCCAATGCCGCGAGCAGAGCGCATGCCGCGAACCGGGGTGCGATGAAATCGGTGTATGCGCCGTACGGCGGAGTACATGAGCCGGGTCCGTAGCCGGAGATGTAATAAAACCCCGACAACGCAGCCATCAACTGCCCAAAGCCGGGATAAAGCGCATTGGGCCCGGTCTGTCCCTGCATGCAGGTGGACAACATAATGATGTCGGGTTTGATTGCCCGCAATTTTTCGTAATCGAGTTCCCAGTTGCGCATCGCCTTGGGCGTAAAGCTCTCGGCGACGATATCCGCCCAAGGCACCAGCCGCCGGGCAATTTCACGTGCTTTGGGCTTGCGCAGATCGAGGGTGATGCTCTTCTTGGAAGTGTTAAAGCTCGCAAAAAACTGGCTGCGGTTGATTCCGGGTGTGGCGTCCTTCCACGGGGGTCCGATTCGGAGCACGTCGGGATGCGCGGCCGATTCGACGCGAATCACTTCAGCGCCATTGTCGGCCAGATACTTCGTCGTGATCGGGCCAACGCCGACCCACGCGAAGTCGAGGACGTGAATTCCTTCTAGTGCGAAGTGTCCCATCGAAGTACCCCGGCGGCGATTAAATCGCCCCTCCGCCGCAAAGCTCCTGAATCCGCTGTGGCGAAAGGCCCAACACTCCGCGATAGATCTCGTCGTTATGCTCGCCGATTCGCGGCGCGCGCGTTGAACCGCCGATCGGCGTCGCGGTCATTTTCGCGAACGGACCCGGAAATACCAGCGTACGCCCGATGGTGTCGTGCGGAACGTCGACCCAGAAATCGCGCGCCTTCAAGTGCTCATCCCTGTCGATATCAGCGGCGGTGGCAACCGGCGCAAGCAGAATCCGCCGCTTGAGCGCCTGCGCATAAATCTCACTCTTCGTCATGGTGGCAAAAAATCGTCCAATTGTTTCCTCCAGCTCGGCGATCTCCTGGCGGTCCTGCTCGGTCATTGCCATGAATACGCCCGGCACCCAAATGGTCCATTCTTTCTGACGCATCCATTCCGAGCCGTAACCGCTTTCGCCCATCCACCCGATTAGCGCGCGCGTCGACGGCGCAAAGGTCGTCCCGCCGGCGACCAGAATCGAGATATGCCCGTCCTTGCATTCGTAAACCATTTTGCGCTGCGCACCAGTTGAGCCGGCATACGCGCCCGACCGGGCCAGATGATTTCCATGCAGAAAGGGCATCGCCTGCTCGTTCATCAGCGTCCACACGATGCAGGCCTGCATGTTGACGACAATTTTCTGTCCTAGTCCATCGATTTGGCGCGGATAATGCGCGATCATTGAGGCCACTGCCGCTTCTCCGCCCGCATGCAGCCCTGCCTGCGGAAGACTCATCTGCAGGGGAGGCTTTCCCTCCTCGCCCATGAGGTACATCGCGCCACCGGCAGCCCATGACACGATATCGGCCCATTGGTAATTCTTGCCGGGTCCGGTGTCGCCGAAGGGAGTTATCGACGTGTAGATCAGGCGGGGATTGCGCGCTGCAAGTGCATCGTGGCCAAGCCCGATCGAGTCAAGGTGGCCTACCGGATACGACTCGACCAGGAAGTCCGCCTTGGCGGCCAAATCTGTAACGAGCGCACGGCCCTCGGCGCTCGCCAGGTTTGCCGTGACCGATTTTTTGCCCGCGTGGTAAGCGATCGAATACAGGCAGCGATCGGGATCGGGGATGTCGTCGATATATGGTGGAATCCGCCGCGTCGAGCATCCCTCAGGCGGCTCGACCTTGATCACCTCGGCGCCCAGATCGGCAAACATCTTGCCGCATAGCGCGCCCTTCTCATCGGTGAGATCGAGCATCCGAAAGCCGTTGAGCAATTTCGATGGCATCGTCGTAGGGCCCGCGATTGAGGCGCCAATTATATCGAACCTTTCCCGGGATTAAATGGGAGCCTCGTGTGATAGACTTGAAAAATGGCACGGCGGAAGGCCGATTCCTCTCCATCCCTGTTCCCGCAGCGCACGCCGTTTGGACAGCCGCTGGCGGATCGGATGCGCCCGCGCCGCTTGGATGAAGTCGCCGGGCAGGAGCATTTGCTTGGGCCGGGAAAATTCCTGCATGAGATGGTTGCGGCGCATGCGCTGCACTCGATGATCCTGTGGGGCCCCCCGGGTACCGGAAAAACCACGCTTTCGATACTGCTCGCCGGCCAATCCGGCGCCGTGTTTCGGCCGCTGGCGGCCGTGACCTCCGGCGTCGCCGATCTGCGTGAAGCTGTCGAGGAAGCGAAGCGCGACCTCGACGCCGGCAAACGCACCGTCATTTTTATCGATGAAATCCATCGCTGGAACCGCGCGCAACAGGATGCATTTCTGCCGCACGTCGAGAGCGGCCTGATCACCCTGATCGGCGCGACAACTGAAAACCCGTCGTTCGAGGTAATTTCACCGCTGTTGTCGCGGATGCGGTTGCTGGTGCTGCAGCCGCTGTCGGAAAAGGAGATCGCGACGCTGGTGACGCGCGCGCTCGACGATCGTGAACGCGGCCTTGGCGCGTCCGGCCTCAAGCTCGGCGCGGGCGCGCTTGATGAAATCATCCGTTATGCCGGCGGCGACGCACGCCGTGCGCTCAACACCCTGGAAATCGCAGCCGAGATGGCGCAAACCGCGAAGGCGGCGGTGATCACGCCCGCGCACGTGCTCGAGGGCGCGCAGCAGAAGGCGTTGCTCTACGATCGGGCCGGCGAGGAGCATTACAACGTCATCTCTGCGTTTATCAAAAGCATGCGCGGCAGCGATCCGGACGCCGCCCTCTACTGGATGATGCGAATGCTTGAAGCCGGCGAGGAACCGCTGTTCATCGCGCGCCGGATGGTGATTTTCGCCGCTGAAGATGTTGGCAACGCGGACCCGCGCGCGCTTTCGATTGCGATCGCGGTCAAGGAGGCGGTCGATTTCGTTGGCATGCCGGAGGGCGCAATACCTCTGGCGCAGGGCGTGACCTACCTGGCCTCCGCACCCAAATCGAATGCTTCTTACCTGGGGATGCTTGCGGCGCGCGAAGACGCCAAAGAACTTGGCGCGCTGCCGGTGCCGCTGCACCTTCGGAACGCACCGACCGCGATGATGAAGACGCTCGGCTACGGCAAGGGCTACCGCTATCCGCACGACTTTGAGGGCGGACTAACCGCGCAGCAATATCTGCCGGACGAACTCGGAACGAAGCGGTATTACGAGCCGTCAGAGCGTGGCTACGAGACGAGGATCCGCGAATTTATCGAGCGTGCCCGACAAGCGCGAGAAGCGGCATCGGTCGTTGGCACGACCGGCAAGAAACCCAAAGATTGAAGGCGGAAATGCAGACCGCGGGACACGGATTTCGCCCGCGCCCGCGGTCTGCCGTAAAACCAGTACCGATTACTTGCCCTTGAGGACTGCGTCCTTCAGCGCCTTGGCCGCCGTAAAGCGCAGCCGCGTACGCGCCGGGATCTGGATTGCCTCACCGGTGGCCGGATTGCGGCCCATGCGCGCCTTGGTCTTGCGCTTGCGGAAGATGCCAAGCCCCGCCAGGCGCAGCTTCCCTTCCCCCTTCTTGAGTTCGCGAACCACGAGATTGTTGAGTTCTTCGAGTACGGCCTTGCCCTGCTTCTTGGCGATTCCCACCTTCTCGGCAAGATGGGCTGCTACTTGCGACTGCGTCATCTCCTCCTCCTTGAGACCCCGGTGCGGGGTTTGGTTGAGACTGAACGAGTGCGCGAAATTTTGCAAGCGTAACGACGGGTGAAATTTGCATTTTTTCCAAGGATCGTGACAATTTTTGAACAGCCTGGTGCACCGCGATCAGCGGCCATCGGGACTTAAGTCACGGTCCTGATGAAATCGCGCGCGCTTAAGCCGTCAATAGCGGACTTCGACCAGGCAGAGTCCGCCCGGCGGCGCGGCTGCTGGCGCCAAGGCGCGATCGCGTGAGGCCAAAATTTTCCGCACGCCGCGCGCATCAAGATTGCCACGCCCCGCCGCTACCATCGCCGAGACCATTGTGCGCACCATGTGCCGCAGGTAACTCGACGCTTCAACGCGATACATGACCATCTCGCCGACATGCGTCCAGCGGCTCGAAATCACCCGCCGGACCGTCGTTTTCTCGCGCGAGCCTTTGGTGCGGAATGCGGCGAAATCGTGTTCTCCTATGAATACCCGCGCGGCGGCATTCATCGCCTTTAGGTTCAACGGATCGCGAACCAGCCAGCTGTAGCGATATTCGAACGAAGATCTGACGACGCGATTGAGCACGCGATATTCGTAGATTCGCGAGCGTGCGTCGCGCCGCGGGTCGAACTCGTCGTCCTCCGGTGCCGCCTGTAGTACCGTAATCTCCGGCGGCAGCAGCGCGTTGAGCGCGCTGCGCAGCCGGGCGGGATCGAATGGCCGCGGCAGCCGGATTGCTGCGACTTGGCCACGAGCGTGAACGCCCGCATCGGTGCGGCCGGCGCCATGCACACGAACGGTGGTGGAAAAAATCTTCCTCAGCGCCGCCTCGATGCGCCCCTGGATCGAATCGTGGCCGGCTTGAAGCTGCCAACCCGAATAATTCGTACCGTCGTATTCGAGCGTCAGCTTGATCAGCATCGCGCGCCGAAATCGCGTCAGGAAGCCATAGTCCCGGCTGACACCAGCGTCTCGGCGATCCACAACGCGTCGAGCGCCGCCAGCCGCGCATTGTCGAACACGCACCACAATGCGAGCGAGCTGGGCCGGCTTTCGACGCTGACGATAATTGCCTCTTGGCCGGCGGCATCAATGACGGCGAGCGGCCGGTCATCATCGGCAAGCAGCAATCCGGGCGCGGCGCGCAGATGATCCTTCGCATCGCCGACGCCACCGGCACGCTGAATCTGAACCGTCAGCGCAGATCCATGTAGGACAGGAACGGCGACCGCCTGGACGGGGATGGAGATCGGTGGATTCAGCCGATTCAGTAGAATCGCCGCCTGTAGTCCGATTAGAAAAGCCGCCTCGCGCTCATCCTCGCCAACGAAAAGGTTGAACCCGCGCTGAATTTCATTTTCATCAAGATCGAGCCGCGCATTCAACAAATCTGCCGACTGCTGAACCGTATCAGACACCATGTCCCGGCCGGCGGTGCTTGCGCCGAGCATCGCGGTTGCGGAGACAAATTCCTCTTTTAAATCGAGCGCCTTCAGGCATGCCGCAAGCGCATGCGCGGCGGGATGTGGCGGCGCGAATATCTTCCTGCCGCGTAATCGTTCGATTTCTTCACTTGATGTCAATCCCGGCGCGACGATGAGAATTTTATGCTCTGCACGGCCCACAGCACGAGGATGTGGGCGGCTGGCAGCGCTGAGATCGACGATTACCGGACGGGGACATTTTGCGACGATCTTGGCCGCGTCGATTGCGGGGACTGCCAGAAACACAATATCGAAATCGTCCAGTTCTTCCGGGTTTTTGAGAGGCTCGATTAGGAGTTCTTCGCCCGAAATTTCGAGGTTCCGATCGGCGCTTGATTCGCCGGCAAAAAGTTTAAGCTCGCTGTGCGGAAACCCGCGCGCGGCGATCAGTTCGGTGAGTTGGGTTCCGACCGCGCCCGTGGCGCCGACGATGGCCACCCTCGCATCGCCAGCCGGACCCATCAGCCCTCGGTTGCCTCGATTTTCTCGCGGACCAACCGGCCCATCGCCTTGCAGCCGACAGTGTGGGTTCCCGGAGCGCCGTGCAGATCGCGCGTCCGATAGCCATCGCGCACCACTTCCTCAACCGCCTGCGTGACGAGCTCGGCCTCGGTATGCATTCCCAGCGAATGCTCCAGCAGCATCGCGGCCGACATGATCGCGGCCAAGGGATTGGCTTCATCGCGCCCAGCAATGTCCGGCGCGCTCCCGTGAATCGGCTCGTACAGTCCGACGCGATAGCCGGCGCTGTTCAGGTCTTCGCCGAGCGACGCCGACGGCAGCATTCCCATCGATCCCGCCAGCACGGAAGCTTCGTCGGTCAGGATGTCGCCAAAGAGGTTTTCAGTGACGATCACATCGAAGTCCTTTGGGCGCCGAATTAGATGCATCGCCATCGAATCGACAAGCTGATTCTCGAACGCGACGTCGCTGAACTTCGCGCTCAGTTCAACCGCGATTTCGCGCCATAACCGCGACGATGAAAGCACGTTGGCTTTATCGACCGAGGTGAGCTTTTTGCGCCGTTCGCGCGCCAGTTCAAATCCGTAGGTCAGAACTCGGGCGATCTCGGCTTCGGAGTAGAAGCAGGTATCGACCGCCTCCCGCCCGTCCTTGCCCTGACGCTTCTCCGACGGCTTGCCGTAGTAGATTCCGCCGGTCAGCTCGCGGATGACCACCAGATCGACGCCGCTTACGACTTCGGGCCGAAGCGGAGAAGAGCCGACGATTTCCTTGACACTCTTGACCGGGCGCACGTTGGCGAACAGGCCAAGCGCTTTGCGGATTCCGAGCAGGGCCTGCTCGGGTCGCTTGTCCGCGGCAGGGTTGTCCCATTTGGGCCCGCCCACGGCGCCCAGCAGAATCGCATCGCTTTCACGCGCCTGCTTTAGGACATCGTCGGGCAGTGGAACTCCGACAGCATCGAGCGCATGACCGCCGATCATTCCTTCTTTGAATTCCATCTCCACCGCCGAGCGGCGGGCGATCACCTTCAGGACCTGAAGCGCCTCGCCTGCGACCTCGGGGCCGATACCGTCACCTCTAAGAACCAAAATTTTGTAGGCCATGTGAAAAGCGGAACCGCCCGTAGTGATTTCCGGGCAACGTGTGGATCGTTAAGCCGTCAGCGTCGCGCCTCGTGCGGGTTTAGTGACAAATTACTATCCTGATGCGAAGACCTTCAAGCACTTATCCTACACAAGGGCGTCACGGCAAGACCCACAAACCACGCCGGAAGTGTGAATTTTCCTACCCCGACGGCTATCGGCCTGATTCGACATGGCGATAAGCAAATTTCACGCGAGGGGCTGGATTTTCATTTCCGAATTCTGCGATAATTGGATGGCATTTGTCGCTTGCAGTTAGAGGCTTTGTGCGGCTTATGCTATCGTGGGTGGGAATAGTTGATCTAATTTGGAGGGTACTTTCACCAGCAGGATACGAACCTGATGCGGTCTCACTGACTTTGGCGATCCTGTTGTAGCCTCTATACAGGCTGTAGTAAAAGTTGGATTATTAGTCCTCCGGTTCGGATGTTCGCGGGGCACAACGAGCTTGGCGAGACCGAAGGCGGCGGTTATTACACACGCGTGGCGGAGCTGTAAAACAAGGGTGAACGATGCCGGCTTGCAGGCAATGCGGCAAATCTAATTTGGACGGCACCGCTTTCTGCGGATACTGCGGCGCACCGCTGACTGCACAGGCACGCCAGCAGCAGGCGGCTGCAACGCCTACCCAGACAAAGCCGATTGGACCACCTGCTTCGCCCGGCCGTCCGCAGCCGCCGGGCCCAGCGCAGACCACACCGTTTCGACCATCCGCGCCACCATCGCGCCCGTCGGTAACTCCGGTACCTCCACCGGCGGAGGTGACACCGCTCGCGTCGGCACCGCCGCCTCCGACAACGATCAAACAGCCAGCGCCTCCGCCACCGCCGCCACCTCCAGAACCCGAATCGAATAATAATGTCTCACCGCCCGCGCCGGTGGCGCGGCCATCCGCCGGTCCGGCGCAGGTCACGCCAATAAATGCGTCTGCGGCAGCCTCCAAGCCGGCCCCTTCGACCGCGCAGGTAACTCCGCTTCGGCCCCCCCCGTCATTCGGTGCAAAGCCAATGGCTGGCGCAATTGGCGGCGGTCAAGCTGCGGCACCCGCTGAAGCGGTGGTGCCTCAGCCAAAGATTTCCAGTGAAAAGGTAATTCCTCGAATATTGCCCAGCGAAAGCGCGCCCCCTCCACCACCTCCACCTGCTCCAGAAATAAAACTGCCGCCGCCGCCGATGAAGGTTCAAAAGACGGAGAGCAAGCCACCTCCGCTGCATCATCCTTCTGCCGCAGCCGCTCAGAAGAGTGCGGCCAAGGCCAAGGGAGTGGAGTTCCTACCATGGGGGCAACTCTCCTCGGGCCAGAAGATGGGTCGAATCGGCGCATTCGCAGGCGCTCTGGTAGTGGTGTTCTTTTTCATCAGAGGCATTCTGGGTGGCTTGCACCCCAGCCGGCCCGGTGCGGCACCCGCACCTGAGGCAGCACCGGCGGCGCCCGAGCAGGAGCCGATGACGCCGGGCGATCGCAAAGACGGCATTGAGTCGCTGTGCAAGGTTTTCAACATCTACGGTATGCCGAAAACCGATCAGGACGCGGCTGACGATGCGAAGAATGCAGGCGAACTGTTCAAGTTGGCAGGTAATCAATCGCCCGAACGCAGTGCGTTCATCTTGAGCACGCTGGCGAAAGAATTCCGGTCCGCCCATCTGAGTGCCACCGACTGTGCCGCCGCAGGCACTCCGCTGGACACCAGCGACGCGAATATTCCATTTGGCGGATCCAACAGCGCGGCCCAACAGCATCACGCGCAATAACGAGTTCGATTTCTCCGGATCAGTCAGCCGATTGGCGGCGCGCCGTCCAGTAATAGACCGGCACTCCGCTCAATACGATTAGAAGGCCGGGCCAAGTGAAACGCGGCTTCTGGATCAGAAGATCGATCATCAGGGCACCAGCCGATACGATGTACAGTGCTGGTATGACTGGATAGCCCCACGCGCGATATGGCCGCGGCACATCCGGGCGGCTTCGCCGCAGCGTGAACACGGCAGCCACCGTCAGAACATAAAAGAGCAACTGCGCGAAGATCACGTAATCGAGTAATTCCGAGTAGGTACCCGTCAAGGTCAACAGCGCGGCCCATGCGCCCTGCATCACCAGCGCCACGGCCGGAACATTCGCGACGCTGAGTTCGCCCGCAGATTCGAAAAACACCCGGTCGCGGGCCATCGCGTAAATCACTCGCGCACCGGTCAGTATCAATCCGTTGGCGCATCCGAAGGTCGATATCATTACCAAAATTGCGGTAATGGCCGCGCCAGTTCCACCCCATACCATCTCCATTGCGGCCGCGGCCACGCGATCGCTGGTGGCATGGGCAATGCCGCGTGCGAATACATTCGTCGCTCCCGCCGTACCCGCCGCCGACAGTTCAAACAGATAAGCGACGTTGGTTAGCAGATAGAGCAGAATTACCACGCCGGTCCCAAAGGCCAGCGCCAAGGGAAGGTCGCGCTTGGGATTGCGAACCTCGGCTGCTGCAAAGGTCACGCTCGCCCAAGCGTCGGCCGAGAATAATCCGCCAACCATCGCTGCGCCGAATACGCCTAGCGATGCGATTGATATCGATCCAGAGCCGAAGAAGGCGCCCGCGCTGCCAAAGTTCGCGTGAATCGCAGTCCGGTTTGGCGCAATCACCACGGCCAGGGCAATTATGAAGATCAGCGAAAGAATCTTGGCGGTGGTAAACGAATTCTGAAGCAGTTTGCCAAGACTGAGGCCGCGGAGATTCACTGCGGTTAGAATTACGATTACCGCAATCGCACCGGCGCGTTCGCCCGACAACCCGATTCCGTATGCGCCGAACCATAGGTTCGAACCGAACACCGGCCAAATCACCCCGCCAAAGCGGGCAAACGCCACCGCGACCGCCGCGATTGTGCCGGTCTGGATCACCAGCAAAAGCGTCCATCCGAACAAAAACGCCCACAGTCCCCCGTACGCCTCACGCAAGTAGATGTACTGACCGCCTGCCTCGGGCATCATCGCGGCCAGTTCTCCGTAGGCAAGCGCGCCCGCTATCGTCATCAAGCCGCTCACCAGCCATACCAGCAACAGAGCGGCGGGCGACCCGACCTGCCGGGAAATATCGGCGGAGACGATGAAAATTCCCGAACCGATCATGGATCCGGCGACAATAGTTACCGAATCGAACAGCGAAAGGCCGGGCTTGAAGCCGACAGATTGGGGTGCGGTGTTTGCCATCGGAGGCAAATCTATCATTCCCACCGGTCCGCTGCCCCTCCCCTTGCCGATATCGTGGCGTTGATTTTCGCCGAAAAATGGCGCTTATCTAGCGCTAACGCTCACAGCATTCCGCTCAGGGAGGGGACGATGCCTACCAAGAAGAGAAAGGCCAAACCCAAGGCCGCGGGAAATGCCGCAACCCGGCAGATCGAAGCGCTACGCAAGACGGCAAATGATTTGAGAAATCGACTCGAACGCGAGGTAAAGGCGCGCAAGATAGAAGCCCGCCTGCGCGCCGGCGCCAAGCAGGCGCAAGACCAATTGAATGCGCAACTGAAATCATTGCGCGAGCAGGGACGCAAGGTCGCTTCGGAATTCAATTCCGTGGTGGGCCGCAGCCGCAATCTGGAGAATGCACGAAAAGAAGCGCAGAAAATGATTTCGCGGCTGCGCAAAGAGCTCTCGGAGCGAACCGCTGAAGTGAGGCACAAGTCGGAAGAGCTGGCAAAATTGGCCGGCAGGTCCGCTCAGCGCGCGGCGGAGATTATTCGCGGCGAAGAGCATCACCACGCTCATCACACGCACCCGCATCATGCCCCAAAGCAAAGCAGCCATGCCGGGCCGCCGGCAGAAGCCGGCGGAGATATTTCATCGTCTGCGACGTTTACTCACGGCAGCTCCGGACCTTTGGGGCACGATGAACCCGAAGGGCACGAACACTGAGATTTGAGCGGTCGCCAGCCGCCTCCGCACGGCAAATAGCTATTTTGACTAATTCGATGGCATCTGTATTATTTGTGTGATGCTGCAAGGCGCCGTGAGGCGGCGGCCTTAAATTGTGGAAGTGGTGGAGGTGTGGTGCTGTGGAAGAGCGGCAATTGAGTGGCGTGGGTATCAGACCCGCGATCGAAGGTTACTTCGAAATTATTGAGCACGAACTCGACATGGTGCGGGTTGTGGAGAGGCGGCAACCGTTGACGGCCTGGCTGTCGCGAATCATGCGCTGGCTGGCGCCATCGGGCCGGCGGGTGGGGCCGCCAATGCGATCGGTAGCTCGGGAACTGGAAGAGGCATATCCGTCGCACGAACATTGAACGCCGGAAATTCCGGCATCCGGACTGACAATGGCTGATATATCTCGAATTTCAACCAATACTCCCTGGGAACCGGTGGTCGCCTATTCGCGGCTGGTCAAGGCGGGAAACCTGGTCGCCGTATCCGGCACCACCGCTACCAACGAGCAGGGGATACTGGTGGGCAAAGGCCAGATGTACGTACAGGCGCGGCAGGCGCTGTCGAACATTCGCACGGCGTTGCAACGGGTGGGAGTGCCGATGTCGAACGTGATCCGCACGCGGATGTTCGTTACGGACATCGGCCGGTTTGCGGAAGCTGCGCGTGCGCATCGCGAGTTTTTTGCCGATGCGCCGCCGGCCACCTCGATGGTTGAAGTAAGCCGGCTGGCAAGCCCCGACATGCTAATCGAGATCGAAGCCGACGCTTACGCATCCACGGGCGGTGGTGGCGCCCCGATGCCGAAGGCCGTGCCGGCGAAGAAGCCTGCACCTGCGAAACCGGCGCCGAAGAAATCTCCTGCAAAGAAGTCCGGAAAGAAAAAGTAAGCCCGCAGCGCCGGGCAGGTCCCGGCGCGCGGCCGATCTACTGCGCGAGCGATACCGCGCGCTGCGTTTCAGTTATTGCCGCCGAGTGAAATGCATTCTCCGCGGATGCGATGTACGACTGCGGGAACATTCCGATCGCAATTGTCGCCAGCGCGGCAAT
Source organism: Binataceae bacterium (SeqCode) (assembly GCA_035524375.1). Taxonomy (GTDB): domain Bacteria; phylum Desulfobacterota; class Binatia; order Binatales; family Binataceae; genus Binatus. The sequence goes on along the minus strand of DATKOZ010000038.1, from coordinate 31,095 downwards.
GCCAATTGCCGCAGCCAGCGCCGGCCGCGCACGCCGGACTTCGGATTCCTCCGCCCCGCCCTCTTGCATGTACATCGCGACCAGGACTGAAAAATAGTAGTAGGCGGAAACTGCGCTGTTTAGCACGCCGATAATCACCAAGCCCGTGTATCCCTGATTCAATGCCGCGTTGAACAGGTAGAACTTCCCGGCAAAGCCCGCCAGCGGAGGGACTCCGGTGAGCGACAACATGAAAACGGTCATCGCGGCCGCAAGCATCGGGCTGCGCGACGATAAGCCGCGAAGACCGGAAATTTTGCCGCTGCCGATCTCGCCGGTGCGCTCAATCGCGAGGACGACGCCGAATGCACCAAGGTTGGCAACCGAGTATGCGAGCAGATAGTACAGAATAGCACCGCCCGATCCCGCGCCAGCCGCGACGCCAACCAAAAGATAACCCGCATGTGCGATCGCCGAATACGCAAGCATCCGCTTGATTCCGCTCTGCACGACCGCAAGCAGATTGCCGACGGTCATCGTCAGCGCGGCAATAACCGCCACAACCAACGACCAGTGGACTGCCGCAGGTCCCAGCGCGATCAGGAAAACTCGGAGCAAGCCCGCAAATGCGGCGAGCTTCACGCCCACCGCCATAAACGCGGTCACCGGAGTCGGCGCGCCCTCATAGACATCGGGCGCCCACATATGGAACGGAACCGCCGCCACTTTAAATCCGAAACCAATCAGCAACAGTCCGACGCCCGGGAGCAGCAGCGCATTCGAATTCATCGATCCCGACGCAATCGCTGCTGCAAGCGGACCAATCTTGATCGTGCCGGTCGCTCCATAGATGAGCGCGATCCCGTACAGCAAGAACCCGGTCGAGAAAGCGCCCAATAGGAAATACTTGATTGCGGCTTCATTGGACTTCGGGTCGCGGCGCGCCATGCCCGCAAGCACATAGACTGCGATCGACATCGTTTCCAGGCCGATGAAGATTACGATGAGGTCACCCGCCCCCGCCATCATCATCATTCCCAGCGCGGAGAACATGATCAGCGAATAATACTCGGCGCCCGGCATCCGGTTTCGGCCGGCGTAATCGATCGACATCAGCACTGTCATCATTGTTGCAAGCAAAACGACGACATCGAAATACGCGGTGAAGCTGTCCATCGCTATGGCGCCGGCAAATGTAAATCCGGTCTGACCAAAGATTCCAAAGGTCAACAGCAGCGCAAGGAAAAGTGTGGCGATTGCGAGCCAGCCAAGTCCGTCGCTGTCGCTGTCGTCAACATGGACGCCCGCGAGCAGCACCACGATTGCGCCGATCGCGACCACTGCCATCGGCAGGATTGGCAGCCATGAAAAGTCGGCTGCGGACAGACTAATCGGATTCACTGCGCTGTCGCTCCCGTTCGAGGCTCCATTTCCACCCGCTGAGATGCGGGCAACAGTGCCGCAAGTTGAGGCGACGAATGATGCGATTCAAGCCGGGCTTGCATCGTGCGCACGCGCTGGAAGGTGAGATCAATTGACGGCTCCATCGTGCCCAAAATCGTCCTGGGGAAGAAACCCATCAAAATCATTAATCCGATAACCGGGACCATCACGGCGACTTCACGCGGCGTCAGATCGCGGATCGTTTCGTTTACCGCCTTGGTAATCGGACCGAACATCACGCGCTCGTATGCCCACAGCATGTAGAGTGCGCCGAGGATCACACCTGCCACGGCAAATGCCGTCCAATATCCGGTCTTCAGAAAAGCGCCGAGCATGATTAGAAATTCCCCGACGAACCCGTTGAGGCCCGGCAGACCAATCGACGAGAGCATCACGACCATGAAAATCGACGCGTACACGGGCACGCGATGCCACAGGCCGCCAAATTCGGAGATTTCGCGCGTATGCCGTCGTAGATAGAGCATCCCCACCAGCAGGAAGAGCCCGCCGGTCGAGACGCCATGATTCAGCATCTGGTAAAGCGCACCCTCCACTCCCTGCGGATTAAACGCGAAAATACCCAGCATCACAAATCCCAGGTGGCTTACCGACGAATATGCGACCAGCCGCTTGAGATCGGGCTGAATCATCGCCACCAGCGCGCCAAAAATGATTCCGATAATCGCCAGCGTCATGAACAGCGGTGCCGCTTCGATTGCGACCTCGGGAAACAGCGGGATCGCGAAACGGATAAACCCATAGGCGCCCATCTTGAGCATCACGCCCGCGAGGATTACTGAACCCGCCGTCGGCGCCTCGGTATGCGCATCGGGCAGCCACGTATGCAGCGGCCACATCGGCACCTTAATCGCGAATGCCAGCGCAAAGGCGGCGAACAGCCATCGTGCCTCGGTTCGGGTGAATGGTACGCCGTAGAGCAGCGGCAAATCGAAGCTCAATCGGTCGAAATGCACGCGCGCGGAGTAAACCAGGTAAAGGATTGCGACCAACATCAAGAGCGACCCTACCATCGTAAACAGCACAAACTTGATCGCCGCATAAACCTTGCGGCCATGGCCCCAGATGCCGATCAGGAAGTACATCGGTATCAGCATCACTTCCCAGAATACGTAAAAAAGGAACACATCGACCGCCAGAAGCGCGCCCAACAGCCCGCTCTCCAGCATCAACATGAAGAAACAGAACTCCCGTGGACGTTCCGTGATGTCACCGCCGCCCGAATACAGCAGCGCCAGCGAAATCAGAATCGTGGTCAGCAGGACCAGGAACAAGCTAATGCCGTCGAGGCCGATATGGTACGAGATGCCCATCGAGGGAATCCATTCGTGCGATTCGACGAATTGGTAATTTCCGTTACTGGGGTTGAACTGCGAATAGACCCAGAAACTCACCGCAAGTGGGATCAGCGAAAACAAGAAGGCCGCGTTCCACGTTGCGCGCTCGCTACGCAGCATCAACATGAGTCCCGCGCCGACCAGCGGCAGAAAAATCAGCACGCTCAATACGTTGCTGCTCATCAATGCGTCACCAGGTAGAGGTAGTATGCGGCCACGCCAATCGCACCGATCAGGTATGCGAGCGCATAGTGCTGGACATTGCCGGTTTCAGCGCGCCGGGCAACCTCACCAACCGATTCGACTGTCAGTCCTGCGCCGTTGACGGCGCCGTCGATTACGAACCGGTCGGCGAGGCGGTTGAGCAGGTTATCCGAGCCCCAGAACAGCGGCTTGGTCACGATCGCATCGTAGAGCTCATCGACGTACCACTTGTTGAGCAACAGATCGTAGAGATCGCTCATCCCGCGCGCGAGAGCGTCAGGAAGTTCAGGCCTTTGAATGTAGAAAAGATAAGCCAGGGCGATCCCGACGAGGCCCGATGCGCTTGCGATGGCCGACAAACCCAGAGCATTGGCTTCGACCGCCGGCTTAAATTCGCCCACCACCGGCGCCAGAAATTGCTCAAATCCGTGGGTCCGCCATCCGCCTACGAACGCGAGAATCGCAAGGATGATGAGCGGTATCGTCATCACCGGCGGCGATTCGTGCAAATGATGCTCGCGCTCGGGCTCGACGCGGGACGTGCCGAAGAAAGTCAGGAAGATTAAGCGGAACATATAAAAGGAAGTCATGCCGGCGGTGATCACACCGATCAGCCAAAGACCCGTATGGCCTGATTCGTACGCCGACTCGAGGATCAAATCCTTTGAAAAATACCCCGAGAACGGCGGAATCGCCGCGATTGCCAGCGTTGCGACCATCATCGTCCAGAATGTGATCGGCACCTTGGTGCGCAATCCACCCATCTTGTTCATGTCCTGCTCGCCGCTGAGCGCGTGAATCACCGAGCCGGCGCACAGGAAGAGCAATCCCTTGAAAAATGCGTGGGTCATCAAATGGAAAATTCCGGAGGCAAACGCACCTGAACCGACGCCCAGGAACATGTAGCCGAGTTGGCTGACCGTTGAGTAGGCGAGGACTTTTTTGATGTCGGATTGCACCAGCGCAATCGTTGCGGCAAACAGCGCCGTCAATGCGCCGATAGTTGCGACGAGAGCGAGCGCACTCGGCGCCATCAGGAAAAGGAAATTGAGGCGCGCGATCATGTACACGCCCGCCGTGACCATCGTCGCCGCATGAATGAGCGCGCTGACCGGCGTTGGACCGGCCATCGCATCGGGCAGCCATACGTAGAGAGGGATCTGCGCGGACTTTCCGGTCGCGCCCAAAAACAGCAGCAGCGCCGCAGCCGTCGCCGCGGCCGACCCGATCAGGTCCGCGTTGGCGCGCAGCGCCTGGAAATCCAAGGTCCAGACGCCGTGCGATGCAAGCGCCGCGACGATCGTAAAAGTCCCTAGCAAAAATCCCGCATCGCCGATCCGATTGACGATAAACGCCTTGCGGCCGGCGTAGGAATTCTGCGGGTTGGTGTACCAAAATCCGATTAACAGATACGAGCACAGGCCGACGCCTTCCCATCCCACGAACATCAACAGGAGATTGTCGGCGAGAACCAGGATGAGCATCGCGGCGGCAAACAGGTTGAGGTAGGTAAAAAAGCGGGCGAAGTCCTCGTCGTGCGCCATGTAGCCGACCGAGTAGACGTGAATCAGCGCGCCGACTCCCGTAACGATCAGGATCATCACAGCCGACAATGCATCGACGCGAAAGCCGACATTGGCATTGAATCCGCCGGCAACAATCCAAGTCCAAAGATGCGCGACCAAGGCGCTGCCGGGTTGCATCGCGGCCAGCCTTACAAACGCCCACGCTGCGACGGCGAAAGCTGCGAACATCACGCCGGGACCGACAATATTCACCACGCGCCGGCCCAGCCGATCGCCGAAAAATAAATTGAACACGGCGCCGAACGCCGGGAACAGCGGAATCAATGCGAGCGCGGAAAAATTAACCACTGTCGCCTACCACCTGAGCAACGTGAGATCGTCCGCATGCACGGTTTCGCGATTCCGGAATACTGAAATGATGATCCCAAGCCCGATCGCGGCTTCGGCCGCCGCCACCGTCATCACGAAGAATACGATCACCTGCCCATCGATCGAGCCAAGGCGGCTGCCGAGCGCGATGAACGCGAGATTGACCGCGTTGATCATCAACTCGATCGACATGAACATCACGAGAATGTTTCGGCGAATGATGACGCCGGCGACTCCGATCGCGAAAATTATCGCGCTCAGCGACATCATGTAATGCAGCGGAATCATGACGCCTGCTCTTCTCCGCTGGGTTTCCGCTCGCCCGCTGACGGCAGGCGCCGCGCCATCGCAACCGCACCCACTACCGCCACGAGCAGGAGTATCGAGGCCGCCTCGAATGCCACCAGGTAATCGGTAAAAAGCTTCGGCGCCAGGCTGTCGATCGACCCGAAGCCGGGCGGTTCGGCGGTGAATTGGGACAGCAGATGTGGCCGCGCGAGGATCGCGTACATCTCCGCGGCAAATGCGGAAGCGGCGATTGAGCCGCCGAGCTTCAATGCGAGATGCCCGCTTAATTGGGCCTCGGCCTGAAGATTCAGCAGCCAAATCACGAACAGGAACAACACCATGATCGCGCCGGCATAGACGATTATCTGCAGCAGGCCCACGACCGTTGCATCCTCCGCGATGAATAGCGCGGCAATTGATATCAGCGTCACAATCAGCGAAAGCAGCGAATGCACCGGATTACGCTGGACGATCACGCCCAGCGCCGAGATGATCGCAAGTCCGCCGAAGAATGCGGCAACCGCCGAAACCATTAACTGGCGCCCCCCGCTGCAACGACTACAAATGCGGTGATGAGAACATTCAGCAACCCAACCGGCACCAGCCCCTTCCACCCCAGCCGCATCAATTGATCGTAGCGAAAGCGCGGCAGCGTCCAACGCACGAGAATTTGTATCCAGCACAAGATGACAACCTTGACCCAGAACGCGACGACGCCTGCGATCGCGACAATGATCTGATTAACCGGGATTAAGCCTCCGCCAGGAAGGTGGAATCCGTCGCGGTACAGCCACGGAATTTGCCATCCGCCGAAAAAGAATGTCGTAATCAGCACCGAAACCAATACGATCTCCGCGAAGTCGGTGAGCATAAATGCGGCCTGCTTGCCGCCGGAGTATTCGACGAAATATCCCGCGATCAGTTCCGACTCACCTTCGGGCAGATCGAACGGCACGCGCTTGGATTCCGCCATCCCAGCGGTGAACAGGAGCACGAAAGCGATCGGCTGCATGAAGATGCCCCAGCGCGGGATGAATCCCAACCACATGCCGCCCTGCGCCCGCACGATGTCCTGCAAGTTGAGCGTGCCGAATGTCATGATGACCGCGACGATCGCCAGCCCCATCGCAAGCTCATACGAGATCATCTGCGCGGTGGCGCGAATCGCGCCAAGCAGCGCCCAGCGGTTGTTCGAGGCCCATCCGCCCAGCGCCACGCCGTAAACCCCAATTCCAATCGTCGCGAGAACATAGAGCGCGGCGGCATTAAGCTCGGCCGGCTGCAGGCTGTAGGTATGGCCGGCGATCGTGATTTGGTCGCCAATTGGCGCGACCGCGAACGTGATCAGAACCGGGAACAACGCGAGAAACGGCCCGAGCGCATGCACCATCCGATCGGCCCCTTCGGGCACGAAGTCTTCCTTGGTGAACAGCTTCACCGGATCGGCGACTAGCGTGTTGATAAATCCCATGTTGGGCAGCCCCATCTTCGCGCCGAATCCGGTAATCGACGCACGATTGGCGCCAATCCGATCCTGAATTAGCGCGCTGCCCTTGCGCTCGAACCATAGCAGCACCGCCGACAGGTTCAGCACCAGCAGCAAAACAACAATCGCCTTGGCGGCGCCGATCACTAAATCAATGGTCACGGCTGGCCAACTCATCGATGAGCTTCAGTGTGCGATCTTCGGTAAGGTTTTCGTAAAATTGATGCTGATTGAGCTGCAACATCGGAGCGGTGCCGCACGACGCCAGGCATTCGACCGATGCCAGCGTGAATTTCCCATCGGCGGTGGTTTCGCCCAGATCGATTTTCAGCTTGGTTCGGATGCAATCGACGATTTTGTCCGCTCCCCGCAGCCGGCACGAAAGATTGGTGCATACGTCCAGCAGATACTTTCCGACCGGCTTGCGATGGAACATCGTGTAGAAGGACACCACCGCGCGAACGTGAGCTGGTGGTAATTCCATCAATCGGGCGACGTAATCCTGCGCTTCATCAGATAGCCATCCGAACTCGTGCTGCGCGATCCATAGCGTCGGCAGCAGAGCGGCCTGCCGGGTCGGATAACGCGGCAAAAGCGCCTGATACGCCTTGAGCGCCGATTCGGAGAACTTGATTTCAGCCTTTTGGGGCATCCCGAGGTATTACCGATCCTTTAACACCGCAACTTTCCACGTTCGGAAATCTAATGATAGGTAACTGAAAATCCGCGACTGCGCCAGAGGCGCAACCGGTCGCGGAAGGCAGTTGCGGGTCAGAGCGGAACGGGATATCTATCGTCCGCAGCGGCCCTTGATGAGAGTAATCGCGGGACAGGCGCATGGAAGGCGGCTTAAGGCGCCGCGCGGGATGCGCACGCGGCCGTCCTCGGCACGCGCACGCGAGTCGATCTTTTCACGCCTGACAGTCAGGATGGATTTCACGGGCGCACGCGTGCTGGACATCTTCGCCGGAAGCGGATCGCTCGGCATCGAGGCGATATCGCGCGGCGCCGGACATGTTACATTCATCGATTCTTCACGGGATGCGGCCGCCGTTATTCGCGCCAACCTCTCGAAAATGGAGCTGGAAGATCGCGGCCGGATTATGCTGGCCGATGTCACCCGCGCCTTGGAGGAATTGGGCAGCCGGCATGAGCAATACAATCTGATTTTCGTCGACGCCCCTTACAAGAACGACGTCAGCAACATCGTGGTGGAGACGATCGGCCGGCTTGGGCTGGCCGCTCCCGGCGGATGGATCGTAGTTGAGCAATCGAAGCGCGCGCCCGAAGCGCCACCGGCGCCATCGGGCTTCGAGCGGCCAACGGTTGCGCGGATCAGCGATCATCGGCTCGCATTCTACCTCCGCCCCGAAGAACGGTAGTAAGATAATCGAAGGTACGAACAGATGACCACCAAAGGAAAAGAACGTTCGCCGCTGATCGCGGTATACCCCGGCAGCTTCGACCCGATTCATAACGGCCACCTCGACGTGATTCGCCGTTCGGTTGCGATCTTCGACGAGGTAATCGTCGCGGTAACTTACAATCCGCACAAGGACGCCGCGCTGTTTTCAGCCGACGAGCGCGTCGAGATGATCCATGACGTGATCCACGATCTGGAGCCGCGCGCGCGAGTGGACAAATTCAGCGGCCTGTCCGTCGACTATGCCGAACGCATCGGCGCCAAGGTGATAATCCGCTCGCTCCGCGCAGTGACCGACTTCGATTACGAGCTGCAGATGGCGCAGATGAACAAGCAGATGAAGCCGACGGTCGAGACGGTCTTCATGTTTTCCAATCCGAAGCTATTCTTCACCGCGTCGCGGCTGATTCGGGAGGTCGCCGGCTACGGCCAGCGCCTGCCGGATCTGGTTCCGGAATCGGTGATGGCCCGATTACGCGCCAAACTCAGGGTGGACTGACCGCGCGCTTGGGGCGCAGCCGCTGGGAAACTGTTTTTTCGTGGCGCGCGGCGGGCTAGAATCATGCCGTTCGCGCTCAAGACGCGCCATTTTGGATTTGCAATGGTAAAACTAAATCGCAGAATCGCCGCCCTAAAGCCCTCGGCCACGATGGCCGCTGAACAGCGCGCCACCGAAATGAAAGCGCGCGGCATCAACGTAATCTCGCTTGCCGCCGGTGAGCCGGATTTCGACACGCCCGAGCACATCAAGGAAGCCGCTCGCAAGGCGCTGTCGGCCGGACAGACGAAATACACCCCCGTCACCGGAATCGCCGCGCTCAAAGAGGCGATCCGCCAGAAGCTCAAGCGCGATAATCAGCTCGATTACGAAATTTCCGAGATCATCGCATGCGCCGGAGCCAAGCAGGCCGAGGCCAATGTCCTTGCCGCGCTGTTCGACGAGGGCGACGAGGTGATCATTCCCACACCCGCATGGGTGAGCTTTGCCGCGATGGTCCGGCTATCGGGCGCAGAGGTGAAGTTCGTCGAATGCTCAGAACGCGACGGTTTCATGCTCGCGCCGGACGCGCTACGCCGCGCGATTACACCGCGCACGCGCGGAATCATCCTCAACTCGCCTTCGAATCCGACCGGAGCGGTCTATAGCGCGGAGAATCTGGCTGCGATCGCGCGCGTGCTGATTGATGCCGAAAATGTCTGGGTAATGTCGGACGACGTGTACGAACATATCGTGTACGACGGCCTTGCGCCGCACATCCTGCACATCGAACCGCGGCTGAAACCGCGCGGGATTGTCTTCAACTCGCTGTCGAAGACCTACGCGATGACGGGATGGCGAATCGGGTTCGCCGCCGGACCCAAGGAAGCCATCGCCGCCGCCGGCCGTCTGCAGAGCCAGAACAGCGGCAATCCGAACTCAATTACGCAGGCCGCGGCGATTGCAGCGCTAACCGGGCCGCAGGGCGATCTCGCGACGATGCGCGACGAGTTCCGCAAGCGCCGCGACTATGTCGTCGAGCGAACGCGAAAAGTTCCGGGATGGCGCCTGCCTAATGTCCCGGACGGGGCGTTCTACGTCTTTCCGAACGTCAAGGAATTGCTTGGCGCAACCGTGAACGGAAGGAGGCTGGACGACGGCGACAAGCTGGCGGAATGGATTCTCGACGAAGCGCGGGTCTCAATCGTGGGCGGCAATGACTTCGGCGCGCCCGACCACGTGCGATTGTCCTACGCGACCTCGATGTCCAATCTCAAGGAAGCATTCGATCGTATCGATGCGGCGGTTGCGAAGCTGCGCGCTTAACACCGCCGCCACGGAGCTGGAAATTCGCCAGTCTCGATAAAGCGGACGTAGTCGGCAAGAATTTCCGCATGATCGAACGCAAGCGGCGTTGGCGGCTGGCGCGGATCGAATAGTCGGGCATTTTTCGCATCGTCGTCAGCCCGCGGAGTGCCGGAAGCCCGTCCGATATAGACAACGGTAACGGTCTGGCCGCGCGGATCCCGATCCGGACGCGAATAGACCCCAAGGAGCGCGCGCAATTCAACTTCAAGCGATATCTCTTCGCGAGCCTCCCGGATTGCGGCTTGTTCTACAGTCTCGCCAATATCGACGAACCCGCCAGGAATCGCCCATCCGGAGGGGAAATTGCGCCGCTCAATTAAAACGATTTTGCCGCCGACCTCGGCGATTACGTCGGCCGCTATGGGTGGGCATTGGGGGCGAGGCATAGACGAAACCGTAACACGAGCAGCCTTCATCCGCATCAGATGCCGTTGACAAGTACGTTCGCTCTGAACAAAGTCAATTCATAATGAAGGTTGCCCGTCTATACGACATCAATGACATTCGGATTGAGGAATCCGCCCAACCCAATCTTGGCGCCACCGATATGCTGGTTCGCGCGCGCGCCTGCGGTATCTGCTCGGGAGACATCATGCCCTGGTATATGCGGAGAAAAGCTCCGCTAGTGCTTGGCCATGAGCCCGTCGGTGTCGTGGAAGCAACGGGCGCTTCGGTAAAAGACTTTAAAGCCGGAGAGCGAGTGTTCGTGCATCATCATGCGCCATGTTTCCAATGTCCGGCATGCCGCCGCGAAGAATACGTCCAATGCCCAACCTGGCGCGCAACCAATCTGCAGCCGGGTGGAATGGCCGAATATTTCCTTGTCAGTTCCGCCAATCAGCGCGATACGCTCAAGCTGCCCGATTCGATCCCGGACGCCGATGGTGTATTGATCGAGCCGACCGCGTGCGTGGTCAAATCGCTCAAGCGATCCGGGCTCAAGGCGGGTGAATCGATCCTGATCATAGGACTCGGCATCATGGGCATGATGCACGTGAAGCTTGCGCGCCATCTTGGCGCTTCGTTGATAATCGGCGCCGATTTGTTCGAGCAGCGCGCAAAACGAGCGCTCGAATTGGGCGCCGACCGCGCAATCGTGGCCGCCGGCGACAATCTGGCCGATGAAGTGCGCGAAATGACCGGCGGCGCGATGGCGGATATCGTAATCGTCGGACCCGGCGTCTCCAAAGTGATTGCGCAGGGAATCGCCGCCGCCGGCAAGGGCGCGACCGTCGTTCAATTCACGGCGACGCCGCCCGATGACGAATTAGTCGTTAAGCCTCACGATCTATATTTTAACGAAACCCGGCTGGTACCGAGCTATTCATGCGGCCCCACCGACACGCGGGAGGCATTCAAGCTGGTCGAATCCGGCGTGATCAATGCTCGCGAATTGGTCACGCATCGATTTCCTCTAGTCAGAGTGACCGAGGCGTTTGAAATGGCGCAGAAGCCCGAATCGCTGAAAGTTATCGTGACTTTCAGCAACTAAACTGCAAACACATGAACCGACGGGTCCATGCCCGAAAAAGAAAAAGCGCCCACCTCCAGATTGAGCTAACAAACCGGAATGAGCGGATGGTAATTTGGGGCGGCTGTTCACACAGCCGCCCCAAGCATTTCAACCGTTAGAATCTACGGCTTGGCTGAAGCCGCACCACCACCGCCGGCGGCAGCCTTCTTCATCGCCTTGTGATGGCGCGCACGATGGTGCCCACCGCCGGTATGCCCCGCGATCGCCTCAGCGCGGTCAGCAGCGGCCTTCGCATCGGCTGACGCCTGCTCAACCTGGCTGGCAGCAGCCTGAGCGGAAGCAGCAGCCTGCTGCGCCTTCTGGCTGGCCGCATCGGCACGCGACGCAGCCGCATCGGCACGTTGGGCCGCGTTCATTGCCCGCTGCGCAGGATCGGGCTCGTTCGAGCATCCCGCAAGCAGGGAAAGGGCCAATACAGCCCCCGCAAGTCCAGCCAGTTTCGAAGTTTTTCTCACTAACCCTTCCATTTCATCCTCCTTAAGGATTGCGCGGTAGCGCAGCGAGGAATTCGGAGGCTCCCGCTATTCAACCCCAAATATGTCTCAAAACTCGAAGGCGCTTGCAAGCCTTAAAAAATTACCCACGGATATCCCATGTTTTATGGCTCGGATTTCCTGCCGGCACGACGCACTCGACGGCACCGCTATTCACGCGCCGCATGCGCCGGCAGGCCGATCAATCGCTTTGTACGTGTCAGCAATGCAAAGACGACCGGCGCCACGAGTGCGGAAACTACCGATTGGGCGACAAGCCACGGGAGTATCGGGCCGATGCGGCCCAACTCGGCCGCGCCCACCGAAAGCGCGAGCGCGCCCAATGCTGTAATTGGTGTCGCGAGCAGCACGATCATCGCCCCGATCGCCGCACTGGTAACCATGAGGCGAAGCGAAATTTCGTAACTCGCGAGGTATACAAGTGTGATCATGAAAGCTTCTGACCCGAATTGCGCACCAGACAGCGCGTCGGTTGCGTAGCCCATCGCAAATGCCATCAATGCCGCGGGCACGCCGTGATGACGCAGGCCCAAGTCGACAGCCAAAATGACGATCAAATTCGGAACTATCGCGCGAATTGGAACAAGATGAGGGACTGCGGTTTCTATCGCCAGTGCCAGGATCGCAAAGCCCGCATACAGCAGAAGCAGTCGCAACACCGTTATCCCTGCCGAATGGATGCGGGCGGGTTTAGGCGCCGGTAGATCGCGCGATTGGCCTTGTAGAATGCGAGAAACTCGTGGAACTGCCGATCGTATACACTTCGGTTCGCCTCGGTGGGCCGATACTCGACCGCGATCTTCACTCGGGATGAGATATCGTCGATTGAAATCTCGCCAAGTGCCGCAAACGCCGCCATCGCGGCGCCCACACCGTTGGCGTTGCGCGGATTGGCCACTTGCCGCACGGGGCAGCCCAAAACATCGGCCAGAATCTGGCTCCACAGGTTCGACGAAGCGCCGCCGCCGATGAAATTGAGCTGCTCGAAGGGCCGGCCAATAAATTTCTCGACGTGGCGCTTGACCCATCGAAGGTTGCACGCCACCCCTTCCATCACGGCGCGAACATAATGTCCGCGCGTGGTGCGCGCGGTCTGATTGAAGAACGCGCTGCGCGTGGAAACATCCTCTTGCGGCGCAAATACGCCGTTAATCCATGGCGTAAATATCAATCCGTCGCTGCCCGGCGCGGTTTCCGCGGCCAACCGGTTCATGTCGGCATAAACGTCGTCGTGGGTATTCGCGCCGGCGGAATAAAGGAGATCCTTGAGCAACTCGATGCAGCGTCCCGCTGCGCCCTGCTCCGCACTGATCATGTATCGGCCGGGCAGCGCCGCCGGCATCGCTGTCATCATGTGAAACGGATCGATCTTTTTGGCCGGCACGTGACAACTCATCCAAGAGGTCGTGCCGATATAGAAGTATCCCTGGAAGTCGCGCACCGACCCGGCGCCCACGGTTGCCGCATGACTGTCGCCGGCACCCATCACTACGCGTGTCGACGGCAACAGGCCCAGGTCCGCCGCCACCTCCGGCTTGAGTGTGCCGAGGATGGCATCGACCGGCTTCAGGTCAGGGAGCTTGGCGCGATCGAGTCCGGCCATGGCAATCAGTTCCGGCACATAGTCGATACGATTCGGGTCGCGAATGTCCGTCAGCCAGTATGGGAACATCGTCGCGTACGATGCGGCGATCTGTCCGGTCAATCGCGCATTGAAGTAGTCCATCGGCTCCAGGAACTTGTACGTGCGCGCGTACATCTCCGGCCGCTCATGCTTCATGAACAAGATGTGCCCAAGGCCGTCCACGCCGGACAGCACCGGCACTCCGCCCGTGTGGCGCACCCACTTGATCAACTTCGCGAGTGCATAACCCTGTACCTTCGGCCATCCGGCGGAAATCGCGCGGTTGTATTTGCCGCCCCGCGTATCCATCCACGAGATCGCGTTTCCGAGCGCGTTGCCGTCCTTGTCGACGGGCACGGTAACCGACCATAACGTCGTGCATGCGACGGCGATCACATTCTCAGGCGCGATGTGCGCGGATTTGAGCGCCTCCCTAGCAGCGTCGCAGGCCGCCTTCCACCACTCTTCGGGATCGTGCTCCGCGCCACCGCCGGCCATGATTTTCATAGTCATGTGACGCAGTCCCGATGCGGCTACCTCGCCATTGCTCGACACCACCGAAGCCTTCACGCTGCCCGATCCCATGTCGATGGCGAGCACGTATTTCACTTGCGCTGCCGTCATCGTGACGAAGTCTGCAAAGAATCTCCGGATGAGGCTTGCTTGCAGTCGAATTTAAACGGATCGGATGCAAGAGCCGGTTCACCTTTCCTTTCCAAGATGACGAACCTGAGCGGCTCCTGAGTCAACGATGGCGCGGCATACCATGTCGCCTTCCATTCAGCCCCCCCGTCGGACGCCCCGGCGGACAGCAGGCGAACTTCGACCGCCAAACCGCGATCGTCAACCGGCACGCCGCCAATCTCAAGCGGCTGCCAACTGTTGCGGGCCTGCTGCGATTCGAGCATGACTAATGGCTCGTCAAAGTGGATGGCGCCACCGGAAGTGTCATGCCACGAAAATGCCGCCGTCGAAGAATCGCACGCCACTTCGACCGAATGGGCTTGGCGCGGTGCGCGCCGGCCGTCATCCGGCTCAAACCAGTTTCGAACGATACCAGTTTCGTAGGTCCATCCATCGGGCAGAACGACACGATGATAAGGCGAAGACATCGTAGCGACCATCGCCCTCACGTTTGTGGCAATCCACGAACCGCTGTGCGGTCCGAACAATGTCGAGCCGCCCTCATAATTTTGAATGTCAAACTCCTCGGGCGTCGTGTAATAGGATGCGTACTGATTCGCGAGGCCGGCAATCGCCACATATTGGATCGGTGGATTCAGGAACCGCGCCGCCTGCCGGGCCGCCGCCTTGATGCGCCGTCCCATCTCAGTTGTGAATTCACCCGGCAATCCGATCAGCAGCAGATCGTTGATTTGGATGGCCTGAATCGGCAACTCGTCGGGCAATTTTGAGCTGCCGTAAAAGATGCTTTGCAGCTGCCAGAACGCTGGAATCTTGTAGCCCTGGCATCCTTCGGGCTCGCTGCGGCGGGCACCTGCATATGATGGGAAGAATGGAAACGCACGTCCGAAATAGTACAGCCCGCTGCGGCCGCCCTGCGCGCCGCCCATCGCGGGAAACCCAAATGAGCCTTCGCAGACTTCACTGCCATCCGCTCCGTCGGCCGTGCTCGGTTTCAACTCCACGTAATTGCGCGACAGCGTGACGGTGTCGGTCAGTTGCGGGCCCAATTGATTGAACAGCGCAATCATCTGGTCGCCAAGAGCAAGACCGATTCGGCTCGCCTCCGAAAATCCCTGCACGGTATATGCGGCTTCGACGTCACCCTCATTTGCATTGGTCAGCACGTTCACGACGTCGTCAGCCTTCGCGCCCGACTGCTTTTCGATTTCCCATTCCAGCGCACGCTCGGCACCCGCTTGAACGTCACCGCTGTACAAATCATTTTCGGAGGGCACGACAGTTCCATGCACTGCAAAATTCGTGAATGCGCCGATCGGAACGGTACGGCCACCGTCGATGCGATCGACTCTGATCATCGTCAGCGCCGGATCGATCGCTTCGTATTCAGGTCCAGCCGGAAACGGCGGTTTGGAAGGATCGGTTAGCGTTCGATTGTTGACATATCCCTCGATACTCCGGTTGCGACTCAGTCCAAACACCGGAATTTGCCCGATTGCTATCTTTGCGGGCTTTCGGCTGGCAAACGCCGTCTTGACCGCACCAGCTATCCGCTCGGACATGAAATCGAGCATCTTCGGGTCGAAGCCCACCCGCTCGGCGCCCAAGTCGTCATAAATTGGCACGCCGAAAAATCCGCCCGGGCCAGAATGGGTATGCGTAGCCCCGATTAGCAGCCGGTCGTCCGAGATGCCGGTGTCCTTCGCAATGAGGCGCGCGACACTATGCTGCAGCAGCGCCGAGATGCCGCCCAAGTCGCATTGAACCAGCGCGACGCGCTCGCCGTGCGTGTCCTGAAGATAGATTGCCCGTGCATAGACGCGCGTGCGAAAGCCCGCACCGACGCTATTTCCGGCGCGGGAGTATCCGAAAAGTGGAACTCCGGGCGGCGGCGTGATGTCGGCCTTGCCGACTCCAGCCACGAATGCCAACACCGCCGGCGGCGCCGTTTCCGGCTGACGATCGACGTGAATCGTCATAGCCGTAAGGAGCGGCCACAACATCACGACTGCAACCGTCAGCCAACGTAGTAAATGAGGCGATGTCTTCATAGTGGTGGGCTGTCGCGACATTAAATAGGAGAGGTGCCGCATATGTCCAGCCATCGGCCGAGCGGCTCGTCTCCACCCGTTTTGACGGGGCATTTGGAGTTTTGAATGGAATTATGAAAGGCTAATGGCATGAGCACCGCGATTTCAACCCCGCAACGGCTGCAACCAATCACGGGCGGCAACGACCCTTCGGCAGGCTCAGGGCAGGCTCTCAGCGCGATCCTGCGCCGCCAGCGCGATGCGTTCCTCAAGGACGGACCGCCATCTTTAGAGGCCCGACGGGATGCGCTCGCCAAGCTGAAGAAGGTAATCCAAGGCAATGTTCAGAAGATCGCAGCCGTAATTTCATCCGATTTCGGAAATCGCTCGGCCGAAGAGACCATGTTCGCCGAAATCTGGACAACGCTTTCAGGAATTCGCCACGCGCGCAGCCATCTGCGCAAATGGATGAAGCCCAAGCGGGTCGGGGTCGCACTCGAACTGATGCCGGGACGGGCCTACATTCAGTACCAACCGCTTGGTGTTGTCGGCATCATCAGTCCCTGGAACTATCCGATCCAGCTATCAATGCTACCGTTGATGGCGGCGATTGCAGCGGGCAACCGCGTGATGCTCAAGCCGTCGGAGTTGACGCCAAATACTTCGGCGCTCCTGGCAGAGTTGCTGGGATCCGTTTTTCCGGCGGAGCAGGTCGCGGTTGTGCAGGGCGGGCCGGAAGTCGGAGAGGCGTTTTCGCGCCTCCCGTTCGACCATCTTCTCTACACCGGCTCAACCTCCATCGGCCGGCAGGTGATGCGTGCGGCGGCTGAGAATTTGACGCCGGTGACCCTGGAGCTGGGCGGCAAATCACCATGTATCGTTGCCGAGGACACTCCACTTTCATCAGCCGCGGAGAGTATCGCGTTCGGCAAGCTGCTCAACGCCGGACAAACCTGCATCGCACCCGACTATGCGATGGTCCCCGCAGCGCGGCGCGACGAATTCGTCCGCGCGATCGAGGCGACCGTTCGCAAGTTCTACCCCAACCTCAAGTCGAATCCGGATTACACCAGCATCGTCAACGACCGCCATTATCGCCGCCTCTCCGGCTATATCGAAGAAGCGAAATCAAAAGGCGCGCAAGTAATCGAGATCAATCCCGCTGGCGAATCGCTTGAGACGAGCGCCCGAAAGATTGTTCCCACCCTTGTAATCGACCCGGCCGACGACCTGAGCGTGATGTGCGAAGAGATCTTCGGCCCGATCCTGCCGATCAAGACTTACCATCGGCTCGACGAAGTGGTCGATTTCATCAATCGCCGGCCACGGCCGCTGGCGCTTTACTACTTCGGTGTCGATCCCAAACCTCGTGAGGAGGTTTTGCAGCGCACAATTTCCGGCGGAGTTTCGGTGAATGAAACGCTGATGCATTGTGTGGCCGAGAATCTGCCCTTCGGCGGCGTTGGCGCGTCGGGAATCGGTGCTTATCACGGCGAGACGGGCTTCCAGACCTTCTCGCATCGTAAGGGCGTTTTCGTGCAAAGCCGGTTCAACAGCGGCGCGCTGATGCACCCTCCGTTCGGCCGCATTGCCAAAACGATGCTGAAGTTCCTGCTGATGCGGTAATTTCGCCTAGGGATTCTGCAGCGGCAGAATCGACACTTCAGGCGGAAGATGGGCGATCAGAAATGGTCCGTACATAACGATGCATAGGGCCACGGACGCGACGACCCAGTAGCGAAGCGAATCCATTTGGGATAGGAATCCCACAGTTGCGGGCGTCTGCACCGTACTGGTAAACGGGACGTCGCCGCGCTCAATAGGCGAACCCGCCGCGATTGTCATCACCAGATTGAAGAAAAACAGCATCGCACCCACGAACATGATCGACCCGCCAACGCCGGTCATGATTCCGGGTATCCGCCATTCCGGAAGATAATACGACGCTTCAGCAATTGCGGTCCGCCGTGGCATTCCAGCCAGACCGCCAGCCATCATGCCACGCGAGAAAATCAGCACACCGGCGAAATATGTGAACGCCTGTACGACTCCCAATCGGCGTGAATATAAACTCCGATTCTCCAAGTATGGCACCAGCCAGTACGCGATACCCATGTATGAGAGTGCGACCGCAGTCCCGACGGTCAGATGGAAATGGCCCGGAATGAACGCGGTGTTATGCACCTCAAGGTTCATATCGTAGCTCGCGTTCATCAGCCCGCTTATTCCGCCGAGCATGAATACCAGCATCGCGAGCACCTGCGCGCAGACCGACGGGTCATCCCACGGAATCTTGAAAAACCACCCGACGAGGCCATTTCCACCGGCGCGGCGGCCGGCGATTTCAAGCGCATACATCACCGCGAACGCCGTCATCAGGCTGGGAAAGAAAATCCCGAACGTCAATATTGCGGCGCCGTATTTCAGCCCTGTCGAAATACCGGGGTCGACATACTGGTGATGAAAACCAACGGGGATCAACAGAATGAATAGGATAAACGCCACCCGCGTCAGCGTATCGCTGAACAGCACACCGCCCGCCTGCCGGGGAATCATCCCGTACCAGGAAATGTAAACCGGAAGCAGCCAGTAATAGACGATCGGATGTCCCGTGAACCAAAACAGCGAACGCGTCAGCAGTGGATCGACGCCGGCAGTTAGCCCAAGCGACCACGGCAAAAGAATTCCTACCACTTCGATCGCAAGACCGGCCGAGGCGATATCCCACATGATGTACGTCGTGATGGACATAAACGCGAGCAGCGGAATCCGCTGGCCGGGATGCTCGCGCCGCCATGCGCGCAGTGTGACCAGCTGATTCGCGGAAGTGACCCACGTACTGACAACCACCAGCGCAAGGCCCAGGTAGAACGCCCAATGGGCCTGCAGCGGCGCATAGAACGTGTAGAGCACATTGGCGCGTCCAGCCAGCATTGGAATCAGCGCCATCACGGAGCCGCCAATCAACAGCCATAGCGATGCCTGCAGCATCGGGCCGTTTAATTTCCGCGCCAATCCGCGCGCGGTGGTCAGCGACACGAAGCCGTTGGCAAATGCCGTCGTCAACACCAACGCGTTGAGAACCCCATGGAGCGTAAGCCCCTGATAGTACGAATGAACCAGCGGATAATCCCGGATGATGTCGATACCAGCGTAATTGAGCGCCTGCTCGATGCCGAACAGAACTCCGATCGCGAGCACCGCAAAGCCGAAGTAGATGTTCCATTTGATCGCGGCGAGCTGCTTCGCGGGCAATTCGAAGCCGGACGGATCGGTGACGATTGGCGTGCTCATTTCACAATCACCTTTCCCGACATCGTATGATGCAGGCGCCCGCAATATTCGTGGCACAGCAGCAGGTACTCGCCGGGTTTGTCGAACCGATATGTGAGCGTCGAAATTTCACCCGGCACCAGCATCATGTTGACGTTGGTGCCCGCAATCAAAAACCCATGAATCACATCCGACGATGTGCCGCGAAAGGTAACCTCGGAGCCGGCGGGAATTTCGATTCGATCGGGCGTATACGACCAGGTCTGGCCGATCACGACCACGTCGTACTTGCCGGGGGCGGTCTGATGTACGCCCGGAGAATCGAACGGCGGCGTCGAGCGAAGCACCTTGCGCAGCCGCTGATTGACGTTGCAGTAAATGGCCCCGGTCTGCCCCGGAAGCGCGATCCCCATCGCCGCCGCACTATACGCCAGCGCGGCCAGGAAGATTGCCAGCATTACGGCGGATGCCGCCAGAAATCCCTTTTCGTACGATTCGGGTTCCATGTGGCTACCTCGTGATCAGCCGCAAATACATCAGCCCCCACATCACCGACAATGCCAGGATATAAACCCCCATCACGAACAGGGTCCCGGTGGGCGGCGGCACATTTTCATCCAACGGTTCGGGCGAGTCCCGTTTGCTGTTCATCGCCACCTCCTTGGTCGGCTCATCTGCTGCGCTGTCGGAGCTTGGACAGCGGCCGTGAGTTCAATACGTCACTGGATTCAATCCATCCGCGCCGCGCCTGGTTTACGCCGTACTCAAGGCCCGCGAACTGATTCGGATGATGTGCGTCGCTGGAGATGACCATCTTCACACCGGCCCGTTTTGCCGCAATACACATCACGTCGTCGAGATCGAGGCGTTCGGGCTGCGAATTTATCTCCATCGCGCAACCCTCGCCGCGCGCGGCACGCAGGACTTCATCCAAGTCGAAGTGGCCGGGCGCCCGATGATTGATAAGCCGGCCGGTGGGATGACCAAGCACATCAACGTTGGGGTTGCCGATCGCCTTGACAATCCGGCGCGTCAGATCGCGGGAGTTCTGCTCGATTTTGTAATGTACCGATGCAACGACCCAGTCCAGTTCAGACAGGACGTCGTCGGGGAGGTCGAGGCTGCCATCCTCAAGTATGTCCACCTCGATTCCGCGGAGCAATTTTATTCCCCGCACCTTTGCCACGACCCTGTCGATTTCGCGCCATTGCTCGCGGAGCCGTTTGGGGTCAAGTCCATGCGCCATCGTGAGCCGCTTGGAATGGTCCGTCACAGCGAGATACTCAAGGCCGGCGCGCGCGGCGCCGCGAGCCATCTCCTCGATCGATGCGCGGCCATCGGTCCACGTGGAATGCGAATGCAAATCGCCGCGCAAATCCTTTCGCGCGATCAGATGCGGCAGCTTGCCGGATGCGGCGGCTTCTATCTCGCCGCGGTCCTCGCGGATTTCGGGAGGAATCCATTCCAAGCCGAGTGCACGGTAAACACCCTTCTCATCGGCCGCGGCGATCGCCTTCTTACCGCGAAACAGGCCGTATTCGTTCAGCAACAAGCTGCGATCTTGGGCGATTTTCCGCAAATGAATTCCATGCGCCTTCGAACCGGTGAAATAAAGTAATGCCGCGCCGAAATCGCCGGGCGCCACGACTCGCAGATCGACCTGCAAGCCGTCGGCAAGCACCACGCTGGTCTTGGTCTCGCCGCTGGCGAGCACTTCCTTTACCGGCCCATAGGCGCGAAGCTGCTCGGTCACGGACTGCGGCTTGGATGACGCGGCAAGAACGTCGATATCGCCCACGGTTTCGCGGCGGCGGCGGAAGCTCCCTGCAACATCGATCGCCGTGGCCGCGCGGCACTTGCGCATATGCGTGAGCAACGCGTTAACGATCGGCTCGGCATCGGCATAGAGCATCCGCTTCTCCTGCTGAGCGGCGGGCTCGGCAAGCGCATGCAAAATCTGCTCTTCCAGCTTTGCACCGAGACCGCGAACAGCCCGGATCCGTCCCGCTTCCGCAGCACGGCGCAGACCTTCCTTGTCGCGAACCTCGAGAAGTTCTCCCAGTAATTTAATTCGCTTGGGACCCAGGCCGCGGATGCTTCTTAACTCGACCAGACCGCTTGGAACTTTCTTCTTTAGCTCGTCGAGAAACGGCAGCCGCCCCGTCGAAGAAAGCGTTTCGATTTTGGCGGCCAGCTCCTCACCGATTCCCGGTAGCTCGCACAATTGCTCCGTGGTCAGCGAACTCAGCGGCACCGGATGATCCCGCGTGATGCGCGCGGCGTTGCGATAGGCACGGACACGGAAAAAATTTGCCCCGCTGATTTCCAGCAGATCGGCAATCTCGTCAAAGACATTGGCAATTTCGCGATTGTCCATGCCCCCAGTCCAAGCCACCCGGCGAACCCAATTTCTATTTGCGTCGCGACTTCGGACGTCCGGCCGCGCGTGCCGGCCGCTTCTCTCCGATAGGAGGCGCGGGCGTAAATTCCTCGCCGGTCGCGATTGTCACCTCGGACTCCTCCAAGGCGTCCGCCTTGCCCAGCGACTCGACCATCCCCTCCGGCACCGTCCAATGCCTAAGTGCGTGCTTGTCCAGGTCGCCCGTCGCCCGCGATTTTTCGCGCGATTGCGCGCAGTCGGTGCAATATGGCGTAAACGGGAGCACCCGCAATCGATTGAGCGGAATTTGAGTACCGCAAGTTTCGCAGGTCCCGTACCGATCGTCGTCCAGGCGCCCCAGCGCCGCCTCGATCGCGCGCAGGCGATCTTCCGATCGGCTGACCAAGCTTGCATGGAGTTCGTGGTCCTCGTCAGCGCGTGCGATTTCCAAATCGTCGCTTGGCTCGGAAATGAGGTCCTCCACCTCGTCGCGGCGCGAATCCTTTAGGCGTTCCACCTCATGCGCGCGAAGCTCACGGAGCAGATTCCTCAACTGCTGCGTACGCTCGGTGAAATCCCGGACTAAGTCTGCGCGTTTCATTGTATTTTCACCCTCCGTTCCCGGATCCGATCGCCAAATCCGAGCAACCAATGCATCCGCGGTTCAAAAGCAAGTGCATCGGACGTGCCAATGCCGGTTGCCCGATTACTGGGCCGTATGCCCAATAATGGTGAAAAAAGTGTGCAAAATAGAGCCATTGTACATTCCGCCAGTGGCTCGATCGGCGCCAATATTACCCGCGCTGCGACAGCCGCGTGGCTGTAGCGGTCGAACTACTTCTTCGTCTTAAGTTCGACCACGATTGCTTCAGCTGGTTTGTCCCCTGCCTCGACGACTCTGGCGCCGCCCGGGACCCAGCTCGCCTGCCCGGCCACGCGATGAGCTTCCGTAACCTTGCCGTCGGCACCGGTAAACTTCACGTCGTAATCGGTGAGCGGAACGGCAACGGCATCATGCAGCTCGTGGGGCTCGGTCTTGTCCTTGGCATTGATATAGACGTGCAGCACGCGAACCTGTGAATTTTCGAATACGACTTGGAAATGGCGTGGGCTTGGCGTTGTCGCATTCTGCGCGAATGCCGGCGCCGCTCCAAGGCACAGGAACATCGCCGCAAGCGTGATGATAATCCGTTTCATATGATCCTCCATCGGACCGGAGCGAATCTCAGTTAAGTCAGCTATTCGTCGGACCCGTTGCCGTTACCGTCTTCATCATCCCGTTCTGCCAATCCCGCTACCGCGCGCACCTTCTCATTCTCTTCAAGCCGCACCAAATGAACCCCCTGCGCGTTGCGCCCGGTGATGCGCACGTCCTTGACCCCGAGGCGGATTACTTTGCCGGCATCGGTGATCAGCATCACTTGGTCGTCGGTGCCGACCTGGCGGACGTCGATCACCTTGCCGGTCTTGTCGGTGAGGTTCATCGTGATGACGCCTTTGCCGCCGCGATGCGTCAGCCGGTAGTCGCTGGCCGGAGTGCGCTTGCCGTAGCCAAGCTCGGAAACCGTGAGCAGGGTTTCGTCGTCGCGCACGGTGGACATCGAAACGACCTCGTCCTCGATCAGCGCAACGTGCTTGCCCTCCTTGACGGTTTGCGTTTCAAGCTCCATCCCGTTCACGCCGCCGGTGGCGCGGCCCATCGGACGCGCTTCCTCTTCCTTGAACCGGATCGCCTGCCCCTCGCGCGTGGACAGGACGATCTGTTGGTTGCCATCGGTAATTTTGACGTCAACCAGCGTGTCGCCATCTTCGAGATTGATCGCGATGATCCCGGTGGAGCGAATGTTCTCGTATTCATCGAGCGCGGTCTTTTTCACACGGCCGCGGCGCGTGGCGAAGAACACGAACTTGCCCGCGATTTCGTGCGGCACCGGCATAAATGCTGAGAGCTTCTCCTCTTCCGCAAGACTCAACAGGTTCGCGATCGAACGGCCTTTGGCCGCCCTGCCCCCCTCGGGCAGTTCGTATGCCTTCAACTGGTATACCTTTCCCGCGCTGGTAAAGAACATCAGGCGATCATGGGTGGAGACGCGCTCCAATCGCTCGACGAAATCCTCCTCAGCGGTGGTCGCGCCGATTTTTCCGCGTCCGCCACGCTTTTGGGTGCGGTAGAGCGAGAGCGGAGTACGCTTGATGTAACCGCCGTGGGTCACGGTGACCAGAACGTCCTCTTCGACGATCAGGTCCTCGACCGAGAACTCGGCTTCCGCCTCGACGATCTGGGTGCGGCGCGCATCGCCGAACTGTTCCTTGATTTCATTGAGTTCGGCCGCGATAAGTTTCATCAACTCGCGCTCGTCGGCCAGAATCTTCTTGTACTTGGCGATTAGTGCGAGCGTTTCCTTGTGCTCGGTTTCGATCTTCTCCCGCTCCAGTCCGGTCAGGCGCCGCAGCGTCATGTCAAGGATCGCCTGCGCTTGAATCTGCGACAGATCGAACTGCTTCATCAGGCCCGATCGCGCGGTTTCGGCATCCTTGGACGCGCGAATCAACTTGATGACGGCGTCGAGGTTCTTTAGCGCAATCAGCAGCCCCTCCAACACGTGGAGGCGCGCTTCGGCCTCACGCAATTCGAAGCGCGTGCGCCGGGTCAGCACGATCTTGCGATGCTCCAAAAACGTATGGAGCATCTGCAGCAGATTCATCTCGCGCGGGCGGCCATCGTGGATGCCAAGCATTATCAGGCCATAGCCCTGCTGCATCTGGGTCAGCTTGTAGAGCTGATTGAGGACGATGCGCGGCTCGGCGTCACGCTTCAGTTCGATCACGATCCGCATGCCGTCGCGGTCCGATTCGTCGCGAAGATCGCTGATACCGTCGATACGTTTATCGTTCACCAGCTCGGCAATCCGTTCGATCAGCCGCGCCTTGTTCACCTGATAGGGAATTTCGCGCACGATAATCGACGCACGCCCACTGCGCTTGTCAGTCTCTATTGCTGCCAGCGCACGCATCAGGATCGAACCGCGCCCGGTTACATACGCCTCCCTAATGGCCTTTCGGCCGAGAATTTGCCCACCGGTCGGAAAATCGGGGCCAGGCACAATATCGAGGATTTTTGCGAGCGGCGTGTCGGGTTTGTCGATCAGCAGCAGGATCGCGTCGCATATTTCCGTCAGATTATGCGGCGGTATGTTGGTCGCCATGCCCACGGCGATACCGTCCGAGCCGTTGATGAGCAGGTTCGGTACCTGACCGGGGAGCACTTCCGGCTCTTCTTGAGAGCCGTCGTAATTGGGGACAAAATCAACCGTTTCCTTGTCGATATCGGCCAGCATCCGCTCTGCCAGCCGAGTGAGCTTGCATTCGGTATAACGCATTGCGGCGGGCGGATCGCCGTCCACCGAGCCGAAATTGCCCTGTCCGTCGATAAGCGGGTACCGCATGCTGAATGGTTGGGCCATTCGCGCAAGTGCGTCATAAACCGCAAGGTCGCCATGCGGATGGTATTTGCCGAGCACCTCACCGACTACCGCGGCGCACTTGGTATAGCGCTTGTTCGGAAGCAGTCCCGCGCGGAACATCGCGTAAAGTATTCGCCGATGGACGGGTTTCAACCCGTCGCGGATCATCGGGAGCGCGCGGCCGACGTTTACCGACATCGCATAGTCCAGATAGGACTGCCGCATGTCGTCTTCGATATTCAGCAGCGTCGGTTCGTTATGAGTTGGTTCGTTGCCGTTGGTTTCAGCCATGGTTGGTATTCACGCTGCCTTTCCCGCCCTCGTCCTCATCCGCCTCTTCACCGTCCCATCCAAGGCCGAGACGGCAGGCGTTGAAATTCAAATTAATTTTTTCTGACCGAGCAACTGCCGCATCCCGAGCCGCAAGCCTTCTCCACCGGCGGCGAGCCAATGTAGTAACCCGACGCCTCCAATTCCTCCACCGTCACCCAATCAAGCCTGGCCCCGGCCGGGCCGTCGCAATGCACGCACAGGCGGATTTCAGAGCCGAGTTCGTCGAACGAAACATAGGTCAAAACCGCCTTGGCGCATCGCTCGCAATGCGCCATCGGGAAGGACGAATCGACTGATACCGCCACCGCCATAGCCGTCGGTGGCAGCATATCATTTACGCTCGATTTCCGCACGCTTATTGACGGCGATACGGCTCGCCAAGGCCGCTTGGCGCGTCCGCCTGACCGCCCACACCGGCGAGTACAACCAGCGTCAATACGTACGGCAGGGCCAAAAACAGCTGATATGGCGCTGCCGTGCCGAGCGCCTGCAGGCCGAATTGCAGCGCCATCGCAGCGCCAAACAGGACCGCCGCCGCAGCCATCCCCCACGGGTTCCACCGGCCCACGATTACGACGGAAAGCGCCACGAACCCGCGGCCGGAAGTGATGTCCTCGACGAATGTACCGGCATATACGAGCGTCAAATAGGCGCCGGCCAGTCCCGATAAAACGCCGGAGGCTAGAATCGCCTCCCATCGCCGCCGATAGGTATCGAGGCCGAGTGCATCGGCGGCCTCTGGCCGCTCGCCTGCCGCCCGCAGCCACAGGCCCCATCGCGTGCGCGTAACGAGATACCAGAGTGCAGGGGTCAGGATGAACGCCAGGTACACCAGCGGGTCGCGATTGAACAGCGGATGGCCGATTATCGGAATCCGGGCCAGCGGACCTAATGCCAGCCTCGGCATGGGATGAACCAGCACTGCCATCCCGGTTAGGCCGAAAAACCTGCGGTAGAACACTCCCGTGATGCCGAGGGCAAGAATATCCAGCGCGGTACCCGCAACCACCTGGCTAACCGCCAGGTTGACCACCAGGTACGCGAAGAGCGCATTGAGCGCGCAGGCGGCCGCAATTCCCGCCAGCAGCCCCAGTATCATGCTTCCGCTGAAATATGACGCAGCAAGCGCAAAAAACGCGCCGCACAGCATCGCGCCTTCGATACCGATATTGATTACGCCGCTTTCCTCGACGAGATACTCGCCCAGCGCGGCCAGCAGGATCGGCGTCGCCATCGCGATCGTGGAGACCAGGAACGTTTCAAGCATCGCGACGCTCTCCCTCAACCGGCGAGGCCACGGCATTGTTTTGCAATCGACCTCGCAATTCATTGAAGAGGGGGGTATCAAGCGTCAGCAGGATTAGAATCACCATCCCCTGAATCACCTGCACCAGCACGGGCGATACGCCCTGAGCGCGTTGCATCGCCTGCGAACCATTATCCAGCGCGCCGAACAACAGCGCGGCAACAATCACGCCGAGCGGATTCAGCCGTGCGACAAGCGCAACGGCGATCGCTTCATAACCCCATCCCGGCGAAAACTTTTCATACAATCGATGAGTAATCGCCGCGATTTGCACCGCCCCGCCGATGCCAGCCAGAGCACCGCACAATGTCATCGTACGGACGGTCAGCGCCGCGATCGGAATTCCGAAAAAAGCCGCCGCGCGCCGGTTGTGGCCCATCGCCCGCAACTCGAATCCCGCAGTCGTGCGGGACAGCATCAGATAGCATGCGATGGCCAGCGCGATTGCGAGCAGCATTCCGCTGTTGAGGCGGCTTGGGATGAAGTAGAAGGCCAACTTCGCCGAATCCGCAATCGGAACGCTGGCGGGATAGGCCCCCGACGCTTCCATCAGCGGCCCGTGAACGGTCCACGAAAGCGTCTGTACCGCGATGAAGTTCAGCATGATTGTGCTGATGACTTCGTTCACGTCGCGGCGCGCGCGCAGCCAGCCGGCAATAGCTCCCCACAGCGCGCCGCCCGCCGCTCCTGCGCCGAGCACGATGGCGATCGCAAGCAGATGTGGCATGCCGTTCAACCGCGGACCAACTGCGCCCGCGGCGATCGCTCCAGCGGTCAGTTGCCCATCGGCGCCGATATTCCACAAGCCACCCGAAAATGCGACCGAAACCGCCAGACCCGCAAAAACCAGTGGCGTGGCCTTCACCAGGGTATCGGTGCATGCGTACCAATTGCCGAAGGCGCCTTCGACCAGTGCCGCGAAAACTCCGGCCGGTGATGCTCCCAGCGCCAGCAGAACGAGCGAAACCAATGCGATTGCCAGCGCAATCGCTGCGGCAGGCCGTGCGATCGTGCGCACCATCGCCTATTCCACGGTTCCTGCCATCAGGAGCCCGATTCGCGTGGGATCCCGGTCGCTTTCCTGAGTTTCACGAATCCGTCCGCGATTGATCACCATCAGGCGCGTGCATATCGCGAGTACTTCATCGAGATCGCTGGATACCAGCAACACCGCCCCACCCGCAGCAGCAAAATCGAGCAAGATGCGATGAACCTCGGCGGTGGCCACAAAGTCGAGACCGCGACATACGTTGTGCGCGACAATTAATCGCGGCTTCTGAGCAATCGCGCGGGCCACTTCAAGCCGCTGCCGGTTCCCACCCGAAAGCGCTGCAGCCTGGGCATCAGGTCCGGCCGCGCGAATTCTGAAGCGCTGGAGGAGTTCCATGCATAATGATTTGGCGGCCAGTCGGTCGAGCCATCCGTTCGCGCTCATCCGCTCCCGTAGCGGTCGCGCGAGGATCAGGTTTTCCCAGAGTGATAGGTCAAGTATCAAGCCGTCGAGGTCGCGATTTTGCGGTATGACGGCCATCGCGTCAGCGCCGCCGCTTACAGTTAAGCTGCCACCGGTCGGGCTGCGAATGCCCGCGAGCAACTCGACCAATTCGGTTTGGCCGTTGCCATCCACGCCGGCCACGCCAACGATTTCGCCTGCGCTGAGCCGGAATGACATGCCGTCAAGAATCCGCCGGCCGCCAACGTCCAAACTCAAAGCGTTTGCTTCGAGCGCCAATGAACCAATGGCGATCTTCTTTTTGACCGTCTCCGGCATCGCAACGATTTCACCGATCATCCAGCGCGCCAGTTCTGTTTCCGTGGTTTCCTTCGGTGTTGTGCGGGCCACAACCCCGCCCTGGCGCAAGATTGTAATTCGGTCGGCGACGGCGATCGCCTCGGCCAACTTGTGCGTGATCATCACGACGATTCGACCCTCGGCGCGAAGCCGCCGAAGCAGATCCAGAAATGGCGCCAGTTCCGAGGGCGCAAGCACACTCGTCGGCTCGTCGAGGATCAATACGCGCGGGTTGAAGCTGAGAGCCCGAATCACTTCCAGCCGCACCCGCTCGGCCATCGATATTTCCTCAACCACCGCGCCCGCTGGCGGCAGCGCAAAGCCGAGCTTGCCGGCCAGTTCGTGTCCTCGAGCCGCAGCGACCTCAAGGTCAAATCGAGCGGCGGAATTGAATCCGCCAAGTGCAAGGTTTTCCTCCCAAGTCATCCGCTCGAAAAGCATCGGGCTTTGATTCACGGCTGCAATACCAGCGGCGAGCGCAGCGTGCGCAGATCCCGCGCGCAGCGGAGTATCGTCGAGGCGCACCTCGCCGCCATCGGGGCGCAGGCGACCGGCCAAGATGCTCATTAAGGTGGTCTTTCCCGCGCCGTTCTCGCCCAACAGCGCGTGGATCTCGCCCGGCCGCGCATCGAAATCGACGCCGGCGAGCGCAACCGTGCGGCCAAAGCGCTTGGTTATGGCGGTTGCCTGAAGCAAATGGCGCCGCGTCCCCGGCTAGGCGGCGGGTTGAGAGCCGTAATGGCGCCGCACATAGTCAAGCGCGTCATCGCGCGTTACAAGTGCGCCATCCAGTTGCTGATCTTCCACGTCCTTCAAAATCGCCTTGAAGCGCGGCCCCGGCTCAAATCCCATCTGCTTGAGGTCGTTCCCGCCAATCAGCCGGGGCGGACGGATCTCGGCCGCCGTCATGTTCTGCATCGCGTTGCGGCAGAAATGCCAGAAGCTCAGGTCCGAACTCGATGCGAACGCATCCAGAAATGCGACCTGCATCAGTTCGTCAAATCCGTCCTCGGCCAGCATCCGCTTGAGCGTGGCCGTGCGCATCCGCGGGGCCATACACAGGCGCAAATGATCCTTCACCAGATATGCGACGCGCTCCTGTACCGCACGCGAGCGCTTGAACCGCGACAGGATTTCCGCAGCCATCACCGCGCCGATGTCGGTATGGCCGTAGAACGTTACCTTGTCTCCCGTTACCGCACGGCAGCGCGGCTTGGCAATGTCGTGGAACAGGATTCCAAACGCCACAGTTTCAGTGCATCCGGCCGGCAGCATTGCAACCGCCATGCGGGTATGCGTATAAACATCGCCTTCGGGATGAAAATTCTCAGGCTGCGTGCATCCAACCATCTCGACCGCTTCTGGAATTAGGATTTGCATCAGCCCGCTTTCCATCATCAGGTCCATGCCGCGCGCGGCGCCCCCCTCGGTCATCAACATCACCAGTTCTTCGCCGATCCGCTCGGCTGCGATCGCAGTGATCGACGGCGCCGCTCGTTTCATCGCGGCCCAAGTCGCCGGATCGATCGAAAAGTCCAGCCGAGCCGCGAACCGCGCGGCGCGCAAGATGCGCAGATGGTCTTCGTCAAAACGATCGTATGGATTTCCGATCGCGCGAATGATTCCTGCGCGCAAGTCGCGCATCCCGCCAACCAGATCAATCAGTCGTTCAGCCGTCGGATCGTAATACATCCCGCCAATGGTGAAGTCGCGGCGGATAGCATCTTCTTCAATCGTGCCGAATCGTACGGCCGAGGGGCGGCGTCCGTCGATATAAGGTGCGTCGGCGCGAAACGTCGCGACTTCGCAAACATCGCCGTCTATGACGACACCAATCACGCCAAACTTGGCACCCACCGCTATCGTATGGTCGAACAGTCCCTGTACAACCTCGGGACGAGCGTCGGTGGCGACATCGTAATCTTTGGGTTCGACCCCCAGTATCCGATCGCGCACACATCCGCCCGCAAAGTAGGCACGGAAGCCCGCTTCGGTCAGCCGCTTAACGATACAGATCGCCTTTTGTTCCTTGGCGTCCATCGGCTCAGTAGTTTACCGCCGGACAAACCAGCGAGGCCATATGGGCGGCCGGCCGGGTTACGATCAAAAGAACAGCGCGCTCCCCCTTTCCGCCCCATACCTGCCATTGCAGAGAGGAGCGGGAAGGAGAAGCGCGCTTTATTCAAACTATAACGTCCGGCCTATTGCCCGGTACAGGTCAATGACACCGTTTGCGGCGCATTAGCCGCATTGTCCTCGAGCGTGAGCGTCCCCGAGATGGCGCCGGAAGCAGACGGTGTG